>NZ_JADGMP010000045.1:0-141323 GCF_015549295.1 Cupriavidus sp. IK-TO18
TTGTTTACAACCCCTGCAAAGAAAAATGCCGTTCAGACTTAACTGAACGGCATTACCGCAATCCCGCGGGCTTTTTTGTTGGCTGAGGCGTCTTGCATGCCGGCCGCGCCAAGGGGGGCGACGGCTCGCTTCAATCCCCGCCCGGCGTCCGCTCGATCTCCTCCAGCGTGGCGTCCAGCCACTCCACCAGCCGGGCCTCCAGCGACTGCGTCAGCTCGCTGGCGAGCTGCGCCGTCAGCGGCGCCAGCCGCGCCTGCAGCGTGGCTTCGGTATGGGCCTCGACCACCTGCGGCCACTCGGTGCGAAAGCGCAGCATCACGCGCGACAGCAGCTCGCTGCGCATGGCGCGCAGGTCGTCCTCGCCGGGATCGGTCGCCCCTGCCGGGGCTTGCGGCGCCGCTGCTTCGGCCTGCGGCTCCGCGCTATCGCCAGTATCGCCCACATGCATGACCATGCCGGATTCGGCCATGCCGAAGGTATCGATGACGCCCTCCTGCGTAGCGGCCTGCGGCTGCGCCGCCGATTCCGCATCCGGCAGTTCGACCACCTCCGTCAGCAGCGGAATGCTGTCGTTGGGCCCCGGCCGCGGAATCACCCGCGATGTGGTGCGTTCGCTCATGCTGCGTCTCCCTTGGGCTGGCCGATATCGTGATGAGTCAGCGGATAGCCGCGTTCGCGGTAGAAGCGGTAGCGCTGGCGGCCGGCTTCGCGGGCGGCGTCGCCGGACCCCACCACTTCAATCAGGCGTTCGAAACTGGCGAATTGCGCCGGCGGCTGGTCGGACACGTTGATCAGCAGCTGGTGGTGCGGCACGCCTTCGGTGGTGGCGGCCAGCAGGATCGGCGTGACCGCCGCATTGGGGTGTTCAAGCCCGCAATGCGGCAGGAAATCCAGCGCCGAAAAGGTCCACAGGCGCGCATCCAGGTCCGCCAGCTGCGCCGGCGTGCCGTGGATCACTACCTTCTGGCCGGCGCCGTAGGCCTTGCGGACCAGCCGGCAGACATAGCCGAGCAGGTCCGGCACGTTGCTGTGGAAGTCGATGCGCGTCATGGGCGTTTGCTGCTTGCGTTGCCGGGGTGGCTGACTGCTGCCGTCAGGCCGCGCGGTCCATCAGGAACTGCGTCAGCAGCGGCACCGGGCGGCCAGTGGCGCCCTTGGCCGCACCGCTCTTCCAGGCGGTGCCGGCGATGTCCAGGTGGGCCCAGTCGTACTTCTCGGTAAAGCGCGACAGGAAGCAGGCCGCGGTCACGCTGCCCGCCGGGCGCCCGCCGATATTGGCCATGTCGGCGAAGTTGGACTTGAGCTGGTCCTGGTACTCGTCATCGAGCGGCATGCGCCAGGCGGTATCCATGGCATGGCGGCCGGCCTGCAGCAGCTGGTCGGCCAGCATGTCGGAGCGCGAGTACAGGCCGCTGTTCTGGTGGCCCAGCGCGATGATGCAGGCGCCGGTCAGCGTGGCCACGTCGATCACCGCGGCCGGCTTGAAGCGCTCGACGTAGGTCAGCGCGTCGCAGAGGATCAGGCGGCCCTCGGCGTCGGTGTTCAGGATCTCGATGGTCTGGCCCGACATGCTGGTGACGACATCGCCCGGCTTGGTGGCGACGCCGCTGGGCATGTTCTCGCAGGTCGGCACCACGGCCACGACGTTGAGCTTCAGGCCCATCTCGGCCACGGCCTGGATGGTGCCCAGCACCGAGGCGGCGCCGCACATGTCGTACTTCATCTCGTCCATGCCCTCGCCCGGCTTGAGCGAGATGCCGCCGGTGTCGAAGGTGATGCCCTT
The DNA here is from genome assembly GCF_015549295.1 of Cupriavidus sp. IK-TO18. Taxonomy (NCBI): domain Bacteria; kingdom Pseudomonadati; phylum Pseudomonadota; class Betaproteobacteria; order Burkholderiales; family Burkholderiaceae; genus Cupriavidus; species Cupriavidus sp. IK-TO18. Next base: position 1,784 of record NZ_JADGMP010000045.1, read on the forward strand.
GCCCACCAGCACCACCGGCGCCTGCTTGGCACCGGCGCCGTCATAGCGCAGCACGATGAACTGCGGCGGCTCCTCGCTGCCCTTGGTCACGGCCAGGAAGGCGCCCATGTTGAGCGCCTCGATCTGCTTGCGGCCCAGCACTTCGGCCTTGAGCTTGTGGCGCTTGGCGATGCTGCGCGCGGCATTGGCCAGGTAGGTCGGGGTGCAGATATTGGACGGCAGGTTGCCCAGGTCACGCGTCACTTCCATGCCGTTGGCGATGGCGGTGCCGCGCACAGCGGCCTGGGTGGCGGCGCGGGCGTCGCTGCTGTCGACCGCGATCACGACCTTGCGCAGCGACGACTTGTCGGCGCCGTTGGGCTTGCCGTTGGCATTGGCGCGCTTCAGGCCGGGGTGGCGCTCGAGCAACCGGTAGCCGGCGTCGCGCACCAGCGTGATGGTGCTGATGATGGCCCACGAAACGTCGCGCTGCTGCGGCGCCTGCTGCGCCAGGCACCACAGCGCGGTGGTGGCGCGCGTGGACGACAAGGCACGCACCGCGGTGCGCACGGCGTCGGCAAAGGCCTTGTCCGAGAACTCGGCTTCCTTGCCCAGGCCCACCAGCAGCACGCGCGCGGCGCCGACGCCGGCCACTTCGTGCAGCATCAGGTGGGTGCCGCGCTTGCCTTCGAAGTCGCCCTGCTTGACCAGCCGCGCCACCAAGCCCTTGGTGGCCGTATCCAGCGCCTTGGCCACGCCGGCCAGGTTCTGGCCCTCGAACAGGCCGACCACGAGGCAGTCGGTCTTGGTCGCCAGGAAACCATTTTGGCCGGCTTTGCTCAAATCAAGGGCTTTTGTGCTAAATTCCATCGCGCTTCCTTCCAGGGGCTCGTTAGACACGAAAGCCTCCATTATCCGCGATTTTTACCCCGCGACCTGCCGCCGCTGATACGCCCCGGCCACGCTGACAGCCAGTTGTGCTGCCAGCCCGCTGTTCTGCCAGGCACCTCGCACGGCACATCGCCCGCTCCGGCCGGCAGCCCGGAACCGAACCCGCATGATCCTTCAACAAGCCCTGCGACGCGAGCTCGCCTACACCGCCGGGGCGGTGTTCCTGGTGATGCTGACCTTCATGCTCACGTCGCTCGTGATCCGCATCCTGGGATTGGCCGCCAACGGCAAGGCCAGTCCCAACGACGTGCTGATGCTGATCGGCCTGGCCACCATCGGCTACCTGTCCATCCTGCTGTCGGCCACCCTGTTTATCTCGACCCTGATCGTGCTCACGCGCTGGTACAAGGATTCGGAGATGGTGGTGTGGTTCTCGGCCGGCATCTCGCTGCGCGACCTGGTCAAGCCGGTGCTGCAGTTCGCCGCGCCGTTCATCGTGCTGGCGCTGCTGCTGGGCATGTTCGCGTGGCCGTGGGCCAACCAGCAGAGCGCGCTGTTCCGCGACCGCTTCGAGCAGCGCGGGGTGATGTCGATGATCGCCGCCGGCCGCTTCATCGAGCCGGCCAAGGCCAACTACGTGCTGTTCATCGAGGGCATGGACCCCGGCATGAAGTTCGCGCGCAATGTCTTCGTCGCCAATGCCGAGGCCGACAAGATCGGCGTGGCGCTGGCGCACCAGGGCAAGTTCGAGACCATGCCCAATGGCGACCGCCTGGTTGTGATGGAGAACGGCCGCCGCTATTCCGGCACGCCCGGCCAGATCGACTACCGCATCGTCGAGTTCGAACGCTACGCGGTCAAGGTGGACAGCAAGCCGCCCGAGTCCGAGGCCAAGTTGCCGCCCAAGAGCCGCGACACCATCGAGCTGATCCGCAACCCCACGCGCGAGAACCTGGGCGAGCTGATCTGGCGTATCTCGCTGCCGATCCTGGCGTTTAACTTCGTGATGATCGCGATCCCCCTGGCCTATGTGAACCCGCGCCTGGGCCGCTATACCCCGCTGGTGTTCGCGGTGCTGATCTACCTGACCTACAGCAACCTGGTCAACCTGACGCAGTCCTGGGTGCGCAACGGCTCGGTGCCGTTCTGGCTGGCCTGGTGGCCGATCCACCTGACGGTGTTCCTGGGGGCGCTGATGCTGTTCCGCTACCGGCAGAACCGCAGCCTGGGCGGCTGGCGCGCCGTGTTCGGCCTGAAACGGCGCAATGCCGCCACCAGCGGGAGCCAGGCATGAGGATCCTGCGCGTCTATGAACGCTACTTCGGGCGGCTGGTCTATAGCGTGTTCGCCTTCATCCTGTTCGCGGTGCTGTCGCTGTTCGTGTTCTTCGACATGCTCAACGAGCTGGAGAACGTCAACGCCCAGTACACCTCGCTGGTGGCGCTGTTCCACGTGCTGCTGCAGGCCCCTACCCGGGTCTACGAGGTGCTGCCGATCGCGGTGCTGATCAGTGCGATCTACGTGTTCTCGCAGCTGGCCAGCCAGTCCGAGTTCACCATCTTCCGTGTCGCCGGCCTGAATACGCGGCAGGCGCTGTTCTCGCTGTTCAAGCTGGCGGTGCCGCTGGCGATCGTGACCTTTCTCTTCGGCGAGTTCATCGGCCCGCGCGCGGAGCAGTATGCGCAGAAGCTCAAGCTCGAGGCGATCGGCGCGACGGTATCGGCGGGCTTCCGTTCCGGCGTCTGGGTCAAGGACCGCGACCAGGATCCGGCCGGCGGCGGCGAGATCACCCGCTTCGTCAACGTGGCGGGGCTGCGCCCGGACCAGACCATCACCGGCATCACCATCTACGAATTCGACCCGCAATACCGCCTGCGCGTGATCCGCGTGGCCAACGAAGGCCGCTACCAGGGCGGCCAGGCGTGGGAACTGCAAGGGGTCAGCGAGACGCGCTTTACCGAGCTGATGCCGCAGGCCGATCCGGCCAAGCCCGCGCCGCCGCGTGATGCACTGGCGCCGGATTTCCGCGCCGAGCAGCTCAAATTCCCGCGCGTGGCGATGCACTCGGAGCTGACACCGCAGATCCTGTCGGTGCTGCTGGTGACGCCGGAGCGGATGTCGACGCTGGACCTGTTCCGCTATATCCGCCACCTGCGCGACAACAAGCAGGACACGCAGCGCTACGAGATCGCGTTCTGGAAAAAGGTGATCTACCCGCTGACGCTGTTCGTGATGGTGGCGCTGGCCCTGCCCTTTGCCTACCTGCACGCGCGTGCCGGGGCGGTGGGCGTGAAGGTGTTCGGCGGCATCATGCTGGGGCTGTCGTTCCACCTGTCGAATACGCTGTTCTCGCACGTCGGCCTGCTGCATACCTGGCCGCCGATCATCTCCGCGCTGGTGCCAGGCACGCTTTACCTGACGGTGGCGCTGCTGGCGCTGCGCTGGGTCGACCGGCACTGAGGACGGCCATGGCAGCTTCCGGTCGTGCCCTGGTCCTGTTCGCACACGGCGCGCGCGATGCGCGCTGGCGCGAGCCGTTCGAGCGGCTGCAGCAGAAGCTGGTTGCCGCCCTGCCCGGCTGCGAAGTGCGGCTGTCGTTCCTGGAACTGATGTCGCCCCTGCTGCCGGATACGCTGGCGGAACTTGCCGCGGGCGGCGTGGCCGAGGTCACCGTGGTGCCGGTGTTCTTTGGCCAGGGCGGCCATATCCGGCGCGACCTGCCTGCCCTTCTCGACCAGTGCCGGCAGGCCCATCCTGGCCTGCAGCTTCACTGCGCGGCCGCGGTCGGCGAGTCCGATGCGGTGCTGGATGCGATCGCGGCTTACTGCATGGCGTCGCTGCCGGGCGCGGATCGCGCACAGCCCTGAGCGGCACCTTGCCTCGAAACAATGAAAAAAGCCCCGTGCCGGCATACCGGCACGGGGCTTTGTCATTCTGGCGTGCGCTTGTGGCTCAGGCAGCGCGCGGCGTGCGCACTTCAGTCACGCCCACGTCCTCCCGCGGCGCCTCCGTCGCGCGCGCGGCCAGCGCGGCGCCGATCATCAGCAAGCTGGGTTGCACCGGGTCAATCCATGCCGCCGCTTCCCCGGCCGCCATCTGGCCGAGCGTGAACTCGCGGCTGCGCTGGCGCGGCGTGGTGGCGGCTTCCACCACCCATGCCGGCGTCGATGCGGGCTTGCCGTGCGCGATCAGTTGCGCGGCGATCGAGGCGGCCTGGTCGCGGCCCATGTAGTAGACCAGCGTGTCGGCCCTGACCGCGGCTTCGATATCGGGCGAACCCTCGCCGTCCGCCGCCTTGGCCTGCGTGGCAAACGCCACGCTGCGCGACACGCCGCGCCTGGTCAGCGGCTTGCCGATGGCCGACGCGGCCGCCAGCGCCGCGGTGATGCCGGGCACCACCTCATATTCGATGCCGGCCGCTTCCAGCGCCTGCAGTTCCTCGTCGGCGCGGCCGAACAGCATCGGGTCGCCGCCCTTCAGGCGCACCACGCGCTCGTACTTGCCGGCCAGGTCGACGATCTGCCGGTTGATGAACAGCTGCGCGGTGGAGCGCTGGCCGCAGCGCTTGCCGACTTCGACCAGTTCCGCCTGCGGACACCAGGCCAGCATCTCCGGTGACACCAGTGCATCGTGCAGCACCACCTGGGCTTCGCCCAAAAGCCGTGCACCACGCACCGTAATGAGGTCTGCCGCACCGGGGCCTGCCCCGATGAGGTACACCTTGCCGTAAGTCTTCCGTGCCTGCTTGCCCATCTCCAGCCCCTCGTCCGCCGTGTTCCTGTTGATTACCGATCAGGAGAACGCACGGATCATGCCTGCGGCCACCGTGTGGTTGGTCGCCTCGTCGATCAGCACGAAGGCGCCCGTTGCCGGATTATCGCCGTAGGCATCGCACACGATCGGCTTCTGCAGCGAGATCTGCACCGAACCGATATCGTTCAGGCGGATGTCGTGGCGGCCGGTCTCGTGCGACAGCGTGTGCACGTCCAGCACGCGGTCCACCGCCGACACGCGCGCGAACACGCTGGCCGTGGTGTGCTTGAGCACGTACTTGCGCGACGGGTTCAGCGACTCGTCGTCGAACCAGCACAGGTCGGCCTGCAGCTTCTTGGCCGACGCCGCGGTCGCGTCGGCGGCAACGAACATGTCACCGCGTGATACATCGACGTCCTCGGCCAGGCGCACGGTGACGGTGTCGCCGACGTTGGCCGATTCAGCGGCGCCATTCGGTGTCAGCACTTCGGCCACCACCGCTTCGCGGTTGGCGGGCAGCACGCGCAGCCTCTGGCCGACGCGCACGGTGCCGGCTTCCACGCGGCCGGCATAGCCGCGGAAATCGTCCGATTGCGAACCGTCCTGGCGGATCACCAGCTGCACCGGGAAGCGCAGCGCGGCGTCATCCTCGGGCGCGGCTTCTTCCACCGGCAGCTCTTCCAGCAGCGGCAGCAGCGGCTCGCCCTGGTACCACGGCATGGCGTCGCTCTCGTGCACGATGTTGTCGCCGCGCAGCGCGGAGACCGGCACATAGCGCACGTCCTTCAGGCCCAGTTGCTCGGCCAGTTCGGTATAGGCGGTGCGGATCTCGTTGAAGCGCTGCTCGCTGTAATCAACCAGGTCCATCTTGTTGACGGCGACGATCACGTGCTGGATTTCCAGCAGCTTCAGGATCGCCGAGTGGCGCTTGGTCTGCGCCAGCAGTTCGGCGCGGCCGTCATTGACGGTGACGCGCGTGGCATCGACCAGCACGATGGCCGCATGCGCGGTGGAGGCGCCGGTGACCATGTTGCGGGTGTACTGCTCGTGGCCCGGCGTATCCGCGATGATGAACTTGCGGCGCGCGGTCGAGAAGTAGCGGTAGGCCACGTCGATGGTGATGCCCTGCTCGCGCTCGGCTTCCAGGCCGTCGGTCAGCAGCGAGAAGTCGATCTGCTCGCCCGCGGTGCGCTTGTTCTTGGCGTTGGCCAGCGCGGTCAGCTGGTCGGACAGCACAGCCTTGCTGTCGTACAGCAGGCGGCCGATCAGCGTGCTCTTGCCGTCGTCGACGGAGCCGGCGGTGATGAAGCGCAGCAGGCCTTGATGAGTTGCTTGGTGAGTCATGTCTGAATCCTTTGCTGCGGCTTAGAAGTAGCCTTCCTTCTTGCGGCGCTCCATCGAGGCTTCGCTCGTCTGGTCGTCCATGCGGGTGGCGCCGCGCTCGGTGATCTCGGTCACCGCGGTCTCGGCGATGATCGCTTCCGGCGAATCGGCAACGCTGGCCACCGGGCAGGTGCAGCTGATGTCGCCGACGGTGCGGAAGCGCACCGACAGCACTTCGCTGACGTCGCCGTCCTGCTTGGGCGTGATCGGCGTGACCGGCACCAGCAGGCCGTTCTTGCGCACCACTTCGCGCTGGTGCGCGTAGTAGATCGGCGGCAGCGCCAGGTTTTCGCGGGCGATGTACTGCCACACGTCCAGCTCGGTCCAGTTCGAGATCGGGAACACGCGCATCTGCTCGCCCTGCGCCATGCGGGCGTTGTACAGGCTCCACAGCTCGGGGCGCTGGGCCTTCGGGTCCCACTGGCCGAACTCGTCGCGGAACGAGAAGATGCGTTCCTTGGCGCGGGCCTTCTCTTCGTCGCGGCGGGCGCCGCCCATCAGCGCGTCGAACTTGTGCGCCTCGATGGTTTCCAGCAGCGTCACGGCCTGCGCCGCGTTGCGCGAATCGGTTTCCTTGCGCAGGCGCACGGTGCCACGCTTGATCGAGTCTTCCACATGGCCCACCACCAGGCGCGCACCCAGTTCGGCCACGCGCTGGTCGCGGAACTCGATCACTTCCGGGTAGTTGTGGCCGGTGTCGATATGCACCAGCGGGAACGGCAGCTCGATCTTGCGGTCGCCCAGGCGGAAGGCCTTCAGCGCCAGGTGCAGCATCACGATCGAGTCCTTGCCGCCGGAGAACAGCAGCGCCGGGTTGCGGCACTCGGCCACCACCTCGCGGATGATGTAGATCGATTCCGCTTCGAGGCGGTCGAGATGGTCGTTCTGTACCTGCAACAGGTGCGCCACACTGGAGGTGGCTTCTGCGATGTCGTTCATGATGCCCATTTTTGTACCGGCCTCAATGCTTGATGTTCTGTTCGTGGAGCCCGCACTCTTTCGAGTCCTTGCTCTCCCACCACCAGCGTCCCGCGCGCACATCCTCGCCCGCGCGTACCGCACGCGTACAGGGTTCGCAGCCGATGCTGGGATAGCCCTTGGCGTGCAGGTCGTTGACCGGCACGTCGTGGCGCTTCAGGTAGGCCCACACCTCGGCCTCGCTCCAGTCCGCCAGCGGATTGAACTTGGGGATGCCGCGGGCGTCGTCCATTTCCTCGAACGGCAGCTCGGCGCGCGTCACGGCCTGCTCGCGGCGCTGGCCGGTCAGCCAGGCGTCGGCGTGCGACAGCGCGCGGTTGAGCGGCTCGACCTTGCGGATGCCGCAGCATTCCTTGCGCAGGTCGATGCTGTCGTAGAAGGCGTTCAGGCCGTGCTTCTTCAGGTAGTTCTCGACCGCCTCGGCGTCCGGCGTGTATTGCTCGATGCTGTAGCCGTAGTGCGACTGCACCTTGTCGAGCACCGCCAGCGTCTCGGCGTGCAGGCGCCCGGTCTGCAGCGTGAAGACGCGGATGCCGGCTCGCACGGCGGGGGTGCCGCGCAGGATGGCATCGGTCAGCACCATGTCTTCGGCAGCCAGGCTGGAGGCAAAGCGCGCGCGGTAGAAACGCGCGGCGATGCCGGCCAGGCGCTCGCCCAGCTCGCGCTCCTTCTGTTCCAGCGCTTCGATGCTGCCGGTGTATTCCGGCGCCACCCACAGCGCGGGCGGCCGCAGTCCCGACACCGCACTGGCATCGACCACCGCGATATCGCTCAGCACCGTGCTCATGCCGTCGCCTTCGGCTGCACGGCGCCGCCTTCGGTGCGGGCACGGCGGAACAGCGGCAGCGGCTCGTCGACCGAAGCCTGGTAGGTCACGGTGAACTCGGTGAAGCCCTTGATGGCGTCGTCGATGTTCTTGTCGGCGCGGACCGCGAAGGCATCGAAGCCGCAGCGCTTCATGAAGTTGAGCTGGTCGCGCAGCACGTCGCCGACGGCGCGCAGCTGGCCTTCCCACTTGTAGCGGGTGCGCAGCAGGTAGGCCGTGGAGAAGCCGCGGCCGTCGCGGAACACCGGGAAGTCCACCGCTACCAGCGACACGCGGTCGAAGTACGCGGCGGCATCGCCCGGCTCGTCTTCCGGCGCCAGCCACACGCCGGTGCGGGCCGCGTCGCGGCCGGCCAGCAGCGCTTCATTGGCCTTCCACACCGACAGCGGGAACAGCACGGCGTCCTGGCTTTGCACTGCGGCGGCGATGCGCTCTTCGGTCAGCGGTTGCTCTTCAGTGGCGCGTAGCACGGTCCAGTTGTCTTCGACGATCACCGGGGTGACGTTCGCACTGCCCGTTGCATCCTGGCGTTGCAGTTGAATGATCTTTGCCATGTTCAGTCTCTCCGGTCCTCAGGCTTCGGCGCGCTCGCGCGGCTGCTTGTCGGCATAGACGCGCTCCTTGAACGGGGCGATGCCGATGCGGGACAGGGTTTCGATAAAGCGTTCGTCTTCGATGCGGTTGGCCACGAAGGTGTCGATGATGCGGGTCACGACCTCGGGCATTTCCTCGGCGCTGAACGACGGGCCGATCACCTTGCCCAGCGCGGTCTGGTTGCCCTGCGCGCCGCCCAGCGTGACTTGGTACCACTCCGAACCATCCTTGTCGACGCCCAGCACGCCGATATTGCCGACGTGGTGGTGGCCGCAGGCGTTGATGCAGCCCGAGATGTTCAGCGAGATCTCGCCCAGGTCGTAGACGTAGTCGAGGTCATCGAAACGGTCCTGGATCGCCTGCGCGATGGGGATCGACTTGGCGTTGGCCAGCGAGCAGAAGTCGCCGCCCGGGCAGGCAATGATGTCGGTCAGCAGGCCGATGTTCGGCGTGGCCAGGCCAGCCTTCTTCGCCAGTTGCCACAGTGCGTACAGGTCCTGCTTCTTCACGTCCGGCAGCACCAGGTTCTGCTCGTGCGCCACGCGCAGCTCGCCGAAGCCGAACTGGTCGGCGAAGTCCGCCACGGCTTCCATCTGCGCGTCGGTGGCATCTCCCGGGGGCGAGGCCAGGCCCGGCTTGGTCGACAGCGTCACCGCGGCGTAGCCCGGCACCTTGTGGCCGTGCACGCTGCGGCTGACCCAGCGCGCGAACGCCTTGTCTTCCAGCAGGTGGTTTTCGTACGAGGCGTCGGTGTCGGCCAGCTTTTCATACGCGGGCGGCGTGAAGTACTGGGCCACGCGGTCGAACTCGACCTGCGTCAGCGTGGCGGGGCCGTCCTTGCTGTGCTGCCATTCTTCCTCGACTTCCTGCGCGAACTTCTCCACGCCGATGGCCTTCACCAGGATCTTGATGCGGGCCTTGTACTTGTTGTCGCGGCGGCCATAGCGGTTGTACACGCGGATGGCCGACTCGACGTAGGTCAGCATGTGCTGCCACGGCAGGTCTTCCTTGATCACCGAGCCCAGGATCGGGGTGCGGCCCAGGCCGCCACCGGCCAGGATGCGCAGGCGCGTTTCGCCGTCGGCATTCTTGTAGGCGTAGATGCCGATGTCATGCATCTGCACCACGGCGCGGTCATCCTTCGAGGCCGAGATCGCGATCTTGAACTTGCGCGGCAGGAAGGCGAATTCCGGCTGGAACGTGCTCCACTGGCGCAGCAGTTCGGCCAGCACGCGCGGGTCCACCGACTCGTCCGGCGCAACGCCGGCGAAGTGGTCGGTAGTGATGTTGCGCACGCAGTTGCCCGAGGTCTGGATGCCGTGCATCTCGACGCTGGCCAGCTCGGCCAGCACGTCGGGCACGCGCTCCAGCTCCATCCAGTTGTACTGGATGTTCTGGCGGGTGGAGAAGTGGCCATAGCCGCGGTCGTATTCGCGCGCGATGTGAGCCAGCTTGCGCAGCTGCGTCGACGACAGCAGGCCGTACGGGATCGCCACGCGCAGCATGTAGGCATGGCGCTGCATGTACAGGCCGTTCTGCAGGCGCAGCGGCAGGAATTCTTCCTCGGTCAGCTCGTCCGACAGGCGGCGGCGCACCTGGTCACGGAACTGGGCGACGCGCTCGTTGACGATGCGCTGGTCGTATTGGTCGTACTGATACATGGCGGGGTCCGTTCAGTATTCGTTGAATTCAGGAAACGAGCTTGATGGCGACCAGCGTCAGCGTGGTCGCCAGGGCGGCACGCACCAGCCGTTCGGGCAGCGCCCGCGACAGTTGCGCGCCCAGCCAGATGCCGGGGATCGAACCCACCAGCAGCGCCAGCAGCAAATTCCAGTTGACGGTGCCGAGCCACACGTGGCCCAGCCCGGCCAGCGCCGTCAGCGGGACGGCGTAGGCGATATCAGTGCCGGCGACTTCGGCCGGCTTCATATGGGGATACAGCAGCAGGATCAGCGTGGCGCCAACCGCGCCGGCGCCGATCGACGACACCGTCACAAGCACGCCGATGACCGCGCCGACCACGATGGTGGCGATGACCTGGGTGCGGCCGTGCAGCTGGAAGCGCGGGTTGCGCTCGAGCCAGGCCAGCATCTGCTTGCGGAACAGCAGCGACAATACGGTCAGCAGCACCGACACGCCGATGGTCACGCGGATCGCGTGCAGCCACTGGGCGTTGAGCTCGCCGGCGCTCTTGAGCACCAGGATCGCCACGACCGCCGCCGGCAGGCTGCCGATGCACAGGCGCCGCACTACCTGCCACTGCACATGGCCGTGGGCACGGTGCGCGATAGTGCCGAAACCCTTGGTGATGGCCGCGAAGGCCAGGTCGGTGCCGACAGCGGTCGCCGGCGAAAAGCCGAACAGCAGCGTCAGCAGCGGCGTCATCAACGAGCCCCCACCCACGCCGGTCAGACCGACGAGGACGCCTACAAACAGACCGGAAACGGTATAGGCCAGCGACATGAGGGACTCGGTGGGCCCTGGCCCGTGAGGCTCGCATCACAATCCGGGGGCTGCGAGCGGACGCACTGAGGGCAGGACGTTCATTAACAAAGTTCGAGAATCGTAATAAACTGGCCTCATACCTCAAACTAATAAGAAGTTGTTTGTTTATACGACCCGAGTTATATGAACCTGCACCAGTTTCGCTTCGTGCGCGAGGCCGTCCGGCAGAACTACAACCTGACCGAAGCCGCTAAAGCGCTCTATACGTCACAACCCGGCGTGTCCAAGGCCATCATCGAGCTGGAAGAAGAGCTGGGTGTCGATATCTTCACGCGCCATGGCAAGCGCATCCGCAGCCTGACCGAGCCCGGGCGGCGGATCCTGACCTCGGTCGAGAAGATCCTGCAGGAGGTCGAGAGCCTGAAGCGGGTCGGCATGGACTATGCTGCGCAGGACCAGGGCAACTTCACCATTGCCACCACCCATACCCAGGCGCGCTACGCGCTGCCGCGGGTGATCGGCGAGTTCACCAAGCGCTACCCCAAGGTGCGGCTGTCGATCCAGCAGGGCAACCCGGCGCAGATCGCCGACATGCTGCTGCATGACCAGGCCGATATCGGGATCGCCACGGAAGGCATCACCGACGACAAGAACCTGGTGTCGCTGCCGGGTTACCAGTGGACACATATGGTGATTACGCCACCCGATCATCCGCTGCTGGACAAGAAGCACCTGGCGCTGGAAGACCTGATGGGCTACCCGCTGATCACCTACGATCCCAACTTTGCCGGCCGGCCCAAGATCGACAAGGCCTTCGAGCTGCGCCACCTGAAGCCGGACATCGTGCTCGAGGCGATCGACGCCGACGTGATCAAGACCTACGTGGAGATCGGCCTGGGCGTGGGCATCGTCGCCGGCGTGGCCTATGATGCCGAGCGCGACCGAAACCTGCGCGGGATTTCGGCCGGGCACCTGTTCGGCAGCAATGTGACGCACCTGGCGGTCAAGCAGGGGGCCTACCTGCGCAGCTTTGTCTACACCTTTATCGAGCTGTTCTCGCCGACGCTGAACCGCAAGCTGGTCGAACAGGCCATGTCGGGCGAGCACGAAGCCTACGAACTCTGAGCGCGGCAGCCCGCCGCCTCTCTCTATATAAGAAGCAGAACCCAATATGCATTCCCAATCCGTCACGCCGCGCCGGCCGGAGGCGCTGTGAGCAAACCCATGAGCGAACCCATGAGCGAAGCCACCAGCGAACTGCCCCGCATCCACTGGACCGAGGACGGCACCGAGCGCAGCGCCGCCTGGCGCTCCGAGGCCGGCAACCCGCCGCCGCGCCGCGTGGTGGTCGCCGACGACACCACCAGCGCCGACACCGCCTACCGGCTAGCCTGCGAGGGCACTGCCCTGCTGTGGCGCGGCGACTTCCAGAACGCGCGCCAGCTGCTCAACGCCATGGCGCGGCGCACCGAGCGCAAGCCCAAGAAGGCCAGCCGGCCAGGCCAGAAGGCCAAGGGCGCGCCCGGCTCCGCCACCGAGGCGTTCCACCTGCACCGGCTGGCGCAGTCGCAGCGCGCCCGCACGCTGGGCATGCTGCTGCTGCCGTTCGAGGCCGACCACAGCGTGCCGCTGCGCCGCGCGCCCGATGTCCGCGAAGCTTGCGAGCAGGTCTACGGTCCGGCGGGCGAGCCCTATGTGGCGTCGCTGCGAGAGCTGCTGGGCATGATCGGCGCCTATGAATGGCGCAGGAAAGGCGTGGAAATCCCGGCGCTGGAAGACCGCATCCATCCCTGGTACGGCGTGTTCTCGCCGGTGCGAGGCGAGTATGTCGACCTGGTCGCCGCCGAGCCGCTGCCGTCGAAAACGCTGGCCTTCGACATCGGCACCGGCACCGGCGTGCTGGCCGCGGTGCTGGCCCGGCGCGGCGTGCAGCGCGTCGTCGCCACCGACCAGGACCCGCGTGCGCTGGCCTGCGCACGCGAGAACATCGGCCAGCTCGGCTATGCCGGCGCCGTCGAGATCGTGCAGGCCGACCTGTTCCCGGAAGGCCGTGCGCCGCTGGTGGTGTGCAACCCGCCGTGGGTGCCGGCCCGGCCCAGCTCGCCGGTCGAGCGCGCCGTCTACGATCCGGACAGCGCCATGCTGCACGGCTTCCTCGATGGGCTGGCCGCCCACCTGGAACCCGGCGGCGAAGGCTGGCTCTTGCTATCCGACCTGGCGGAGCACCTGGGCCTGCGCCCGCGCGAGCAGCTCGAAGGCTGGATCGAGGCCGCCGGGCTGAAGGTGCTGGGCCGCTCCGATATCCACCCGCGTCATCCGCGCGCCGCGGACCCCAGCGATCCGCTGCATGCGGCGCGCTCGGCCGAGGTGACTTCGCTGTGGCGCCTGGGCGTGCGCTGACGCGCGTGCCCTTGCAGGCGGAGTTCGGCTATCCTTCCCGTCACAAATAAGACTGGAGGAGACAAATGCCGAAGTTGCCCCGCCTGCTGCCCGCCATCGTACTTTCCACCCTGCTTGGCGCCAGCGCCGCCGCGCTGGCCGATATCCGCGTCGGCATCGACGTGTCCACCACCGGACCGGCGGCCTCGATCGGCATCCCCTCCAAGAACACCGTGCTGATGTGGCCGCAGACGCTGGGCGGCCTGAAGGCGCACTACGTGATCCTGGACGACGGCTCCGACCCGGCCGCGGCGGTGCGCAATGTGCGCAAGCTGATTTCCGAGGAAAAGGTCGACGTGATCGTCGGCCCCAATATCACGCCGACTGCGCTGGCCGCGCTCGACGCCGTGTCCGAGGGCGAGACGCCGATGGTGGCGCTGGCCGCGTCGGCGTCGATCGTCGAGCCGCAGACCGACGCCAAGCGCCGCTGGGCCTTCAAGATGCCGCAGAACGACTCGCACATGGCGACCGTGCTGACGGAGTACATGAGCAACCACGGCATCAGGACGGTCGGCTTCATCGGCTTTGCCGATGCCTATGGCGAAAGCTGGTGGCGCGAGTTCTCCAGGCTGGCCGAAGTGCGCAAGATCAAGGTCGTCGCCAACGAGCGCTTCTCGCGCAACGATACTTCGGTGACCGGCCAGGTGCTCAAGCTGATGGCGGCAAACCCCGACGCCGTGCTGATCGCCGGCGCCGGCACGCCCTCGGTACTGCCGCAGAAGACGCTGGGCGAGCGCGGCTACAAGGGCAAGGTCTACCAGACCCACGGCATCGCCACCTGGGAATTCCTGCGCATGGGCGGCAAGGACGTGGAAGGCACGCTGTTCCCGACCGGCCCGGTCGTGGTCGCGCGCCAGCTGCCCGAGAACCACCCCGTGCGCAAGGTCGCGCTGGACTTCGTCAACCGCTACGAGGGCAAGTACGGCGCCGACAGCGTGACGCAGTTTGCCGGCGACGCCTGGGGCGCGTGGCTGCTGCTGGACGATGCCGCGCGCCGCGCGCTCAGGACCGGCGCCCAGCCCGGCACGCGCGAATTCCGCGCCGCCATGCGCGACGCGCTCGAATCCACCACCAATCTCACCATCCCCAACGGCGTGCTGAACCTGAACGCGAAGGACCACCAGGGCTTCGACCAGCGTTCGCGCGTGATGGGGGTGATCCGCAACGGCAAGTTCGCCTATGCGGGCGACAAGTAGCCCAGCGCCCGCCGAACCCGGCCTTCTGAAAGGAAGCATCGCATCATGACCACCACTTCCACTCCTTCCGCCACCGTTGCCTTCATCGGCCTGGGCGCCATGGGCTCGCACATGGTCCGCCACCTGCTGGCCGCCGGCCACACCGTGCGCGCCTTCGTGCGCCGCGCCGAGGCCGCCGAAGCGGCGCGCGCCATGGGTGCGGAGCCGTTCTTCACGCCCGCCGAGGCCGCGCGCGGCGCCAGCGTCGTCTTCACCAACGTGACCTCGTCCGAAGACGTGCGCGAAGTGCTGCTGGGCGAGCAAGGCGTGATCCACGGCGCGGCCCCCGGCACGGTATGCGTCGACCACAGCACCATCTCGCCGGTGGTCACGCGCGAGATCGCCGCGGCACTGGCCGAGCGCGGCCTCGAGGCGCTCGACTGCCCGGTCTCCGGCGGCACCATGGCCGCCGCGTCCGGCAAGCTGACCATCATGGTCGGCGGCAAGCTCGACGTTCTGGAACGCGTGCTGCCGCTGCTGGAGCTGCTGGGCACGACCATCACGCATATCGGCGACAACGGCGCCGGCCAGGTCGCCAAGCTGTGCAACCAGATCGCGCAGGTGGTCAATATCGAAGGCATCGCCGAAGCCATGCGCTTTGCCTCGGCGCAGAACGTCGATACCGGCCGCGTGCTGCAGGCCATGTCGACGGGCATGGCGGGCAGCCGCATGCTCGACCTGATGGGGCCCAAGATGGTGTCGCGCAATTTCGCCGCCGGCATCGAGGCGCGGCTGCACGACAAGGACTTCGGGCTGGCGCGCGCTATCGCCGAGGAAATCGGCCTGGACCTGCCGGCGATGCAGGCCACCTCGGCGCAGCTGCGCACGCTGATGGCCAACGGCTGGGGCAAGGACGATACCTCGTCGCTGCTGCGCGTGCTGGAGGGCTGAGGGCCGCTCAGGTGCCCGCTCAGGTGCCTGTCAGGCGCAGGACGGCGCGTACCAGCGCGCTGTCGGCATCATTGAAGCCGTCGAGCACATTGAAGTGATGGCAGCCCGGCAGCACGAGATCGCTCGCTGCCGGACTGCCGACATTGGCGGGCCACGCCGCCCGCATCAGCGCATGCTGGCGGTGGTATTCGGCCGCTTCCAGCTCGCCCACGGCGAGCGCCAGCGGCGCGGCGGTGGCTGGCGCCATGTACGCCGGCGACAACCGCGTCACATCGTCTTCCGATAGCCGCAGGTCGCATTGCAGGAACGCGGCGCGGCGCAGCGGCTCCATGTCGTACAGCCCGCTGACCGAGAGCCCGCCCCGGACCAGGTCCGCGGGCAGGTCTGGCGCCAATTGCGGCCAGCGTGCCGCCATCAGCATCGCCACCAGGTGGCCGCCGACGGAATGCCCGGCGGCGAACAGCCGTTGCGGGTCATGTCCCAGCACGCCGGATTGCCGGTACAGCCACGCCACGCTGCGCAGCACCTGCCGCACGATGTCGGGCACCGTCACCGACGGCACCAGCGAATAATTGACCACGGCCACCGACACGCCGAGCGCCGGCAGCACGCTGGCGACGAAACTGTGGTCGCGCTTGTCGAGCGCGCGGTAGTAGCCGCCGTGGACGAACACCAGCAGCGGCGGCGCCGCGCCGTCATCCGCTGGCGCCGTCGCCGGGAAATAGTCCAGCGTCTGATCCTGCGGATGCCGCGAGCCTGCATCGGCATAGCCCAGGTCCGCGATAAAGCCACCGCGCTCGCGCACCCGCGCCGACCATTCACCCCAGCGCGCCATATGCGCCGGGTTGTCCGGCACATTGGCTCGGTTGTTGTATTCGCGGTCGTAGAAGACGGGGTCCTGCGAGGGCAGGCTGGCGAGGCTCGCCAGCGAGGCTTGGTCGGTCATGGCGGTCGGTGGGTGCGGGGTCGGGACTGGTTTGGCGCGGCGTCGGTGATGCACGCGGTGACGGCGATGCTAACCGCAATCGCGATGCACAAGTTATCGGGGCCATTACCATCGCCACGGCGGCCGGTTGTCGGCCGGGGGGAATTGCGGCATAATCGCCGGCTCAGCCCGGCATCGGTTCCGATGCCGTCACACCTGCCCGGGTGGTGAAACAGGTAGACGCAGGGGACTCAAAATCCCCCGCCGCAAGGCGTGTCGGTTCGAGTCCGACCCCGGGCACCACATTTCCCTCCAAAGCAATCAGTCGTCCACATGATGGGCGGCCCGGGGCTCATGCTCAAACCTCGATTTCGTCGAGCTTGTGCGTTTTCAGCCAATCGCGAACCAATACGTTGAGCCGTGTTTGCCAACGTGGCCCGCTCGCCTTCAGGGCTTCCAGGACATCGTCATCGAGTCGCACCGTGGTGGCTGTCTTCGTGGTACCGCGCGGACGGCCGCGCCCTCGCTTGACGAGCTTGTCAGACAACAGTGTTTTTGTACGTACGAAATTAGCTCTGCATCACCAGCCAATCACGTCACTTATACCCGCGACTCCTTTCGGCTAAAGCCTTGAAAGGTGTCGGACAGCGCCCACTGGTGCCCCTGCGCCTGGCTTCCTATCCTATGGCATTGCCATCCCGTCAACAGGAGCCACCATGAACCGACCGACCCTACCCGCCCTCGCCTGCGCCGCCCTGCTCGCCGGCTGCGCCGGCGCAAATGTGGAAAACCTGACCCAGGCAGGCGGCAGCCTGTTCACCGCCGCCACGCTGTCGGACACCAACGTCAAGACGCTGTCCGACCAGTCGTGCGCGGAAATGGACCAGAAGAACACCATTGCCCCGCCCGACAGCACCTACGCCAGGCGGCTCGCGAATGTGATGAACGGGCTTGGCAATACCGGGCTGCCGCTCAATGCCAAGGTCTACGTGACCAAGGACATCAACGCATGGGCCATGGCCAATGGATGCGTGCGCGTGTACAGCGGGCTGATGGACTTCCTCAGCGACGACGAGGTGCGCGGCGTGGTCGGACACGAGATCGGCCATGTGGCGCTGGGCCATACCAAGGCGGCGATGCAGGTGGCCTACTCCACCGCCGCTGCGCGCGGCCTGCTGGGATCTACCGGCATTGCTTCGCTGACCGCGCTGTCGTCCTCACAGATCGGGGATCTGGCGGAGACGTTCGTCAATGCACAGTTCTCGCAGCGCCAGGAAACCGCTGCGGACGACTACTCCTTCAACTTGCTGACCAAGAACGGCGCCAACCGGCAGGCGCTGGCGTCGGCGTTCCGCAAGATGTCGCAGCTTGACGGCGGGAAGTCGAGCATGCTCGGCACGCACCCCGGCTCGCTGGAGCGCGCCAAGCATATCGAAGATCGCCTGGCTGGCGGGCGCTGAGCGCGCTGCCTGACGCGCCCCGCCTGGCGCCTTACCGCGATTCGACGAACGCGAGCACCGTGGCCAGCATGCCTTGCAGCGCCGGCTGCAGCGCCGCCGACCGCGCCTCATCGTAGGCGAACGGGTATGTCTCGCTCATATACGCACACTGCGACAGCTCGAGCTGCACCGCGTGCACGCCATCCTGCGGCTTGCCGTACTGGCGCGTGATATAGCCGCCCTTGAAGCGGCCGTTGAGCACCGCGGTATGGCCGGGCACCGCGCTCGCCAGCTCGAGCAGCTGGTTCGCGAGCCCCGCGTCGCAGCTCTCGCCATTGGCCGTGCCGAGGTTGAAATCCGGCAGCTTGCCTTCGAAGAAGCGCGGCAGCAACGAGCGGATCGAATGCGCGTCCCACAGGGCGACGGTGCCGTGCTCGGCCTTCAGGCGCGCCAGTTCCGCAGCCAGCGCTTCATGGTATGGGCGCCAGATCGCGTCGCGGCGTGCGGCGATTTCCGCGTCGTCGGGGCCGTTGCTGCCATCGGCATAAAGCGCCGTCTTGTCGAAGGTGTCGACCGGGCACAGGCCGGTGGTGTCCTGGCCGGGATACAAGTTGGCATTGTCGGGCGGGCGGTTCAGGTCGACCACATAGCGCGAATGCGTGGCGACCAGCACCGAGGCGCCCAGCTCGCGGGCAAAGCCGTAGAGCCGTTCCAGGTGCCAGTCGGTATCGGGCACGGTGCGCGCCTCGGCGGTAAGGCGCTGAGAGACCGAAGCCGGCAGGTGCGTGCCGACGTGCGGCATCGATACCAGCAGCGGGCGCGTGCCGCGATGCAGGGTGAAGGCGGGGGTATCGGTGGAGAAGGACATGTTCTTTGCAATGCGTTGGGCGGTGCCCGTATTTGTCGCGTACTTGTCGCGTATCAGTCGGCCAGCAGGCTGGCGCGGGCGGCGATGAACTGCCGGGCCGCTTCGGACTGCAGCGCATGCGCGCCATGCTGCACGCGGCTGCGGCCGGCGGTGCGGACCTCCGCTAGTGTCTCATGACCGTGGTTCGCAAACACGTGGGTGGCCAGCGCCTGGGCGCCGTCGAGGCCGGTCAGCGTCGGGTGCGCACCGTCCAGCACCACGAAGTCCGCCTGCTGGCCAGGCGCCAGCCCGGCCACGCCGCGG
The DNA here is from genome assembly GCF_015549295.1 of Cupriavidus sp. IK-TO18. Taxonomy (NCBI): domain Bacteria; kingdom Pseudomonadati; phylum Pseudomonadota; class Betaproteobacteria; order Burkholderiales; family Burkholderiaceae; genus Cupriavidus; species Cupriavidus sp. IK-TO18. The sequence goes on from NZ_JADGMP010000045.1 coordinate 20,733, forward strand.
CCACTGGCGCGTGCGCCGCCCGCCACGGCTTCCAGATAGAGGCGGTCGGCCACCTGCAGGTGGGTATCCGAGGCCAGCACGTTGCGCTGCTGCAGGCCCAGCCGCTGGCCGTATTCGAACAGGCGCAGTTCCTCGGCCACGCTGACGCTGGCATGGCTGTCCGAGCCGATACCCCACGCGCCGTGCTGCGCGAGGTAAGGCGCCGCCTCGAACACGCCATCGCCGAGGTTCGCTTCGGTGGTCGCGCAGATGCCGGCCACGGCGCCGCTATGCGCGAGGCGCCGGCGCTCGTCCCAGTCCATGTGCGTGGCGTGCACCAGGCACCAGCGCGCGTCGACGTCGACATGATCGAACAGCCATGTCACCGGGCGCGTGCCGGACCACGCGATGCAGTCGTCGACTTCGCGCTGCTGCTCGGCGATATGGATATGGACCGGCGCCTGCGCGTCGATCGCCTTCAGCCCCGCCAGCGCATGCAGCAGGCTGTCTTCGGGCACAGCGCGCAGCGAATGCGGCGCCAGGCCGAGACGCGCGCCGGCCTGCGCGCACACGGGCGACAGCCGCTCCAGCAGGCGCAGCATGGCGTCGGTGTTGTGCAGGAAGCGGCGCTGTTCGGCGAGCGGCGGCTTGCCGCCGAAGCCGGCGGTCTGGTACAGCACCGGCAGCAGCGTCATGCCGATGCCGGTGCGCTGCGCCGCGCGCAGCAGCCGCAGCGACATCTCGGCGGCATCGGCGTAGGGCTTGCCGTCGGCGTCGTGGTGGACGTAGTGGAACTCGCACACGCTGGTATAGCCTGCGCGCAGCATCTCGATGTAGAGCTGGGTGGCGATGGCTTCCAGCGTGTCGGGCGAGATCCGCTGCGCGAAGCGGTACATCAGCGTGCGCCAGCTCCAGAACGAATCGGCGCCGGCGGGATTGTCGCCCTGCGGGCGGCTGCGGTATTCGGTCAGGCCGGCAAAGCCACGCTGGAATGCGTGCGAATGCAGGTTGGGCATGCCCGGCAGCACCGGGCCCGCGGCGCGCGGCACGCCGGCATTTGCGGCGGCACCGGCCTGCACGGTGGTCAGGCGGCCCTGCTCGTCCCAGGCGAGCAGCACATCGCGCGCCCAGCCTTCGGGCAGCAGGGCCCAGTCTGCGAACAGCTGCGATGCGCTCATGGCTGTGCCCCCGCTTGCGCCGGATATACGCGCCCTTGCCGCACGACCGCGGCAGCAGGATTGCGGCCGAACCAGTACGCCAGCTCCGCCGGCGAATCGACGCGCCATAGCACGAAGTCGGCCTCTCGCCCCGCTTCCAGCTTGCCATGGCGATCCGATGCGCCCAGCGCGCGCGCCGCATGCAGCGTCACGCCGGCCAACGCTTCGGGCACCGTCAGGCGGAACAGCGTGCAGGCCATATTCATCATCAGCAGCAGCGACGTCACCGGCGACGTGCCGGGATTGTGGTCGGTAGAGATCGCCATCGGCACGCCGTACTGGCGCAGCAGCGTGATCGGCGGCAGGTTGGTGTCGCGCAGGAAATAGTAGGCGCCGGGCAGCAGCACCGCGACCGTGCCCGCATCTGCCATCGCGGCGACGCCGGCCTCGTCGAGATGCTCGAGGTGGTCCGCCGACAGCGCGCGATGGCGTGCGGCCAGCGCCGCGCCGCCGAGATTGCTGAGCTGCTCGGCGTGCAGCTTGACGCGCAGGCCGTGGCGCGCAGCGGCATCGAAAACGCGTTCGGTCTGCGCGATCGAGAAGCCGATCGATTCGCAGAAGGCATCGACGGCGTCGACCAGCCCTTCTTCGGCCAGCGCCGGCAGCATGCTGCCGCACACCAGGTCGATGTAGTCGTCGGCGCGCCCCGCGTACTCGGGCGGCAGCGCGTGCGCGCCGAGGAAGGTGGTACGCACCGCGACGCCGAACTGCTCGCCCAGGCGACGCGCCACGCGCAGCTGCTTGCGCTCGGCTTCCAGGCTGAGGCCATAGCCGGACTTGATCTCGATGGCGGTCACGCCTTCGGCGAGCAGCGGTTGCAGGCGCGCGGCGGCCTGCGCGAACAGCGTGTCTTCGTCGGCGTCGCGGGTGGCGCGCACGGTCGAGACGATGCCGCCGCCGGCGCGCGCGATTTCTTCATAGCCGGCACCGGCGAGCCGCATCGCGAACTCGTCGGCGCGCTGGCCGCCGTAGACCAGGTGCGTGTGGCAATCGACCAGTCCCGGCGTGATCCACGCGCCGTTGGCGTCGTGGCGCGGCAGGTCGCGGTAGGACTGCGGCAATTCTGCCGCGGCGCCAAGCCAGGCAATGCGGCCTTGCTCGACCACGAGCGCGGCATCGCGGATGGCGCGCGCCGGGTCGGCGTCGGGCAACAGGTGGCAGTTGTGCCAGACACCGTCGGCGCTGGCAGCATTGGCTGCACTGGCGGTGCCAGGTACGGAAGGCAGCGTCATTGATCGGACTCCATTTCCAGCGTGACACACAGGCACAGCGCGTCGCCGGCGCCTGGCGCGAAGGCTTGCCGGCCAGCGGGTTCGCCGGCGGGATACAGCACGCCCTGCCCCGCGTCCAGCGCTACGGCCGGCTGCGCGTCCTGCGCCAGCCAGGTGCCGGACACGGCAAGCAGGCAAACGGTATCGGCGCCGGTGCTGATGGCAAACCCCTGGCGAAAGGCGTCGACGCGCGCGCGGCAGCGGCCACGCCGCGTCATCACGTTGAAGTCGCGCGTGGCGCCATCGAGCAGCGCAGCCTGCAGGCCGGTGTCGCCCGAGAATGCAAAGGGCGCGCCCGGCTGGACCATCCGATGGTTAAAGCTGCCATCGTCGGCGCGCAGCATCACGCCGGCGCCGTCGAGCAGCACGATCTGCCGATCGATGCCGGGAAAGGCGGAGAACGGGCCGTCGGCTTCGATATCGGCCACGCTCAGGCGCCAAACGAAGTCATCCATGCCGGCACCCGGCGGCCACACCGCGATCTCGCGCGTGTTGCCGCCGCCATTCTTCCAGCGCGTCGGGTCGATGGCCGCGAGCGTGAACGTCCTCATACGCCCTTCACCATCGGCAGGTTCAGGCCCTTTTCCTGCGCGCATGCGATGGCGATGTCGTATCCCGCATCGGCATGGCGCATCACGCCGGTGGCCGGGTCGTTCCACAGCACGCGCTCGATGCGTTTGGCTGCTGCATCGGTGCCATCGCAGACGATCACCACGCCGGAGTGTTGCGAGAAACCCATGCCCACGCCACCTCCATGGTGCAGGCTGACCCAGGTGGCGCCGCCGGCGGTATTGAGCAGCGCGTTCAGCAGCGGCCAGTCGGACACGGCGTCGGAACCGTCGCGCATCGCTTCGGTCTCGCGGTTGGGCGACGCCACCGAGCCGCAGTCCAGATGGTCGCGGCCGATCACCACCGGCGCCTTCAGCTCGCCGGACTTCACCATCTCGTTGAAGGCCAGGCCGGCGCGGTGGCGCTCGTCCAGGCCAACCCAGCAGATACGCGCCGGCAGGCCCTGGAAGGCGATGCGGTCGTGCGCCATGTCGAGCCAGCGGTGCAGGTGCTTGTCCTCGGGGAACAGCTCCTTCATCTTGGCGTCGGTCTTGTAGATATCCTCGGGATCGCCCGACAGCGCGACCCAGCGGAACGGGCCCTTGCCGCGGCAGAACAGCGGGCGGATATAGGCCGGCACGAAGCCCGGGAAATCGAAGGCATTGTGCACGCCCTCATCGAACGCCACCTGGCGGATGTTGTTGCCGTAGTCGACCGTCGGCACGCCCATCTTCTGGAAGTCGAGCATGGCCTGCACGTGCTTGACAATCGACGGGCGCGCGGCGGCTTCCACCGACTTGGGATCGCGCTTGCGTGCGTCTTCCCACTGCTCTACCGTCCAGCCTTGCGGCAGGTAGCCGTTGACCAGGTCGTGCGCCGAGGTCTGGTCGGTAACGATATGCGGACGCATGCCGCCGGCCTGCGCCCGTTTGGCCAGTTCCGGCACGATGTCGGCGGCGTTGCCGAGCAGGCCGACCGAGATGGCTTCTTTCTTTGCCGTGGCCTCGGCGATCATCGCCAGCGCCTCGTCCAGCGTGGTGGCCTTCTTGTCGAGGTAGCGCGTGCGGATGCGGAAGTCGATGCGCGATTCCTGGCACTCGATCGCCAGCACGCAGGCACCCGCCAGCACGCCGGCCAGCGGCTGCGCGCCGCCCATGCCGCCCAGGCCCGCGGTCAGGATCCACTTGCCCGACAGGTCGCCGTCGTAGTGCTGGCGGCCGGCTTCGACAAAGGTCTCATACGTGCCCTGCACGATGCCCTGCGTGCCGATGTAGATCCACGAGCCCGCGGTCATCTGGCCATACATCATCAGGCCGGCGCGGTCCAGTTCATTGAACTTGTCCCAGGTGGCCCAGTGCGGCACCAGGTTGGAGTTGGCGATCAGCACGCGCGGCGCGTCGGGGTGCGTGCGGAACACGCCGACCGGCTTGCCCGACTGCACCAGCAGCGATTCGTCCTCGCCCAGGCGGCGCAGGCTGTCGAGGATGGCGTCAAAGCATTCCCAGTTGCGCGCGGCCTTGCCGATGCCGCCGTACACCACCAGGTCCTGCGGGCGCTCGGCCACGTCGGGGTCCAGGTTGTTCTGGATCATGCGGTAGGCAGCTTCGATCAGCCAGTTCTTGCAGTGCAGCTGGGTGCCATGCGGGGCGCGGATTTCGCGCTGGCCGCGCTGGATGAATTGGCTTTCGTTGGCGTTCATGTGCTTGTTCTCCTTCGTTGGCGCTTGTGACGCGCTCCAATCAACCAGCGTTGGTCGGCAAGATTTCCCGAACCGCCTGCGGCCACCCCGCCCCCGCATCCCCCTGCACCACCCACTGCTTCATCGCTTCGATATCCGGCGCCAGGTAGCGGTCGCCTTCCACAAAATCCACCCGCGCACGGATACGTGCCAGTTCCTGCTCCACCAGCGGCGATGACTTCAACGGGCGGTGGAACTCGATACCCTGCGCCGCTGCCATCGCCTCGATGCCGACCACTACCGCGGTGTTGGCCGCCATGTCGCCCAGCCGGCGCGCGCCGTAGGTGGCCATCGACACATGGTCCTCCTGGTTGGCCGAGGTCGGCAGGCTGTCCACGCTGGACGGATGCGCCAGCGACTTGTTCTCCGAGGCCAGCGCGGCCGCGGTCACCTGCGCGATCATGAAGCCCGAGTTCAGGCCGCCGTCGCGCACCAGGAACGGCGGCAGGCCCGACAGGCCGGTATCGAGCAGCAGCGCCAGCCGGCGCTCGGAAATCGCACCGATCTCGGCGATCGCCAGCGCAATGATGTCGGCGGCAAAGGCCACCGGCTCGGCGTGGAAGTTGCCGCCGGAGACCACGTCGCCCTGCTCGGAAAACACCAGCGGGTTGTCCGACGCGGCATTGGCCTCGATCTGCAGGATGCGCGCGGCGTGCTGCAGGTTGTCCAGGCAAGCGCCCATCACCTGCGGCTGGCAACGGATCGAATACGGGTCCTGCACGCGGCCGCAGGTTTTGTGCGAATCGACGATCTCGCTGCCATCCAGCATCGCGCGCACGGCGCCGGCCACGGCGATCTGGCCGGCCTGGCCGCGGGCTTCATGGATGCGGGCGTCGAACGGCTTGACCGAGCCCTTGATCGCTTCCAGCGACAGGGCGCCCGCCACCAGGCCGGCGGCAAAGGTGTCTTCGGCGGCAAACAAGCCGGCCAGTGCCAGCGCGGTCGACACCTGCGTGCCGTTGAGCAGCGCCAGGCCTTCCTTCGGGCCCAGCTCGAACGCCTTCAGGCCGGCACGGGCCAGGCCCTCGGCTGCCGGCACGCGCTTGCCGTCGACCAGCACGTCGCCCACGCCGATCAGCGTGCACGACATATGCGCCAGCGGCGCCAGGTCGCCCGAGGCACCGACCGAACCCTTGGCCGGGATGCACGGCGTCACGCCGTGGTTGACCAGCGCCAGCAATGCCTCGATCAATTCCGGACGCACGCCGGAATGGCCGCGCGCCAGGCTGACCGCCTTGGTGGCCAGGATCAGGCGCACCGTATCCTCGGCCAGGTCCGGGCCGGTGCCGACGCTGTGCGACAGCACCAGGTTGCGCTGCAGCTGCGCCAGTTTGTCGTTGGGGATACGGGTCTGCGCCAGCTTGCCGAAGCCGGTATTGATGCCGTAGACCACGGCGTCGGCGTCGATGATGTCCTGCACGGTGGCCTGCGCGGCGCGCACGCCGGGCCAGGCGGAATCGGCCATGGCCACGCGCACTTCGCCGCGGTAGATGCGGCGCAGGTCGGCCAGGGTGACTTGGCCCGGCTGCAAGGTCAGCAGCGGGCGGGAGGCTTGGTCGTGTTGGCTCGCAGTCATTTGTATGTTCCTGTCTATACAGCTTAGGATAAAAATTGAAGCAATGGCTGACCCTCGCGCGGATCAGCCGAAAGCGGGATTGCCGTCGGCGCGGAATCGGCTGCCGAGGCGGTAACGGTTGCCCGGGTGCAGGCAACGAACGAATGTCACTGGCACGCCATTGGTCCAGGTGCGGCGGGTCAGCATCAGGCAAGGTTGCGTTGGCGGCATTTCCAGTTGCGCGGCCTGCTCCGGCGTGGCGGCAATGGCATCGACCACGTGCTCTACCTGATCGTAGGGCACGTGGCGCAACAGGTATTCGCCGGGCTGGGTCGCGCTGAAGTCCTGGCCGATGAAGTCCGGCGCCACGCGCGGGTTCACGTAGCGGTCTTCCAGCTGCACCGGCACGCCATCTTCGCGATGCACGCAGACCGAATGGAACACGGACTCTCCGGTGTGCAGCTCCAGCGCGGCCGCCACCTCGATCGACGCCGACACCCGCTCGACCAGGATCACGTCGCAGGCATAGTCATGCCCGCGCATGCGGATCTCGTCCTGCAGGTTGACCACCGACAGCAGCGTGGACTGCGGCTTGTGCTCGGCGACGAAGGTGCCGACGCCGGCGACGCGCACCACCCGCCCCTGCTCCGACAGCTCGCGCAGGGCCCGGTTGACGGTCATGCGCGAGACGCCGAAGCGGTTCACCAGTTCCTGCTCCGACGGCACCCGGTCGCCCGGCTGCCACGCGCCACTCTGGATCTGGCGGGCGATGTACTCCTTCACCTGCTGGTAGAGCGCGGTGGGAGAGGAAGCTGGGGTGGCGGAGCCGACGGCGTGGTTCATGGCGTTTCAGTGCTCGGCCGCGGCAATGGCCTCGGCGCGGATTTCCTCGGTCAGCCGCGCCTTGAGCGCGGAAAACTCCGGAGAGGTCTTGATCGTGTAATGGCGCGGATGCGGAAAATCGACCGCGATATCGCTCTTGATCCGGCCCGGCCTGGCGGAAAACACCGCCACCCGGTTGGCCATGAAAATGGCCTCGTCGATATCATGGGTCACGAATAATACCGTCTTGCGCGACGCTTCCCATATGCCGAGCAATAACTCCTGCATCAGCACGCGGGTCTGGTTGTCGAGCGCGCCGAACGGTTCGTCGAGCAGCAGGATCTTGGGATCGTTGGCCAGCGCCCGCGCGATCGCGGTGCGCTGCTGCATGCCCCCCGACAGCTGCTTCGGGTAATGGTGCTCGAATCCGCGCAGCCCCACGCGCTGGATAAAGAAGTCGCTGCGCTCCTTCTGCTCCGCCGCGCTCATGCCGCGCTCGCGCAGGCCGAAGCGCACGTTCTGCTCGATCGTCAGCCACGGGAACAGCGTGTACGACTGGAACACCATGCCGCGGTCGGCGCCCGGGTCGGAGACCGGCTGGCCGTCGAGCAGCACGCGGCCGGTGGAAGGCGTGTCCAGCCCGGCCACGATGCGCAGCAGCGTGGACTTGCCGCAGCCCGACGGGCCCAGGATGGTGACGAAGTCGTTATCGCGCACTTCGAAATCGACCGGCTGCAGCGCCAGCGTCTTCCCGCCGCGCGGGTTGGAGAAGGTACGCGAGACCTGCTGGATGGACAGTGCGCTCATTGGATCGAACTCCACGGGAACAGGCGCTGGTTGGCGCGCTTGAAGACAAGGTCGGAGACCAGGCCGATGCAGCCGATCACGATGATGCCGAAGATGATCTGCCCGGTATTGAGCAGCGCCTGGCTGTCGGTGATCATGTGCCCGATGCCCGACGACGAGCCGATCAGCTCGGCCACGATCACGTAGGTCCAGGCCCAGCCCAGCACCAGCCGCAGGATCTCGGCGATTTCCGGCGCGGCGCCCGGGATCAGCACGCGGCGCACGATGCCGGCGCTGTTGGCGCCGAGCGTGTAGGCGGCCTCGACCAGGTCCTTGCGCGCGCCGCCGACCGCCACCGCCACCATCAGCACGATCTGGAAGAACGAGCCGATAAAGATCACCAGCAGCTTCTGGGTCTCGCCGATGCCGGCCCACAGGATCAGCAGCGGGATGAAGGCCGACGCCGGCAGGTAGCGGCAGAACGAAACAAAGGGCTCGAAGAACGCCTCGGCCGCCTTGTACGCGCCCATGAAGATGCCCAGCGGCACCGCCAGCACCGCCGCCAGCACGAAGCCGCCTACAACGCGCCACACCGTCATGCCGATGTCGCCGATGAAGTTGTGCTCGGTGAACAGGATCAGACCCTCTTTGGCCATCGTCAGCGGATCGGCCAGGAACGTGCGCGGCACGAAGCCGCCCAGCGTCACCACGGCCCACACGCCGAAGAACAGCACGAAGAAAGACAGGCCCAGCATCCAGCGGGTATTGGGCTGCACCGGCACCAGCGGTGCCAGCCAGGGATGGCGCCGGCGCGCCGGTGCCGCCGGGGGGGCGGACACCGCTGCGGGCGCGTGGGAACCGATTCGGGCTTGCGTCATGACGTTCACGCCTCCTTGCGACTGCTCTGCTTACTTGAGGAAACGCGCGTCATACAACGCCGTCACGTCGGGCACCTGGCGGATCACGCCGATTTCCATCAGCACGCCCGCCGCTTCCTTGCTGAAGCTGGCGAGTTCGCCGGAGAAGAACTTCTTGTTGGCCTCGCGATCCTGCCAGCGCAGGTAGGCGGCCGACTTGGCGAACTGCTCGCCGGTCTGCTTGACTGCGGCACCCATGATTTCGTTAGCCTTCGCCGGCTCCTTCTGGATCATCTCGAGCGCCTCGAAGTAGCTGTCGACCAGCGCCTGCGCCGCCTTGGGGTTCTCCTTGAGCCACTTGGGCGCGCAGCCCAGCGTGTCGGTCACCATCGGGTAATCCAGCGTGGTCGCCAGGATCTTGCCCTTGTCCGGGTTCTGGCGGACGGTGGACAGGTAGGGCTCGTAGGTCATGGCGCCGTCGTTCTGGCCGGCCACGAACGCCTGCGCCGCCGCCTGCGGCGACAGCGTCGTGGTCTTGACGTCCTTCAGCGACATGCCGTTCTTCTTCAGCATCCAGGCCAGGCCGAAGTACGGCGCGGTGCCCGGCGCATCGACGCCAATGGTCTTGCCCTTCAGGTCGGCAAAGGTCTTGACGTCGCCGCGCACGGCCAGGCCGTCGGCGCCGTAGGACTTGTCGAGCTGCACGATCTGGGTGATCGGTACGCCGTTGGCGTTCCAGGCCACATGGGTCTCGACCGTGGTCGCCGCGCACTGGATCGCACCGGCGGCCAGCGCCAGGTGGCGGTCCTTCTGCGGGATCATCTTGATGTCGACCTCGACACCGTTCTTCTTGAAGATGCCTGCCTTGTCGGCCAGCGTCAGCGGCGCGAAGCCGGTCCAGCCGCTCATGCCGAGCGTGACCTTGGTGGTCTGCGCGTGGCCGGCGCCTGCCATGGTGACTGCCGCGGCAAACAGCGCGGCCTGCATTGCCTTGCGGCCACGAATCCTGCCTTGAATCCTGCCCTGCATGCGGCTTTCCATCCTCATCGAAACGCTCCTTTGGTGTGTCCGTCGACGGCAGGCCATGCTTGTGGCGCGCTCGTTTTCGGGCATTAAACAATGCCTGTATATACAAGTCAATGTAGGGCTTCCCCCGAGGGGTTAGACGTCACATCACCGCGGAAATCGGCTGGACGGCGCGGAGGCATCAACCACCACAACGGTGCTGCGGCTTGCCGTAGGTGCGGAAAGCACCACGTTGGCACGCCAGAAGTGTTGCTGTATAGACAGGATTGAAGTGACGCCAGGATGAGCAAACCCCGTGCCAGGGGCACGGGGCGCGACCGCGGGCGCGCTCAGGCGTCGAAGAAGGAAGCGACCGTGGGAAAGCGCAGCCGCAGCCGCAACTCGCGCTTCAGGCGGCGGTTGTCGAGCCGGCGCGACTCGCTCATGAAGCTCAGCAGCGTCGGCTCAATCACTTCACGCGCCTGGCCGCGCGTAATACGCGGGGGCCGCGGCAGGCCGCGCCGATCGGCAACGAGGTCGAAGTAGTCGGCCATACGCAGCTCGGTATCGTCGCTGGCATGGACCACCCGCTGCGGCCGGCCGCGGACCAGCGCGGCAACCATGATGCGAGCCAGGTCGTCGGCATGGATATGGCTGGTGTAGACGTCGTCCTGCGGCACCAGCGCGGGCGTGCCCCGCTTGAGCCGGGCCACCGGCAGCCGCTCGGCGGCATAGATGCCCGGGATGCGCACGATGCTGGTGCGCCAGCCGGCATCGCGGCCAAAGGCGCGCACCGCCCCCTCGGCGGCCACGCGGCGGCGCGCGCGCGCCGTCTGCGGCCGCACGGCATGAAATTCCGACACCCGCGCGCCCTGCCGGTCGCCGTAGACGCCCGAGGTGCTGGCGTAGACAAAGGCACGGCGGCGAAGGCCCCGGTCGGGTAGAATGGCGGGCTCGCCGCCAGGCGTGCCGCCCTGCCGCCAGGCCTTGCGGCGCAAGGCGGCGAGCAAGGCACGCGTACGCGGATCGCCCTCGCCCTGACCGGGCGGCGGCGCCAGGTCCAGCACCTGCGTGGCCAGCCCGCGCAGCCGCGCCAGCGTCACCGGCCGGTCCAGGTCCGCCACCAGCGGCACCGCACCGGCGGCGCGCAGTTCGGCGCGGCGCGCCGGCTGCGACGTGACGGCAAACACGCGCATGCGCGACGACAGGATTCGCAGGCAGCGCGTCCCCACATCCCCGCACCCGACGATCAACAGGCGCGGACGACCCAGCCGGCGGCTGGGGACCGGCAAAACTGGTAAAGCCGGCAGGAGCGGGAGGCGCGAGGGCTGCAGCATCGACTGAATTTGGCTCATAGACCGATTATGGCTTATCAAGTAACCGTCATGCCCAGTGGCCACAAGTTCGAAGTGGCCGCGGACGAAACCATCCTCGGCGCGGCCCTGCGCCACAGCATCGGCCTGCCCTACGGCTGCAAGAACGGCGCCTGCGGCTCGTGCAAGGGCCGCGTGCTGGAAGGCACCATCGTGCAGGGCGACCACGCCCCGGCCGCGCTGACCGCGCAGGAAAAGACCGAGGGCCGCGCGCTGTTCTGCTGCGCCAACGCGTCGTCCGACATTACCATCGAATGCCGCGAAGTCCACGGCGCCGGCGACATCCCGATCAAGAAGGTGCCGTGCCGCGTGACCTCGCTGGAGCGGCTGGCCGATGACGTGATCGCCATCAAGCTGCAGCTGCCCGCGACCGAGCGCATGCAGTACCTGGCCGGCCAGTACGTGGAATTTCTGCTGCGCGACGGCAAGCGCCGCAGCTATTCGATCGCCACGCCGCCGCACGAGGACGGTCCGATCGAACTGCATATCCGCCATATGCCGGGCGGCGCCTTCACCGACTATGTCTTCGGCGCCAAGGAAGGTGCCCCGGCGATGAAGGAACGCGACATCCTGCGCTTCGAAGGCCCGCTGGGCAGCTTCTTCCTGCGCGAGGAATCGACCGCCCCGATCATCCTGCTGGCTTCCGGCACCGGCTTCGCCCCGATCAAGGCCATCGTCGAGCATGCCGCCTACACCGGCATCACGCGCCCGATGACGCTGTACTGGGGCGGCCGCCGGCCCAAGGACCTGTACATGCACGCGCTGGCCGAGCAATGGGCGCGCGACCTGCCCAACTTCAGGTACGTGCCGGTGGTATCCGACGCGCTGCCCGAAGACAATTGGCAGGGCCGCACGGGCTTCGTCCACCAGGCGGTGATCGCCGACCATCCCGACATGTCGGGCCACGAGGTCTACGCCTGCGGCGCGCCGGTGATGATCAACGCCGCGCGCGGCGACTTCACCCGCCAGTGCAAGCTGCACGAAGACGCGTTCTTCGCCGACTCGTTCACCTCCGAGGCCGACATGCACCCGGCCACGCCGGCAGCACCCGCTGCCTGACCCGCCCGGGCCGGCACGCCGTTCCGCCAGCGCAACAATGCCCGGGTCCGCCAAAATTGGTTTTGACACCCGGGCCCATGCGCCTTATATTTGCCCGCATGCATACGACCTTCAACCGACGCCGCAGCTTCCGTACGTCGCTCCCCGCTGGGGTGCCACGCGGCTGACCGTCGACTGCGTCTGTTCAGGTCAACGAGCCACGGGCAACCCCCGTGGCTTTTTGTTTTTCCGCGCTTTTCCGCTTTTTTCCTGCTTGTCCGTCCATCGTTTAAAGCCGACCCCTGGAGTCCGCCATGGCATTTGCTGAGTTTCCCGTCCAATCCCTGATGTACATCACCAACCGGCCCGAGCTCGTCTTCACCGAAGGCAAGGGCTCCTGGCTGACGGACCACAACGGCAAGCGATACCTGGACTTTGTGCAGGGCTGGGCGGTCAACTGCCTGGGCCACTCCAACCAGGGCATGATCGACGCGCTGGTCGAGCAGTCGAAGAAGATCATCAACCCGAGCCCGGCCTTCTACAACGAGCCGATGCTGCGCCTGGCCAAACAGCTGACCGATAACAGCTGCTTCGACAAAGTCTTCTTCGCCAACAGCGGCGCCGAAGCCAACGAAGGTGCGATCAAGCTGGCGCGCAAATGGGGCCGCAAGCACAAGAACGGCGCCTACGAGATCATCACCATGGACCACAGCTTCCATGGCCGCACGCTCGCCACCATGAGCGCGTCGGGCAAGGCCGGCTGGGACACCATCTTCGCGCCGCAGGTGCCGGGCTTCCCCAAGGCCGAGCTGAACGACCTGGCCTCGGTCGAGAAGCTGATCACCGACAAGACCGTCGGCATCATGCTGGAACCGGTGCAGGGCGAAGGCGGCGTGATCCCCGCCACGCGCGAGTTCATGCAGGGCCTGCGCGCACTGGCCGACAAGCACAGGCTGCTGTTCATCGTCGATGAAGTGCAGGCCGGCTGCGGCCGCTGCGGCACGCTGTTCGCGTACGAGCTGTCGGGCGTCGAGCCGGACATCATGACGCTGGGCAAGGGCATCGGCGGCGGCGTGCCGCTGTCTGCGCTGCTGTGCAAGGCCGAAGTCGCCAGCTTCGAGGCCGGCGACCAGGGCGGCACCTACAACGGCAACCCGCTGATGACCGCGGTGGGCAGCGCAGTGATCGAGCAGCTGACCGCGCCGGGTTTCCTGGATGACGTCAAGGCCAAGGGCGAATACCTGAAGGAGCAGCTGCTGGCGCTGTCGGCCGAGTTCGGCCTGGGCGGCGAGCGTGGCGAAGGCCTGCTGCGCGCCCTGCTGCTGGACAAGGACATCGGCCCGCAACTGGTGGAAGAAGCCCGCGACATGGATCCGCAAGGCCTGCTGCTGAACGCGCCGCGCGCCAACCTGCTGCGCTTCATGCCGGCGCTGAACGTCACGCGCGAAGAGATCGACCAGATGATCGGCATGCTGCGCACGCTGCTGAAGAAGCTGGCCTGACAAAAAAGCCTCGCGTAAGCGAGGCGTGAGGGCTGCTGCAAACCTTGCACACTGGCAGGTTTGCTCCCCTCTCCCGCTTGCGGGAGAGGGGCCGGGGGTGAGGGCAGGAGCGTCAAAAGCTGATGCTCGCGGGTTTAGAACCGTTGGCTTCGCTCGGCGTGGTGCCTTGCTAGCCCGCCCCTCACCCCAACCCTCTCCCCATGAGGGGGAACACCTTGTTTAGGCCAGTTCGAGCGGCTTGGGAGCACCCAAAACCACTCGACCTTGCCGACGCCTTTACTCGCCCAGGTAGGCGGCCCGCACCTTGGGATCGTCCAGCATCTGCTTGGCGTCACCGCTCATGGTGATCAGCCCGGACTCCATCACGTAGCCGCGGTGCGCTGCCTGCAGCGCCAGGCGCGCGTTCTGCTCGACCAGCAGCACGGTCACGCCCTGCGCCGAGATATCGCGCACGACCTCGAAGATCTTGTCGACCATGATCGGCGACAAGCCCATCGACGGCTCGTCCAGCAGCAGCACCTTGGGCTGGCTCATCAGCGCGCGCGCCATCGCCAGCATCTGCTGCTCACCGCCGGACATGGTGCCCGCCAACTGGTTGGCGCGTTCCTTCAGGCGCGGGAAGATGCCGAACATGCGGTCGACGTCGGCCTTGATGCCGGCCTCGTCGTTGCGCGTGTAGGCGCCCATCTGCAGGTTCTCGGTGATGGTCATGCGCGCGAACACGCCGCGGCCTTCCGGCACCATCGCCAGCCCCTGCTTGAGCAGCGTGTAGCTGGGCACGCCCTTGATCGACTTGCCCATGTACTCCACGTCGCCGCCGGCCCAGCCCTGCAGGCCGGTGATGGCCTTCATGGTGGTGGTCTTGCCGGCGCCGTTGGCGCCGATCAGCGTGACCAGTTCGCCGTCCTGGATTTCCAGGTCGATGCCCTTGACGGCCTGGATGCCGCCGTACGCGACCTTCAGGCCGGAGATCTTCAGTACTGTCTGTTTCATTGCTGGCTGTGTCATTGCTTTCCCTCCCGCCATCAGTGCGCCGAGGTGCCGAGGTATGCCTCGATCACCGCGGGGTTGTTCTGCACCTCGTGCGGCAGGCCCTGGGCAATCACCTTGCCATAGTCCAGCACGGTCAGGCGGTTGCACAGGCCCATCACCAGCTTCACGTCGTGCTCGATCAGCAGGATGGTCTTGCCGTCGTTCTTGATCTTGTCGAGCAGGCCACGCAGCTCTACCTTCTCGGTCGCGTTCATGCCCGCGGCCGGCTCGTCCAGCGCCAGCAGCTTGGGCTCGGTCGCCAGCGCGCGGGCGATCTCCAGCCGGCGCTGGTGGCCGTACGACAGGTTGCGCGCGGTGAAGTTGGCGTACTTGCCGATGCCAACGTAGTCGAGCAGGTCATGCGCCATGTCCTCGATGCCCTCTTCCTCGCGGCGCACCGAAGGCGGCCGGAAGATCGCACCGAACAGCCCGGCCTTGGAGCGCACGTGCCGCCCCACCATCACGTTTTCCAGCGCGGTCATCTCGCCGAACAGGCGGATGTTCTGGAACGTGCGCGCGATGCCGGCCTTGGCCACCTCATGCACGGCGGTCGGCTGGTAGGGCTTGCCGCCCAGCACGAACTCGCCCGAATCCGGCGTGTACAGCCCGGTAATCACGTTGAAGAAGGTGGTCTTGCCGGCGCCGTTGGGGCCGATCAGGCCATAGATCTCGCCCGGCTTGATCTGCAGGCCCACCTCGGACAGTGCCTGCAGGCCGCCGAATCGCTTGTTGACCCCCTGTACCGACAGGAGGAAATCGTTGTTGCTCATGTTGTCCTCCTGGTCAGAAACGGCCCACGCTGCCCGCACGGCGCACCACCGGGCGGTCTTCCTTGCGCGGCGACGGCCAGATGCCTGCCGGGCGGTACAGCATGACGCCAACCAGGGCCAGGCCGAACAGCAGCTGGCGCAGGACTTCGGCATCCACAATCACATGGCCGAACAAGCCGGTCTGCATCGGCTCCGCCACCACGCGCAGCAGCTCCTGGAAGCCCACCAGCAGGACGCCGCCCAGGATCACGCCCGGGATATGGCCCATGCCGCCGAGCACCACGATGGCCAGCACGTAGATCGATTCCCACAGCGTGAACGATTCCGGCGACACGAAGCCCTGGAACGCGCCGAACACCGCGCCAGAGGCGCCGCCGAACGACGCGCCCATGGCAAAGGCCAGCAGCTTGATATTGCGGGTGTTGATGCCCATTGCCTTGGCGGCGATCTCGTCCTCGCGGATAGCGACGAAGGCCCGGCCGATGCGCGAGGTCTGCAAACGCAGGCACACGAACACGATCACGATGACCAGGAACACCAGCAGGTAGTAGTACATGAACACCGGCGTGAACTTCAGCCCGAAGATCTCGTGCGACTTGGAGAAGTCGAAGCCGAAGATATGGACCGGGTCCACCGCGGTGATGCCCTTGGGCCCGTTGGTGATGTTCACCGGACGGTCCAGGTTGTTCATGAAGATGCGGATGATTTCGCCGAAGCCCAGCGTCACGATGGCGAGGTAGTCGCCGCGCAGTTTCAGCGTCGGCGCCCCCAGCAGCACGCCGAACGTGGCGGCCACCAGGATCGCGATCGGCAACACGAACCACATCGACAAATGGATGCCGGTAGGGAACAGCTGGTGGATCCACTCGAACTGGTTCGCCAGGTGCGGCGAGCCGAGCAAAGCCATCAGGTAGGCGCCGACCGCGTAGAACGCGATATAGCCCAGGTCAAGCAGGCCGGCAAAGCCCACCACGATGTTCAGGCCCAGCGCCAGCATGATGTACAGCAGCGCAAAGTCCAGCACGCGGACCCAGTAGTTGCCGCCCAGGGTCTGGACGATGAACGGTGCGCACAGCGCGACCACCAGGAAGCCGATCAGCGCGGCCAGGGTCTTGGCCGGCACCTTCGTCGGAGCCGCGACGGCGGCCGTGGATGGAATCGGGGTATTCATGGATTCGCTCTCCTCAGGCGCGGTCCGCCACGCGTTCGCCCATGATGCCGGACGGACGGAAGACGAGCACAGTGATCAGTACGATGAAGGCGAAGACGTCCTGGTAGTTCGAGCCGAACACACCACCGGTCAGGTCGCCGATATAGCCGGCACCCAGCGCCTCGATCAGGCCCAGCAGCATGCCGCCGACCATCGCGCCGGCAAGGTTGCCGATGCCGCCCAGCACCGCGGCGGTGAACGCCTTCAGGCCCGGGATGAAGCCCATGTAGAAGTGGGCGTTGCCGTAGTTGGTGGCCATCATCACGCCGGCCAGCGCCGCCAGCGTGGCGCCGATCATGAAGGTGGCGGAGATGACAAAATTGGGGTTCACGCCCATCAGGCCGGCCACCTTCTGGTTCTCGGCGGTGGCGCGCATGGCGCGGCCGAGCTTGGTGCGGTTCACCAGTGCCAGCAGGCCCGACATCACCATCACGGCCAGGCCGATGATGACCATTTCCTTTCCGGTGATGGTGGCGCCGGTTCCACCGATATCAATCGGCTCCGACGGCAGCAGTTGCGGGAAGGTCAGCGGGTTGCGCGACCAGATCAGCATGCCCATCGTCTGCAGGATGATGGACACGCCGATCGCGGTAATCAGCGGGGCCAGCCGTGGCGCATTGCGCAAGGGCCGGTAAGCGATTCGCTCGATCGAGTAAGACAGTATTGCGCAGACCGGCATCGCGACCAGGGTCGCAATGACCAGCGTCAGCCATTCGGGCAAGCCGGGGGCGAACTTCTGCAGGCCAAGAATCGCTGACAGGGCGGTCAGCGCGCCGATCATCAGGACATCGCCGTGGGCGAAGTTGATGATCCCCAGAATGCCGTAGACCATGGTGTAGCCCAGTGCGATCAGCGCATAGATGCTGCCGAGCACCAGACCGTTCACGATCTGCTGGATAAGGATATCCATGAAAACTCCTGCTTCAGTCCCTTACCTGACGGCATGGTGTGGATGCCGGGGGAGGGACATTGATGTGGTGATGGGTAAGGTTGCCGAGGTTGCGTTGCTGGTAAGCGGCCCGCCATGCTCCATCCAGGGTAAGGATGCTTCTACATTAGGCGAGGCTAAAAAGAACGGCACCGCAAAATACTCACGGTGCCGTTCGGATGGGCCGGTAAGCCCTGATTACATCTTCACGACATCAAGGACGGACTTCTTCTTGTCCTTGTACTCGTACAGCGTGATGGTGCCTTCCTTCATGTCGCCCTTCTCGTCGAAGGCGATGTTGCCGATCACGCCCTTGTAGTTGGTCTTGGGCATTTCGGCCAGGATGGCAGCCGGTTCGGTCGAGTTGGCGCGCTTCATGGCGTCGACGATGACCATCACCGCGTCATAGGTGAACGGCGCGTAGATCTGCACCGGCGCGTTGAAGCGTGCCTGGTAGCGCTTGGAGAAGTCCGCGCCCTGCTCCATCTTCGACAGGGCCAGGCCGGCCTCGGAGCAGATGATGTTGGTCACGGCATCGCCGGCCAGCTCGGCCACCTTGTCGGTACAGACGCCGTCGCCGCCGACGATCTTGGCGCCGATGCCCAGTTCCTTGGCTTGCTTGGCGAACGGGCCGCCGGTGGCGTCCATGCCGCCGTACATGATCACGTCAGGCTTCTTGCCCTTGATCTTGGTGAGAATGGCCTTGAAGTCGGTAGCCTTGTCGTTGGTGGCCTCGCGTGCCACCACGTTCACGCCGGCCGCCTTGGCGGTCTTCTCGAACTCGTCGGCCAGGCCCTTGCCGTAGGCGGTGGCGTCGTCGACGATCGCCACGCTCTTGGCATGGAGGGTCTTGCTGGCATAGTTGGCCAGTGCCGGGCCCTGCTGTGCGTCGGTGGCCACCACGCGATAGGTGGTCTTGAAGCCCTGCTTGGTGTAGTCCGGGTTGGTGGACGACGGCGAGATCTGCACGATGCCGGCATCGCTATAGATCTTGGAGGCCGGGATCGACGTGCCCGAGTTCAGGTGGCCGACCACGGCCACGACCTTGGCGTCGACCAGCTTCTGTGCCACCGAGGTGCCAGTCTTCGGATCGGCGGCATCGTCTTCGCCGACCAGTTCCAGCTTGATCTTCTTGCCACCGACCTCGAGGCCGGCCTTGTTGACTTCTTCCACGGCCAGGCGGGCGCCGTTTTCGTTGTCCTTGCCAAGGTGCGCGATACCGCCGGTCAGCGGGGCCGCGTGGCCGATCTTGACGACGGTCTCGCCACCGCCCGCGGCAGGGGCTGCTGCGGCCGGCGCCGAAGAGGCCGCATCCGCCGGCTTCTCTTCCTTCTTGCCGCAAGCTGCTACCAGCGCCACTGCGGCCGCGATCGGCAGAATCTTGGCAAACGTGATTTGCATGAGTGATCTCCTAGGATTCACAAAAACAGGGATTTGCAACGCCTCCCGGACGTTTCCCTGGACCGCCTTTGTTTAGTTTCAATTTGAAACGCGCGCATTGTATCCCCTTTCTTTGCAGATGCAATACGCGACGCAACAAGTCGACCGATTTACCCTGCAAATGAGCTAGGGAATTTCCCCAATGCACAAATTGGGGCAATTCCCACTCACATGGCGGGGCCGTCCCACATACTTACAAGAATCGTGCCTGCACCGCCTGGCGGGCGGCATTAGGCGCGGGCTGCGCCACTATAATAGGCCTTAATTAATTAGGCATTTCATTTCAAATGCGGCGCACCAATCTCTAATGTGCAGAATGTAGCGCCGCACCATAATAGGGAAAACCCCAGTTACGGGGATTACCCCTATTTGTCTGTTCGCCAAACACGCGGGTTATACATGCACCGATCGCATTGCACCGATAATGTGCATTGCGCGTCATAAGCCCATGAATCGCGACCGCGCAGGCAAGCGCAAAAAAAAAAGCGCCGCATTGCGCGGCGCTTTTGTCATCGGCGTATCGAGATGCGGGCCGGCCCGCTGCCGTTCAGGCGGCGACGCTGGCCGGCATCAAGCCGCGCGGCAGCGGGAACGCCATGTTTTCCTCGATGCCCTCCAGTGCCCGCACCTGGCGCGCACCGAGCGCGCGCA
Organism: Cupriavidus sp. IK-TO18; assembly: GCF_015549295.1. Lineage (NCBI taxonomy): Bacteria > Pseudomonadati > Pseudomonadota > Betaproteobacteria > Burkholderiales > Burkholderiaceae > Cupriavidus > Cupriavidus sp. IK-TO18. Next base: position 40,456 of record NZ_JADGMP010000045.1, read on the forward strand.
GGCGATCGACGATCGACTGCGCCAGCGCCTCGGGCGCCGAGGCCCCGGCGGTCAGGCCGATGCGGCGCTTGCCGGCGATCCATTCCGGGCGCACCTGCTCCGGCGCATCGACCATATAGGCCGGCACGCCCAGGCGCTGCGCCAGTTCGCGCAGGCGGTTGGAGTTGGAGCTGTTGGGGCTGCCGACCACGATCACCACCTCGACCTGCGGCGCCATGAACTTGACCGCGTCCTGGCGGTTCTGCGTGGCATAGCAGATATCCTGCTTCTTCGGCTCTCGGATCTGCGGATAGCGCGCCTTCAGCGCGGCGACGATCTCGCGGGTCTCGTCCACCGACAGCGTGGTCTGGGTCACGAAGGCAAGCCGCGCCGGGTCCGCGATCTGCAGCCTGGCGACGTCGTCGGCCGTCTCGACCAGCACCATGCCGCTGTTGGCCTGGCCCATGGTGCCTTCGACCTCCGGGTGGCCGCGATGGCCGATCATTACGATCTCGCAGCCTTCCGCGCGCATCTTGCTGACTTCGACATGCACCTTGGTCACCAGCGGGCAGGTTGCGTCGAACACGTGCAGGCCGCGCTTGGCGGCGTCCTCGCGCACTTCGCGCGACACGCCGTGCGCACTGAAGATGACGGTGGCGCCGGCGGGCACCTCGTCCAGCTCGCGCACGAACACCGCGCCCTTGCTGCGCAGGTCCGCCACCACGTAGGCGTTGTGCACGATTTCATGGCGCACGTAGATCGGCGCGCCGAAGCGCGCGAGCGCGCGCTCGACGATCTCGATGGCACGATCCACGCCTGCGCAGAAGCCGCGCGGCTGGGCCATCAGGATCTCGGCGTCGGGTGCGGTGGTCAGGTCAGGCATGCTGCGTATCTGGACAGGAGTCGGCACGTTGGCGCAATCAGAGGATGCCGATCAGCTGCACGTCGAACAGGATGGTCTGCCCGGCCAGCGGATGGTTGAAGTCGAACAGCGCCGCGGTCTCGCCGATTTCCTTCAGCACGCCCGCGTACTTGCCGCCGCCGGGCGCGTTGAACTCGACCAGGTCGCCCGGGCTGTAGTCTTCCTCGAACGAGCTGTTCTCGCGCAGCGTGGCCAGCGACACCCACTGCAGCAGTTCGGGATTGCGCGGCCCGAACGCGTGCTCCGGAGCGAGACGGTAAGTCATGCGCTCGCCTTCCGGCATGCCCAGCAGCGCCTGCTCCAGCGTGGGCGCGAGCTGGCCCTGGCCGAGCAGCAGCGTGGCGGGCTTGTCGTCGAAGGTGCTGACGACCTCGGTGCCGTTCTCTAGCGAGATGCTGTAGTGCAGGGTCAGGAAAGAGTCGGCCAGGACAGTCTTGCGGCCAGCCGTGCCGCCGTCGGCTTCCGACGCGAAAGTTTGCAAATTCATGGGTGATCAACCGAGGAACAACCCGTATTGTATTCGACTGGCCCATCGCTCGCCGTGCCGAAGCGTATACCCCTTCTACCCTTCCAGTCTCCGGCCGGCGGTCCAAACCCTGAACGCCCATGACCATAGCCAATTGGCCCGCCTGCGAGCGGCCGCGCGAAAAACTGCTGGAATGCGGCGCCGCCGCCCTGTCAGACGCCGAACTGCTGGCGGTGTTCCTGCGCATCGGCGCGGCTGGCAAAAGTGCCGTCGACCTCGCCCGCGAGCTGTTGCACCGCTTCGGCTCGCTGACCGCCCTGTTCGCGTCCGAACCCGGCGCGCTGGCTGGCATCAAGGGCATGGGCGTTGCCAAATACGCACAGCTGCAGGCCATCCCCGAACTGGCGCGCCGCGCGCTGGCCGAATCCCTAAGGCTGCCGACCGGCTTCGACTCGCGCGCGGCGGTGCACAACTACCTGCGCCTGACGCTGGCATCGCTGCCGCACGAAGTCTTCCTGTGCCTGTTCCTCGATCCGCGCAACCGCATGATTGCCTGCGAAGAACTGTTCCGGGGCACCCTGACGCGCACTGCGGTGTATCCGCGCGAGGTCGCGCGCCAGGCGCTGGTGCATAATGCGGCGGGCGTGATCGTGGCGCACAACCATCCTTCCGGCACCACCGCGCCCAGCCAGAGCGACGTGCACCTGACTCGCGAGCTGGCAAGGACGCTCGAACTCATCGACGTGCATCTGCTCGACCATTTCATCGTGGCCGGCCAGGAAATCCGTTCGCTGGCTGACGGTTGCGAATGCCTGCCGGGACTGTGACGCCTGCGGCACAGTGCTGGACGAGACACAACACATGCTGCCGTCATCGTACGGCAGGCATTGATTCGCCGGAGGATTCCGGTCTATAATTTACGTTTCACTGAAGTCCCAACCGCTGCAGTCCGGGCCCGCGCGCCTTTTGTTGATCTGTTGCGAACATTGTCCACGAATAAGATTTAGGAGTGCTTCATGGCACGCGTCTGTCAAGTGACCGGGAAAGCGCCGATGGTCGGCAACAACGTTTCCCACGCAAACAACAAGACCAAGCGCCGTTTTCTGCCCAACCTGCAGAATCGTCGTTTCTTCGTTGAATCCGAAAACCGCTGGGTGAGCCTGCGCGTCTCGAACGCCGGCCTGCGCCTGATCGACAAGAAAGGCATCGACTCCGTGCTCGCAGACCTGCGCGCACGCGGCGAAGTCTAATTAGGAGCACATCATGGCAAGCAAGGGCGGCCGCGACAAGATCAAGCTGGAATCGACCGCAGGCACGGGTCACTTCTACACCACGACCAAGAACAAGCGCACCATGCCGGAGAAGATGGAGATCATGAAGTTCGATCCCGTCGCTCGCAAGCACGTCGCTTACAAGGAAACCAAGATCAAGTAATTGATCCGGTATCCCGACAAGAAGCCCCGCCCGGTTGCGGGGCTTTTTGTTGCCCACTCGTTCTGCTTACGGCGCTCCACGCGCGACGTTGGCGCCCGCAGAAGGCAGGAAGCGCGCCGTTCGGCACACCGCGGCCGGTGCCGCGCCCTTCCGGCGCGATCACCGCCCAATCCCGCCCGGTGCACTGATGCACGGTATGGCGCGCACGGTGTAGACTTTGCCGTTTCCCCCATCCGCCTGGCGCCCTGCGGCGCTCTCTCCGCACCATGAATTTTGATGTCGCCATCGTCGGCAGCGGTCTGGCCGGCCTTACGGTCGCGCTGCAACTGGCCGACACCCACCGGGTTGTCATTCTCAGCAAGCGCGCCATGACACAGGGCGCCAGCGACTGGGCACAAGGCGGCATCGCCGCCGTGCTGGATTCCGGCGACAGCCATGACGAGCACACGCAGGACACGCTCGTTGCCGGCGCAGGACTGTGCGACGAAGAGGCAACCCGCTTTATCGTGGAGCACGGGCGCGAGGCGATCCAGTGGCTGATCGACCGCGGCGTGCCATTCACGCGCGACGAGCAGGCCGAACTGGGCTTCCACCTGACCCGCGAAGGCGGCCACAGCCGCCGGCGCATCATCCATGCGGCCGATGCCACCGGACACGCGGTGGTCAGCACGCTGCTGCAGCAGGCCACGCAGCATCCGAACATCACCATCCTGGAAGACCATTTCGCGATCGACCTGATCACGTCACGCAAGCTGGGACTCCCGGGCAACCGGTGCTATGGCCTTTACGTGCTCGACGACAATACCGGCGCGGTACACACCCTCACCGCCACGCATACGGTGCTGGCCGCGGGCGGCGCGGGCAAGGTCTACCTGTACACCACCAACCCCGACACCGCCACCGGCGATGGCATCGCCATGGCGTGGCGCGCGGGCTGCCGGGTGTCGAACATGGAATTCATCCAGTTCCACCCGACCTGCCTGTACCACCCCTATGCCAAGTCGTTCCTGATTTCCGAGGCGGTGCGCGGCGAAGGCGGGCTGCTCAAGCTGCCCGACGGCACCCGCTTCATGCCCGAGCACGATGAGCGTGCCGAGCTGGCGCCGCGCGACGTGGTCGCGCGCGCCATTGACTTCGAGATGAAGAAGCGCGGCCTGGACTGCGTCTACCTGGACATCAGCCACCAGCCCGAAGCCTTCCTGAAGGAACACTTCCCGACGATCTACGCGCGCTGCCTGGAACTGGGCATCGACATCACGCGCGAGCCGATCCCGGTGGTGCCGGCCGCGCACTACACCTGCGGCGGCGTTGTCACCGATACCGCGGGCCGCACCGATATCGGCAACCTGTATGCAGTGGGCGAGTCTGCCTGCACCGGCCTGCACGGCGCCAACCGGCTGGCCTCCAACTCGCTGCTCGAATGCATGGTGATCGGCCGCGCCGCGGCGGAAGACATCGCCTCGAAGGACAAGGCCGGCGCACCCAATATCACGCTGCCGGCGTGGGACGAAAGCCGCGTGTCCGATGCCGACGAGGAAGTCGTGGTGTCCCACAACTGGGATGAACTGCGCCGCATGATGTGGAACTACGTCGGCATCGTGCGCACCAGCAAGCGGCTGGAACGCGCGCAGCACCGCATCGGCCTGCTGCGCGAGGAAATCGCCGAGTACTACGCGAATTTCCGCGTCACGCGCGACCTGCTGGAGCTGCGCAACCTGGTGGAGGTGGCCTCGCTGATCGTTGACAGCGCGTACTCGCGGCATGAAAGCCGCGGACTGCATTTCAGCCGGGACTATCCGGATTCGCTGCCGAAGGCCCTGCCTACGGTGATGCAACCGCCTGCCGTGCGCAAGCGCTGAGCGCCGCGCAGCAATAAAAAACGGGGTGCGAGCCTGATGGCTCCACCCCGTTTTGGCTTCGGGCTGGCGATGCGTCAGCCGATGATACGCAGCGAGTAATCCGTCGCGCGCACGTCCTTGGTCAATGCGCCCACCGAGATCCGGTCCACGCCGGTCTCGGCGAAAGTGCGGATGGTCTCGGCATTGACGCCGCCCGACACCTCAAGTAGCGCCCTGCCCTGGTTGATCTTCACCGCGTCCTGCATCATCGGCACGGTGAAGTTATCGATCAGCACCGACTTCGCGCCTGCTGCCAGGGCTTCTTCCAGCTCCGCCAGCGACTCGACCTCGACCTGCACCGACGCATCGGTATCGAGCGCCTGCGCCGCCTGCAGCGCGGCGGTGATGCTGCCTGCCGCGGCGATATGGTTTTCCTTGATCAGGATGCCGTCGTACAGCGCCAGCCGCTGGTTCTCGCCACCGCCGATGCGGACCGCGTACTTCTGCGCCAGGCGCAGGCCCGGCAGCGTCTTGCGGGTATCCAGCACGCGCGCGCGGGTGCCGGCGATCAGGTCGGCATAGCGGCGCGTCACGGTGGCCACGCCGGACAGCAGTTGCAGGAAGTTCAGCGACGGGCGTTCGGCAGTCAGCAGCGAGCGCGCCGGGCCGGTGATCTCGCACACCACGGAATCCGCCGCCATCCGCGCGCCCTCTTCCTGCAGCCAGCGCACTTCCAGCGCCGGGTCGACCGCGCGCATGCAGGCATCGAACCACGGCTGTCCGCACAGCACCGCCGCTTCGCGCACGATCACGCGCGCGTGCGCGGGCTTGCCAGCGGGCACCAGCAGGCCGGTCAGGTCGCCGCTGCCGACATCCTCGGCGATGGCGGCCTGCACATTGGCTTGCAGCGCTGCGTGCAGCGCTGCGCCGTAGCTGTCGAAAATCGGATTCACGCTCATGCCGGGCCGATCCCCTGGAACAGCGCCTGTTCCTTCGCCAGGTCGGACGACGGACGCACATTGCGCTTCTGCGCCGCGGCGAAATCGAGCATGCGGTTGATGCAGGTCACCGCCTTGACGCCGATGGCCGGGTCGACGTGGATCTCGTTGCGCCCGGTCTCCAGCACCTCGGCCAGGTTGGTCAGCGCATTCATCGCCATCCACGGGCAGTGCGCGCAGCTTTTGCAGGTCGCGCTGTTGCCGGCCGTCGGCGCCTCGATGAAGTGCTTGCCAGGCGCGGCCATGCGCATCTTGTGCAGGATGCCGTTGTCGGTGGCAACGATAAACTCGGTCGCGTCCAGCTTCTGCGCCGCTTCGATCAGCTGCGAGGTGGAGCCGACCACATCGGCCTGCGCCACCACGTTTTCGGGCGATTCCGGGTGCACCAGGATCTTGGCGTTGGGGAATTCGCGGCGCAGCAGGTCCAGCTCGATGCCCTTGAACTCGTCGTGCACCAGGCACGAGCCCTGCCACAGCAGCATGTCGGCGCCGGTCTGCTTCTGGATATAGCTGCCCAGGTGCTTGTCGGGTGCCCACAGGATCTTCTTGCCCTGCGCGTGCAGGTGCTCGACGATCTTCAGCCCGATGCTCGACGTGACCATCCAGTCCGCGCGCGCCTTCACCGCCGCGCTGGTATTGGCGTACACCACCACGGTGCGGTCCGGGTGCGCATCGCAGAAGGCGGCGAATTCGTCGGCCGGGCAACCCAGGTCGAGCGAGCAGGTCGCATCCAGGTCCGGCATCAGCACGGTCTTCTCGGGGCTGAGGATCTTGGCGGTCTCGCCCATGAAGCGCACGCCGGCCACCACCAGGGTCTTGGCTTCGTGGTCGCGGCCGAAGCGGGCCATTTCGAGGGAGTCGGAGACGCAGCCGCCGGTTTCTTCGGCGAGGTCCTGCAGGTCGGCGTCGACGTAGTAGTGCGCCACCAGCACCGCATTACGTTCCTTCAGCAAGCGGCGGATACGCGCCTTCAGCGACTGCCGCTCATCGGGCGACAGCACCGGCGGCACCTTGGCCCAGGCATGGGCCACGCAGCTGCCGCCAGTGGCGTTTTCGGCATCCGCCAGGTTCGGCTTCTCGAACTCGACGGTCTTGATCGATTGTGGGGTCATCTCCGGGTACTCCTCTAGACCTCCGCCAACAGGGTGCGGCCGGCCAGAACATGGGGGAGTTTATCTAAAACAAAAGCCCCGCCATGGGCGGGGCTTTGTCAAACCATACGGCGCGGCCGAATTGTATCAGGCGTAGCGGCGCAGGCGCAGCGAGAAATCGTGCAACGCCTGGATGCCGCTGGCCTCGGCACGGTGGCACCAGGCCTGCAGCTGCTGCAGCAGCTGCTCGCGCGTCAGGTTGGAACGGCCCCAGATGGCGGCCAGTTCACGGCGCATTTCGACGAAGGTCTGCAGCGCCTTGTTCTGCTCGACGATGCTCGCCAGCTGCTCGCGCTGCTGTGCGGCCAGCTTGGTTTCCTCGCGGTGGAACCACTTGCTGGCGGGCTTGAAGCTGCGGTACTCGGCCACGCCGCCTTCCTTGAGCTTGTCCAGTTCCTGGCGGAACGCACCCTTGACGGCCTTGGCGTAGCGCGCCATCACGTCATAGCGGTTGGCGATGATGGCTTCCAGCGTGTTGTGATCGACCGGACGGGCTTCCACCAGGCGCGCCTTGGGCGGGGTCTTCTTGACCTTGGCCAGGCCGACCGCCTGCATCGCGCGGATATAGCCCCAGCCCACGTCGAACTCATACCACTTGATCGAAAACTTGGCCGAGGTCGGGTAGGTGTGGTGGTTGTTGTGCAGTTCCTCACCGCCAATGATCAGGCCCCACGGCGACACATTGGTTGACGCGTCTTCGCAATCGTAATTGCGGTAGCCCCACCAGTGGCCCAGGCCATTGATGATGCCGGCGGCATGGATCGGGATCCACAGCATCTGCACTGCCCACACCGACATGCCGATCACGCCGAACAGCGCCAGGTCGATGATCAGCATCAGGCCAACGCCCTGCCAGGTGAAGCGCGAGTACAGGTTGCGCTCGATCCAGTCATTCGGGCAGCCATGGCTGAACTTGGCGATGGTTTCCTTGTTCTTGGCCTCGGCGCGATAGAGTTCAGCCCCTTCCAGCAGCACCTTGCGGATGCCGCGGGTCTGCGGGCTGTGCGGATCGTCCTCGGTCTCGCACTTGGCGTGGTGCTTGCGATGGATCGCGGTCCACTCCCTGGTGACCATGCCGGTGGTCAGCCACAGCCAGAAGCGGAAGAAATGCTGGGCGATCGGGTGCAGGTCCAGCGACCGGTGCGCCATGCAGCGGTGCAGGAAGATGGTGACGCCAGCGATGGTGATATGCGTCATCACCAGGGTGTAGATGACGATCTCCCACCAGGCCCAATTGGCAAGGCCGTTGGCGGCCCAGTCAAGAATAGTGTCGAACAAACTGTTCTCCGTCGGTTAAACAGGACTTTCCCGTGCAGGCCGGCTGGCCGGTGCACACAACGCGCAGAAAAAATAGCTGCGAATCTATTGATTGCGATAGCTGTCTGGCGCTTGCCTCGGGACCCGAAGTCGCTCCGGGCTCCCTGGCACGCGAGTCTGGCGCCGGCCGTGGCAGGCGGGACAAGGTACGAGCCGCTGCAATCTGGCGGCTGTCTGATGTGGGAGCGGGATGTCTCAACCCGCGACAACCCGGCATTCTACCGGATTGGCGAGGGCGCAAGCATACGCTATTTCCCGGATTTGGACGGGGTGCAACGGTTTTCGTTCCGTGGGGTGCCGAACTCGCCGCCTGGCTGGCATCTGCACGGTCCTGTGACGCTCAGGTGACAGTCTAGGTGGCGTTGGCGGCTTCCGGCAAGGTACTTGCCTTGGGGGCGCCTGGTCCGGGCATCGGCGTCTCGTGCATCACACGCAGCTCACGCTGGGGATAGGGAATCGAAATGCCGTGCTCGCGCAGCGTGCGCCAGATGGCGCGGTTCATCGCGGATTGCACCCCTAGCTTTCCGTTCTGTGGATCGGCAATGTAGGCCGCGACTTCGTACTCGATGCCGCTGTCCGCAAACAGCACCAGGAAGGCCGCCGGCTCCGGGTCTTTCAGCACGCGCGGCAGTTCGCGCACGCATTCGGTCAGCAGTGCGATCACGGTCTCCGGGTCAGCGCTGTAGTCGGCCTGGACACGCGTCGCCACGCGCACATTGGTGTTCGAGAATGAATGGTTCTGCACCGACTGCGCCACCAATTGCTCGTTCGGCACCAGCGTCTCGCCGTCGCCGTTGCGCACCACGGTGTAGCGGGTGCGGATCTGCGACACGATGCCGGTGTACTTGTCCACCGTGATCTGGTCGCCCAGCTTGACCGAGCGGTCCAGCAGGATAATGAAGCCCGAGATGTAGTTGCTCGCGATCTTCTGCAAGCCCAGGCCCAGGCCCACGCCCAGCGCACCGCCGAACACCGACAGCACGGTCAGGTCGATCCCGACCAGCGACAGGCTCAGCAGCAGCGACACCAGCAGCAGCAAGGCCTTGGAGATGCGGGTCAGCACCACCTTCAGGTTGACGTCGAGGTTGGCCGAGCGCATCAGCCGCTCCTCCAGCCAGGACCCGAACCACATCGCCACCAGCACCGTCAGCAGGATCCAGACCCCCGCCATCAGCGTGTCGGCGAGGCTGATCTTCTGCTTGCCGCCGATCGAGAAGCGCACGTCCTGCATCCACGCGACCACCTCCGACAGCACGCCAAGCACATAAAGCGCCATGCCGATCCACACCAGCGTGGTCAGCACCTTCTCCACCAGCAGCAGCATGCCGTGCAACTGCCCGCTGCCGGACATGACCCGCCGCAGGATATAGAAGACGACATTGAGCGAGGTGATACCGAACAGCGGCACCAGCGCCAGCCGCAGCACGCTGATCGGGATCAATGGCTCCAGCGCGAAGCGCGCGACCATCACCAGCACCCAACCTGCCAGCGGGAACATGGCCCGCTCCAGGCTGGCGGCTGCAAAGCGCAGCGAGAAGCTGGAACTGGCGTAGCGCGCCTCGAGCCGGTGCACCACATAGCGCCCCAGCGGCCACGCCACCGCGAGGCAGCCGGCCAGCACCAGCAGCTGCCAGAAGAACCCCGGGCCGCCGGCATCGCGGATCAGGTCGTCCAGCATCTTGCCGAACATCGAATGGGAGGCCGTCAGCTCGCCGCCGAGGCCGGACAGGGTTTCACCGTTCATCGGGGAGACTCAGGTTGAGGGCCGCCGTCCGCTGCAGACGGGCGGCGGCCACAGGCGTCAGCTGGTGCGTTCCAGCACCGCGGCAAAGAAGCCGTCGGTCTGGTGCAGATGCGGATACAGCGCGAACATGCCGCTATCCTGAGGCAACGCGGGCACTTCGATCTTCTGGTCGGCCAGCACCTCGCTGGCCGGAACCAGGCGGAAGTTGGGGTGCGCGGCGAGGAAATCGCGCACGATGGCCTCGTTTTCGGCTTCGAGCACGGAGCACGTGGCGTAGACCACGCGGCCGCCGCCCTTGACCAGGCGCGCCGCCGACTCAAGGATAGCGCTCTGCTTGGCAGTCAGCTCCAGCACCGATTCCGGCGTCTGGCGCCACTTCAGGTCGGGGTTGCGCCGCAGCGTTCCCAGCCCGCTGCACGGCGCGTCCACCAGCACCCGGTCGACCTTGCCGGCCAGGCGCTTGATCTTGGCGTCGCGTTCGGAGTCGATCAGGACCGGATGGACGTTGGACAGGCCGCTGCGCGCCAGGCGGGGCTTCAGGTTGGCCAGGCGCTTTTCCGACACGTCGAAGGCGTACAACCGGCCGGTGGAGCGCATCGCGGCGCCCAGCGCCAAGGTCTTGCCACCCGCGCCGGCACAGAAGTCGACCACCATCTCGCCACGCTTTGGCGCCACCAGGTTGCACAGCAGCTGGCTGCCTTCGTCCTGCACCTCGACCAGGCCGTTGACAAAGATTGGCAGCTGGTTCAGCGCGGGCTTGCCGGTCATGCGGATGCCGGCGGGCGCCATCGGCGTCGGCTCGGCGCCCAGGCCGGCGGATTGCAGCTCGGCCAGCGCCGCATCGCGGCTGGTCTTGCCCAGGTTGACGCGCAGGTCAAGCGGCGCCGGGCGCAGCCAGGCATCGCCCAGTGCCGCGGTAAATTCTTCGCCATGGCGGCGCACCAGCTCGTCGTACAGCCATTCGGGCAGATTGGTGCGCACGCGCGGGGCCAGGCTGGAACGCTCGATCGTGGTCAGGCGGTCCAGCCATTCGGCCTCTTCGGGGTGCAGGAACGGCGTCAGCACGTCGCGTCCGAGCGTGGCCGCCAGGCCCAGCAGCGCCAGGCGGCGCGAGCTGGCGCCGGTGCCGCTTTCCGCAAACTGCGCGAACTCCACGCGCCGGCGCAGCACCGCATAGATGGCCTCGGCGATGATGCCGCGCTCGCGATGGCCCAGCTTGCTGTTCTCGCGGAAGTAATAGCTCACCACGGCATCGGCCGGGCGGGCGAACAGCATGACCTTGCCAAGCAGGCGGTCGATATGCTGGATATGCGAGGCGTGCAGCCCGCCGTGCATGCGCGGCGCGCCGTCGCGGACGGCATTGCCGTTGGCGGGCTTGCGGATGGGGCTGCCCTTGCCCTTGCCCTTGCCCTTGCTCTTGCCGCGCGGCGGCGCGTGGCCCTCGCTACGGGTGGGACGGGTTCCTGCCTGGTTGCGGCTCATGCCTCGACTCCTGCCGCCCGGGTATGGGCGGAGATGGCCATCAGCAGTTGCGGCTCGGCCGGGTTGATAACGTTGACCACGCCGTCCTGCAGTCGCAGGCGGTCCTCGACGAACCAGCGGACGGCGCGGGGATAGATCTGGTGCTCGCAGTCGAGCAGGCGCTCGGCCAGGCTTTCGGGCGTGTCGGTGGGCAGCACATCAAGTGCGGCCTGGATCACGATCGGACCGTGGTCGAGTTCCGGGGTAACGAAGTGCACGGTGGCGCCGTGCAGCTTGACGCCGGCGTCCAGCGCTTGCTTGTGGGTGTTCAGCCCCGGGAAGCACGGCAGCAGCGACGGGTGGATATTCAGCAGCCGGCCCGCATAGCGGTCGACAAAACCCGGCGTCAGGATGCGCATGAAGCCGGCCAGCACCACCAGGTCGGGGGCGTGGGCATCGATGGCCTCGGCCATCGCGGCATCAAACGAGGCGCGGTCGGGGAACTGGCGATGGTCGACCACGCCGGTGGCAATGCCTTGCTGCTGCGCGAACTGCAGCCCGGCGGCATCGGGCCGGTTCGACAGCACCGCTGCCACGCGCGCCGGCCAACCGCCGCCCGCGCAGGCACGGACGATGGCTTCCATGTTGGAGCCACGCCCGGAAATCAAGATGACAATTTTTTTCATCGCGCAATTCTACCAAGGCGAGGCACTAAACTCCGGTAAAGCGAACCCATTAGGTACTTAATTCAGCAGATCCGGACAAGTGCAATGCCCCTAACATGTGACGATGGCGCCGCATACCCCCGATTGATGGATTGTGACGCTTCGCCCCCTCTGCTAGAGTGGGCGCTACGTCCACGCGCCAATCCTGTGCAGGTTTTTCACGACACAGTGCTCCAAGCGAGCGGGTGACAACAAGGACAAAACGGGAAATTAGACGGGAACTCGCATGTCGAACGCTGCACCGACGTTGTTGGTGGTCGATGATCATCCTATGGCCTTGTCAGGCACCACGGCCTTCCTTGCCGAAGTCATGCCGGATGTCGCGGTACACGCCGCCGGCAGTGCCCGAGAAGCCCTGGCGAGCCTGCAGCAGGGGCTGCGCCCGGATATTGTGCTGCTCGATATCTGGCTGAACGACGGCACCGGCTTCGATGCCATGCAGTCGTTCAAGACCGTGATCCCCGGGGCGCGCTTTATCTTCATGTCCGCAGAAGCCACGCCCGAAATCGTCGGCCGCGCCCGTGCGCTGTCGGCATGCGGCTTCGTCGGCAAGCATCTCGATGCCAATGCCTTCACCGCCGCGGTGCGCAAGGTGCTGGCGGGTGACACCTCCTTCCCTACCGATGAAGCCCTGAACGGGCGGGCCCAGTCGTTTGGCCCCGCGCACGGCATCCCGGTTACGCCGGCCGAGCTGGGCCTGACGCCGCGCCAGGGGTCCGTGCTGGCCCTGGTGCTCGAAGGCCTGCCGAACAAGGTGATCGCGCGCCGGCTCGGGCTGACCGAGAACACGGTCAAGGAGCACGTGTCGGCGATCCTGCAACGCCTGGGCGTGCGTACCCGGATGCAGGTGATGTCGCGGATGGAACGGTTCCGCCTGCGCCAGTAAGGCGCCGCACTTGCCCTCCCCAGCCTAAGCCGGGCGCAGCCATCGCCGCAGCAGCATCCGCAGCGACGCCGGGTCCACCGGCTTGGGCAGCACGAAATACCCCGCCTCTTCCGCCGCCGCCAGCGCGGCCGATTTCAGGTCGCCGGTCAGCAGCGCGCTGCGCGCCTGCGGTTGCGTGTTCTGCCAGCGCTCCAGCAGGTCCAGGCCGTTCTCACTGCCCGGCAGCCGCAGGTCGCAGAAGATGATGTCCGGGCGCAGGCCCTTGGCAAACAGCTTGTCGGCCTCGGCGCCGTGCGCGGCGCAGGCCACGTGGATGCCCCACGCCTCCATCAGCGCGATCCACGCCTTGCGGATCTGGCTGTCGTCGTCGACCACCAGCACCGTGCCCTGCAGCCGGTCGGGCTTGGCTTCCTGGGCCTGCGCCATGGCACGCATCTCGCGCACGCTGGCGACGGTCTCGGCCGGCACCGGGGCCAGGGCGAACCAGAACACCGAGCCCTTGCCCGGCACCGAGCGCACGCCATAGGTGCCGCGCATCAGCCGCACGCACTCCTTGAAGATCGCCAGGCCGAGGCCGAGGCCCTGAGACGGGTCGCGCTGCGGGTTGTTGACCTGGTAGTACGGCGAGAAGATATCGGGCAGGTGCTCGGGCGTGACGCCGGCGCCGGTGTCCCACACCTCCAGCCGCACGTGCTTGCGGCGCTGGCGCGCGGTCACCAGCACGCCGCCGCGCTGGGTATAGCGCAACGCGTTCTGCACCAGGTTGAACAGCGCGCGGCGCAGCAGCACCGGCTCGGCCATCGCGTACAGTTCGTCGGGCACGCGCGGCGTCAGCATCAGGCCGCTTTCGCGGGCGTCGGCGGCAAACTGGCTCATCACGTCGCGGATCAGCGCGCCCAGCTCGCACGGCTCCAGCGTCGGCAGGACCTTGCGCCCTTCCAGCTTGGACAGGTCCAGCAGCGAGCGGAACAGCAGGTCGATGGTCTGCGTGCCCGCCGCCACCTGCTCCACCAGCGGATGCAGCGACGACGACTGGTTGCGCGCGCGCAGCGCTTCAACCAGCATCACCAGCGCATGCACCGGCTGGCGCAGGTCATGGCTGGCGGCGGCAAGGAAGCGCGATTTTTCTTCGCTGGCATGCAGCGCGCGCTCCTTTTCTTCCTGGAACTGCTTGGCCAGCCGGCGGCTGTCACCCTCGAGCTGGATCGCGCGGACCAGCGTGAGCTGCAGGTTGAAGGCATGGCGCGACAGCATCAGCGCGTAGATCACCAGCAGGCCCTGTACATAAGCGCCATGGCCGGGGAAGGCGAACTCCGCCATCAGGATGCTGGGCACCAGGATCGGCACGCCGGCGTACACCAGGTTGGACGGCACCGGGGCCTGCGATACCGCGCCGCCGGCCAGCACGCCCAGCGTCAGCAGGTACAGCACGCTGGAGAAGACCACCGAGTCCGTATACAAATGCAGCAGTGCCGAGCTGCCCCAGGTTACCCCGGTCAGCAGCGCCAGCACGCGCATGTTGTTCCACCACCTGCGCGTATGCGCGGAACGGCTCATCGAGGCCCCGTCGCGCTGGTAGCCGACATGGAACCACAGGCCGCCCGCGGTCAGCAGCAGCATGATCGCGCACCAACCCAGCAGTGCGGCGTGGCTGACTTCGCCCCAGAATCCCAGCGTGGTCAGCGCCGGCAGCAGCACGGAAGCGACGATGGCGGTCGGCGCATTCTTGTGCACGATGGCCATCAGCTTGGCGCGGGTCTCGACGTCAAGCTCACCGCTCGATTGCGGCAGTATATGGGGCCGAAGCCGGGGGAGAAGCCGGGACAGGAACCGGTTGGGCAGCGCGTTCAAATGTGGCTGGCTTGAGATGGCAGGCGCAAGGCGAGAAAAAGCGGCAAGAAATGTCGTGTCGCGCGCGTTTTGGCTGCATGTGACGTCGGCGTGACACACAAGTGGTGCATATCATGCCGCCTTTTGCCGTATCGCGCCATGCCGGGGTAGGCGGATGCAGCACAAAAACAGCAGCTTAGCGCACATGGGGGCGCAGGCAGCGGCAAGCCGACCCATTCGCCTTATAATGCCCGCTTTAGTGCGACACGCACCCTCGTGTCCGGATAGCTCCAACGTAAGGAGCATCGACCCTGTTGGGACAAGGAGAAGGCTTCGGCCTGACCCGTCCAATCCCAACCATTGCTTGCTTAGACAAACCCGGCCGACCAGCTAGGGGGAGTCCGATGTGCGGTGGGAAAGCCGGAACACTGGCTGACCTGCGGCTTGCTTTTTGCTGGATGGATTTCCAGCCATTGCCCAAGGGCGGGGACGCTCGCCTTTGGGCGAGTTTCTCTGTAAACGCCTCTCTTCGGAGGGTGCGGGTGATTGCGCAGCGGTACTTTAGCTGCGAAATCGCTACATAGCATTCAAACCGATCCGTATGGATCGGCGCTACGTTCTTTGGGGCGGAGGCCCGCGCTCGCAAGAGCCCGAAGCCGACGTCAAGCGCTCGCCTGGATGGGAGCACGTGAGCAAGAAGTGAGGTCCCGGAGCGTCAGCTCCGCGCGTTATGGTTCAGTCAAGCACGCCCGCGAGGACGCCTTGATAGAGAACCTGCTATGCGATTAGCAGTAGCCTAGGGGGACATGCGTCACTGGCAACGGTGGGGTGTGAAGCTTCCCTGACAATGTAGCCCCCGCAAGGGTGCCCGTGGATTGTGAGATTCGCGGGTAGAAGACCGAAGCAGCATCGGTTGAGGAGCTAGGCTGGCTGGTATGGGTAACACATGTGAACTGCTGATAAACGTCGTAAGCATTGCAGTGCCAAAGCTGATGATAGGCACTAACCAAAAGGTACGTGGTCGGATACTCCGCTTAAAGCTCGGAGTACATCGCCTTCAGACCACCGGCGAAGAGGCAGGCCCTAACCCAGTCGTGTAACGCGTGGGGAACGTGGTAAGCCCGTATAGCTGCCCGAGCGCTGTTTGGCTCAGGCAGGCGAACCGCAAGGAACGCTGTTGGCTGTGCGGGTATGGGAGGTTGGAAAAAGCGAATGCCGGGCTGTAACGGTCCGGATAGGGGTTGAAACATCATCCCACGCGAAAGCGGGCAGACTTCCAACTGGTCTACTCGTCGCAAGACGACTGACTGAACTCGCTTGTTTAACTTTTCTTCCCTTGTGGGACAACATGTCCCGCAAGGGGCATGTTGTCTTTCGATGTTGGGGAAGATCCTCAAGATAGGAGGGCAGCATGGAAGCATTGATCCGTGAGGATGAATCTGCGCCTTCCGGCGTACCAGAGCGATGGGGCGACATTGACTGGCGCCGCGTCGACCGGAACGTTCGGGTAATGCAGATTCGAATTGCGAAGGCAACACAGGAAGGGGACTGGCGCAGGGTGAAAGCCTTGCAGAGGTCCCTGACCCGCTCGTGGTCCGCCAAAGCATCGGCGGTACGGCGAGTGGCGATGAACCAAGGTGCGCGGACGGCAGGAGTCGATCGCGTAGAGTGGGAAACGCCTGAAGACCGATGGGAAGCCATCGGGAGGTTGGAGCACCGGGGGTATCGACCGCTGCCGTTGAAGCGTGTCTACATCCCCAAGTCAAATGGGAAGAAGCGCCCTCTGGGCATTCCGACCATGCACGACCGAGCCATGCAAGCGCTGTATCTGCTGGCGCTGGAGCCGGTGTCCGAAGGGACGAGCGATCCGAACTCTTATGGGTTTCGGATCAATCGGTCCACTCACGATGCCATGTCCCAGCTCTTCGCGTCCCTGTCCAAGCGAGCTTCGGCTCAATGGGTGCTGGAAGCGGATATCAAAGGGTGTTTTGACCATATCAGCCACAACTGGCTGGAGCGCAATGTCCCAATGGACAAAGCAATCCTTCGGAAGTGGTTGAAAGCTGGCGTGGTTTTTCAGGGCCAGTTTCAGGCGACCGACGCCGGAACACCACAGGGAGGCATCATTTCCCCGACTCTGGCAAACGTGGCACTGAACGGATTGGAGCGACAACTGGATGCGTCCCTACGGGCGAAATTCGGCGTCGTGAAATCCAACAAGCTGAAAGTGAATGTAGTGCGCTATGCGGACGACTTCGTGATCACCGGCAATACGCCGGAGGTGTTAGAAAATGAAGTGAAGCCGTGGGTGGAGAAGTTCCTGGCAGTACGGGGGCTGACACTATCGACGGAGAAAACGCGGATCGTCAACATCGCCGACGGCTTTGACTTTCTAGGGTGGAATTTCCGGAAGTACTCGGGAAAGCTGCTCATCAAGCCGAGCAAGAAGAACGTGCAAGCGTTCTACCGCAAAGTGAAGGAAGTCATCAGTGTCAAGAAAACGGCAAAGCAGGATGATCTGATCAGACTGCTGAATCCGATGCTAAGAGGGTGGGCGCAGTATCATCGCCCGGTGGTAGCAACGGCGGCGTTCACCAAGATGGAGCACCAGATCTTCTGTGCTTTGTGGAGGTGGGCAAAACGGCGACATCGAGGGAAGAATGCCGAGTGGGTGCGGAAGAAATACTTCGCCACCATAGAGGCTCGGAACTGGGTGTTTGGAACCACGACTGTGGATAAGAAGGGCGATCCTTTCTGGCTGGAGCTGTATTCGCTTGCGGGTACGCAGATCAGGAGGCACAAGAAGGTTCGGGCGGACTACCATCCGTTTGACCCAGCGCAGGAGATGTATGGCGAGAAATTGCGACAGGCACGCATGTCCGACGACATGTCACACCGCAAGCAATGGATCAAGCTGTATATGTCCCAGCGGGGCTTGTGTGCGGTGTGTCAGAGCAAGATAACCAAAGAGACTGGATGGGATGACCATCACATCGTGCCGCGCGTTCTTGGCGGCTCCGATGCTCTAGGAAATCGAGTGCTGGTGCATCCCGGTTGTCATGTTCAAGTCCATCACTACGGCAGAATCGCTGTAAAGCCGGTACTTGATTGACTCATTTACTTTGAGAGGCTTGAGCCGTATGCGGGGAAACTCGCACGTACGGTTCTTAGGGGGGAGCATCACCAGAAATGGTATGCTCCTACCCTACCCCGAAACATTTCCCGCCGTCCCCGTGAAAGTCTTCCGCGGCCTGCCCAACGCCGAGAGCCGGGCGCCCTGCGCGCTCACCATCGGCAATTTCGACGGTGTGCATCGCGGCCACCAGTCGCTGCTTGCGCGCGCGCGCGCGGCGGCGGACGCGCGCGGCCTGCCGCTGTGCGTGATGACGTTCGAGCCGCATCCGCGCGAGTTCTTCACCCCGGACAAGGCGCCCACCCGCATCGCGCTGCTGCGCGACAAGCTGGAAAGCCTGCGCCGCAACGGCGTGGACCGCGTCGTGGTCGAGCACTTCAACGCCCACTTTGCCAGCCAGTCCCCGCAGGAATTCGTTGAAAACGTGCTGTGGCACGGCCTGCACACGCGCTGGCTGCTGGTCGGCGACGACTTCCGCTTCGGCGCCAGGCGCGCGGGCGACTTCGCCTACCTGCAGGACGCCGGGCACCGGTTCGGCTTCGACGTCGAGCAGATGGGCTCGGTCTCCGAGGGCGGCATCCGCATTTCCAGCTCGGCGGTGCGCCAGGCCCTGGCCGATGGCGACCTCGAGCACGCGCGGCGCCTGCTGGGCCACGGCTATGCCATCAGCGGCCACGTGATCCACGGCCGCAAGCTGGGCCGCGACCTGGGCTTCCCGACGCTGAACCTGCGCATCTCGCACAAGCGCCCGGCGGTCAACGGCATCTTCGTGGTGCAGGTGCATGGCATTGCCGACCACCCGCTGCCCGGCGTGGCCAGCATCGGCGTGCGCCCGACCATCGAGGACGCCGGCCGCGTGCTGCTGGAAGTCCACCTCTTTGACTTCAATGAAAGCCTGTACGGCAAGCTGGTACGGGTCGAATTCATGAAGAAGCTGCGCGACGAGGCGCGCTTCGACAACCTGGAAGACCTGACCGCCGCGATCGCCAAGGACAGCGCCGACGCGCGCGGGTTCTTCGGCCTGACCGCGCCCGGCGCTGCCGAGGGCACCGGCGGCCGCGACTTCGCTACCTCCGCCACCGACCGAATTAGCTAGCGGCCGGCGCCCGCCAGTGTGCGCGGGCCCGGTTCGCATGCCCCGCCCAGTCTTCCCGCGCGCGCCCCGGCCTGCTGCCGGCCGCGCGCCAAACGAATTGCTCCGAGAATCGAAATGTCCGACGACAAACGCGCCAAGTCCGATCAGAACCAGAAAAACAAGTATCCCGTCAACCTGCTCGACACGCCCTTCCCCATGCGTGGCGACCTGCCCAAGCGCGAGCCGCAGTGGGTCAAGCAGTGGCAGGAGAAGCAGCTCTACAAGAAGATCCGCGCGGCGCGCAAGGGCGCGAAGAAGTTCGTGCTGCATGACGGCCCGCCGTATGCCAACGGCGATATCCACATCGGCCACGCCGTGAACAAGGTGCTCAAGGACATGATCATCAAGGCGCGCGGCCTGAGCGGGCTCGACGCCGTCTACGTGCCGGGCTGGGACTGCCATGGCATGCCGATCGAGATCCAGATCGAGAAGAAATTCGGCAAGGGCCTGCCGGTGCAGGAAGTCCAGGCCAAGGCGCGCGCGTACGCCACCGAGCAGATCAAGCGCCAGATGGTGGACTTCGAGCGCCTGGGCGTGCTGGGCGACTGGGACCACCCCTACCTGACCATGAACTACAGCAACGAGGCGGACGAATTGCGCGCGCTCGGCAAGATCATGGAAAAGGGCTACGTGTTCCGCGGCCTGAAGCCGGTGAACTGGTGCTTCGACTGCGGCTCGGCGCTGGCCGAGGCCGAAGTCGAGTACAAGGACAAGGTCGACCTGTCGATCGACGTGGGCTTCCCGTTTGCCGAGGCCGACAAGCTGGCGCACGCCTTCAAGGTGCCGTTCGACCAGATCAACGCCAAGCCCGGCTGGATCGTGATCTGGACCACCACGCCGTGGACCATCCCGAGCAACCAGGCGCTGAACGTGCACCCCGAAGTGGAATACGCGCTGGTCGACACGCCGCGCGGCTACCTGATCCTGGCCACCGAGCGCGTCGAGGAGCAGCTGAAGGTCTACGCGCTGGAAGGCAAGGTCATCGCCACCGCAACCGGCGCCGCGCTGTCGGAAATCCGCTTCCACCACCCGCTGGCCAAGATGGACGCGGGATATGACCGCCTGTCGCCGGTCTACCTGGGCGACTACGTCACCACCGACACCGGCTCGGGCATCGTCCACTCGGCGCCCGCCTATGGCGTGGAAGACTTCCAGTCGTGCAAGGCGCACGGGATGCCCGACAGCGACATCATCAGCCCGGTGATGGGCAACGGCGTCTACGCCGGCACGCTGCCGCTGTTCGGCGGGCTGTCGATCTGGGATGCCAACCCCAAGATCGTCGACGCGTTGCAGGAATCGGGCAACCTGTTCAACTCGCACAAGTACACCCACAGCTACATGCACTGCTGGCGTCACAAGACGCCGATCATCTACCGCGCCACCTCGCAGTGGTTTGCGGGCATGGACGTGGATCCGACCGAGGAGAACGGCAAGCCCGTGCCGACCCTGCGCGAGACCGCGCTGGCCGGCATCGATGCCACCGAGTTCTACCCGGCGTGGGGCAAGCAGCGCCTGCACAACATGATCGCCAACCGGCCGGACTGGACGCTGTCGCGCCAGCGCCAGTGGGGCGTGCCGATGGCCTTCTTCGTGCACAAGGAAACCGGCGCGCTGCATCCGCGCACGCCTGAACTGCTGGAAGCCATCGCCAAACGCGTCGAGCAGCAAGGCATCGAAGCCTGGCAGACGCTGGATCCGGCCGAACTGCTGGGCGACGAAGCCAGCCAGTACGAAAAGAACCGCGACACGCTCGACGTCTGGTTCGACTCCGGC
Source organism: Cupriavidus sp. IK-TO18 (assembly GCF_015549295.1). Lineage (NCBI taxonomy): Bacteria > Pseudomonadati > Pseudomonadota > Betaproteobacteria > Burkholderiales > Burkholderiaceae > Cupriavidus > Cupriavidus sp. IK-TO18. Next base: position 61,248 of record NZ_JADGMP010000045.1, read on the forward strand.
ACCACGCACTGGACCGTGGTCCGCGGCTCGCACCGCGACGACCTGTACGACCCGGCCGCCGACACAGCCGAAGGCCGCCTTGCCGACCTCTACCTGGAAGGCTCCGACCAGCACCGCGGCTGGTTCCATTCGTCGCTGCTGACCGCGTCGATGCTGTACGGCAAGCCGCCGTACAAGGCGCTGCTGACGCACGGCTTCACCGTCGACGGCGAGGGCCGCAAGATGTCCAAGTCGGTCGGCAACACCGTGTCGCCGCAGGACATCTCCAACAAGATGGGCGCCGAGATCATCCGGCTGTGGGTGGCCTCGACCGACTACTCGGGCGAGCTGTCAATCTCGGACGAGATCCTCAAGCGCGTGGTGGAAAGCTATCGCCGCATCCGCAACACGCTGCGCTTCCTGCTGTCGAACCTGTCCGACTACGACCACGGCAAGCACGCGCTGCCGGCGTCGGAATGGCTGGAGATCGACCGCTACGCCGTCGCGCTGACCGACCGGCTGCAGAAGGAAGTGCTGTCGCACTACGAGGCCTACGAATTCCACCCGGTGGTGGCCAAGCTGCAGACCTTCTGCTCGGAAGACCTGGGCGGCTTCTACCTTGACGTGCTGAAGGACCGCCTCTACACCACGGCGGCGGACTCCAAGGCCCGCCGCGCGGCGCAGAACGCGCTGTACCACATCACCCAGGCGATGCTGCACTGGATGGCGCCGTTCCTGTCGTTCACCGCCGAGGAAGCGTGGCAGGTCTTTGTCCACGGCACCGAGCACACCGACACCATCTTCACCAGCACCTACTACCCGGTGCCGGAAATGGACGACGCCGACGACCTGCTGCAGAAATGGCATACGCTGCGCGAAGTGCGCGCCGAAGTCACCAAGCAACTGGAAGCGGTGCGCGTCGAAGGCGAGATCGGCTCGTCGCTGCAGGCGGAGCTGACCATCCAGGCCGGCGGCCCGGTGCTGCAGGCGCTGCAGAGCCTGGGCGACGACCTGCGCTTCGTGCTGCTGACATCGTCGGCCAAGGTCACCGCCGCGCCCGAAGCCGGCGACCTGCTGGTGACGGTAACGCCGTCGGCACATGCCAAGTGCGAGCGCTGCTGGCACTACCGCGCCGATGTCGGCCACAACCCGGACCACCCCACCCTCTGCGGCCGCTGCGACAGCAACCTGTTCGGCGCCGGTGAACACAGGAGCCACGCCTGATGGCATCGACCACGTCCCGATCCGCCCGGCCGGCGCGCCGCGGCAGCAAGGCCGCGGGCAACACCACGCCGCTGCTGTGGCTGGCGTTCGCACTGCTGGTGGTGCTGCTTGACCAGTTCTTCAAGATCGTCATCGTGCGCAGCTTCACTTACGGTGAGTCGCGCCCGGTCACGAGCTTCTTCAACCTGGTGCTGGTCTACAACAAGGGCGCGGCATTCAGCTTCCTGGCCGACGCCGGCGGCTGGCAGCGCTGGTTCTTTACCGGACTGGGCCTCGTGGTCGGGGCGTTCATCGTGTGGCTGCTGTATCGGCATACCGGGCAGCGGTTGTTCTGCTTCGCCGTGTCGCTGATCCTGGGCGGCGCGGTCGGCAACGTGATCGATCGCGTGGTCTACGGGCACGTGGTCGACTTCCTGGATTTCTACGCGGGCCGGTATCACTGGCCGGCCTTCAATGTCGCGGACTGCGCGATCACGGTCGGCGCGGTGCTGCTGATCGTGGATGAGTTGCGGCGGGTGCGGAAGCACTGAACTGCCGGATTGTGTTCCCCTCTCCCGCCGGGCGGGAGAGGGGAGCAAACCATCTTGGGAAGCAAACCTCCAGCCGGCTTCCCCGGTATCATTTCCCTTTCCCCCCAGCCAGGTTCCCCACCATGGATTTGCGCGGCAAGCACATCGTTCTCGGCCTGACCGGCGGCATCGCCTGCTACAAGTCGGCCGAGCTGGTCCGCCTGCTGACCAAGGCCGGCGCCACCGTGCAGGTGGCCATGACCGAGGCGGCGACCCACTTCATTACCCCGGTGACTATGCAGGCGCTGTCCGGCCGCCCGGTGTTCCTGTCGCAGTGGGACGCCCGCATCGACAACAACATGGCGCATATCGACCTCTCGCGCGAGGCCGACGCCATTGTCATCGCACCCGCTTCCACCGACTTCATGGCGCGCCTGGCCAACGGCCTGTGCGACGACCTGCTGAGCACGCTGTGCATCGCGCGCGACTGCCCGCTGCTGGTGGCGCCGGCGATGAACCGCCAGATGTGGGCAGCGCCGGCAACCCAGCGCAATGCCGCGCAGCTGCGCGCCGACGGCGTGACCATCCTGGGGCCGGGCAGCGGCGACCAGGCCTGCGGCGAGGTCGGCGACGGCCGCATGCTCGAGCCCGAAGAACTGCTCGACGACATCATCGCCTTCTTCCAGCCCAAGCCGCTGCAAGGCAAGCGCGTGCTGATCACCGCCGGGCCGACCTTCGAGGCAATCGACCCGGTGCGCGGCATCACCAACCTGTCGTCGGGCAAGATGGGCTTCTCGATCGCGCGCGCGGCGCGCGAGGCCGGCGCCGAAGTGCTGCTGGTGGCCGGGCCGACCAGCCTGCCGACGCCGCGCGGCGTGGTGCGCACCGATGTGCGCAGCGCGCAGCAGATGCATGATGCAGTGCTGGCACAGCTGCCCGGCGCTGACGTCTTCGTCGCGGTGGCCGCGGTGGCCGACTGGCGCCCCGCCGAAGTGGCCCGGCAGAAGCTGAAGAAGGCCAACGACACCGACACGCCCACGCTGCAGTTCGTGCAGAACCCGGACATCCTCGCCACCGTGGCGGCGCGCACGGATGCGCCCTACTGCGTCGGTTTCGCGGCCGAAAGCGAAAACCTGGAGCAGTACGGCGAACAGAAGCGCCAGCGCAAGGGCGTGCCGCTGCTGGTCGGCAATATCGGCCACCATACCTTTGGCCTGGACGACAACGAGATCGTGCTGTTCGATGCCGCCGGCATGACGCGGCTGCCGCGCGCCGACAAGCTGTCGCTGGCGCGCCAGCTCGTTGCCGCCATCGGCCAACGCCTGCCCGGGCGGCCGCGTCCCTGATTGTTGAAACGAATTTCCCCGAGATTGTCTATGACCCAGCCTCTGAACCCCACCGTCGAAATCAAGGTGCTCGATGCCCGCCTGAACGAATGGGGCCTGCCTGCCTACCAGAGCGAAATGGCCGCCGCCATCGACCTGCATGCCTGCGTCGACACGCCGGTGTCGATCGCCCCGGGCACGCCCGCGCAATTAGTGCCGGCCGGCATCGCCGTGCACATGGGCAACCCCTACATGGCCGCGACCATCGTGCCGCGCTCGGGCCTCGGCCACAAGAAAGGCCTGGTGCTGGGCAACTCGATCGGCGTGATCGATGCCGACTACCAGGGCCAGATCATGGTCAGCGTGTGGAACCGCAACGCGCCGGGCACCGAGCCGATCGTGATCCAGCCGGGCGAGCGCATCGCGCAGATGATGTTCGTGCCAGTGCTGCGGCCGGTCTTCACGACGGTGGACGAGTTCAGCGAAGACAGCGAGCGCGGCGCCGGTGGCTTCGGCTCGACCGGGGTGCATCACGCCAAGGCCTGACGCTCATTCACGCTGGCAAAGGAAGACTGGCGCCCTGTGGCGCCAGTTTGCATTTCAGCTGCGCTGTTCGAACAGCAACGCCACGCCGCCGGCCGCCTCGGCCGGCACCAGCGTTTCGCGCGGGCCGAGGTCGAGGGTCGGCACACCGGCGTTGCGCCAGAGCGCGCGCGCCGCGGCCAGGTCGCCGGTACGCAGGCGCATCGCGGCGTATCCCGGCACCTCCCTGTGCACATGCGCCGTGCCGGTCGCCGAGGCCAGCGCCTGCGGCGTGCTGACCACCAGCGCGGCGTCATCCAGCGCCAGGCTGCTGACGTGCTCGCTCAGCTGCGTCAGCTCGCCGCCGGTCAGTTCCGCATAGGCCCGCGCCGCGGCATCGACCAGCGCGGGCGCCACCACCAGGAACATGGTCGCGATGCTGTCGGCGCCGTTGGCGTGTGACATCCATTCCGGCCGCCACAGCAGCTCGGGCGTGCGGTGCTCGCAGACGAAATAGCGCGCGCCCGGGGCATCGTCGAGCGCGGTCACGCGGAAGGTGGCGGAATGTTCGCTGCCGTCGTCCAGCCGCACCGGGCGCGAGAACTCGATCGGATCCGAGGTGTACCAGCCCGACGCACGCAGCCGTGCGGCGGCGCCGAAGGCGTCGTCGCTCTTGCACGACATTGCCGCGCAGCCGCCGCCGCGCGCCTGCGCGTCCCAGTAGTACTGGCGGCTGGGGGTGGGCGCTGTGACGTGCAGCAGCTCGACGTAGTCGTGCCCCAACATGATGCAATGGTTCTGCGAACCCAGCGTGTGGTAGCCGCGCGGCGTCAGCGTAAAGCCGAGCCGTTGCCAGGCCTGCGCCCCCGCATCGAGGTCGGGACACACCACCACCGCATGGTCAAACATTTCCGCTTGGCTTGCCATCGACATCACCTCGGTCTGTGCGGCGGGCGCGCCTGCGCCGGCCGCCGTCATTCGAACTGGATATTGGCCTTGCGCGCCACGGCCTGCCACTTGTCGTGCTCCTGGCGCACCAGCTTGCCGAGGTCGGCCGGGCTGCCGCCGACGATCTCGAAGCCCTGCGCGGCCAGCGCATCGACCACCCGCGGCTGGCGCAGCGACTCGACCAGCGCCTGGTGGATCCGCGTGACCGTTGCCGCGGCCAGGTTGGCGGGCCCGAACACGCCGATCCAGGAATAAGCTTCAAAACCCTTGAGCCCCTGCTCGGCCACGGTCGGCACCTGCGGCAACTGGCGCAGGCGGCTGGTGCCGGTCACGCCCAGCACCTTGATGGTGCGCGCGGCCACGTGCGCCTGTACCGCGGCATAGCTGCTGAAAAAGATATCGACCTCATTGGCCAGCACCGCCTGCACGGCCGGGCCGCCGCCCTTGTAGGGCACGTGGAGCATGTGCATGCCGGCTTCGGTCGCCAGCGCCTCGGCTGCAAGCTGGTTCAGGCTGCCGATGCCGGACGAGGCATAGCGCACGCTGTCGGGCTTGGCCTTGGCCAATGCCACCAGTTCGCGCACATTGGCGGCCGGCAGCGAGGGATTGGCGGCGATGACCAGCGGAAAGCGCACCAGCTGCGAGATCGGCGTGAAATCGTGGAAGGTGTCGTAGGGCAGCTGCTTGTAGGCAAACGGGTTGATGGCGTGCGTATCGAAGGCCATCAGCAACGTGCTGCCGTCAGGCCTGGCGCGCGCCACGGTGCTGGACGCGATCAGGCCGCCGGCGCCCGGCTTGTTGTCGACCACCACGGTCTGCCCCAGCGCCGCCTTCAGCCCCGGCTGCAGCTGGCGCGCGACGATATCGACACTGCCGCCGGGCGGGAACGGCAGCACCAGCGCGAGCGGACGGTTGCCGGCCGGCGCCTCGGCGGCGGCGTGCATCATCGGGACAGGCATGGCGCCCAGCGGCAGGATCTTGAGCAGCAGGCGGCGGCGCCGCGTGCGTTCGGCAGAGGACATCGGGTATTCGGGCGTTGGCGACCGCAATGCCGGCGGCCGCCGGGACAAAAAAGAAGGGGCGGCATCACTGCCGCCCCCTGTATTTTGCCCGATGATCGGCCGCGTTGCAGGCGACCCCCGCCGAACCGCGCCCGGATCGCCACGATCCGGTGCGATTTTCGGCCGTCTCCGGCCCTTTCAGGCCGGAGCGACGGTCGCCGCTCAGGCCTCGGCGCGCTGCTCTTCCGGCGCTTCGGGCGGTTCCGGCTCGATCTCGGAGAAATCGAGCTTGATCTGGTCCTGGTCGTCCAGGTCGACCACGACCTTGCCGCCGGATACCAGCCTGCCGAACAGCAGCTCGTCGGCCAGCGCCTTGCGGATCATGTCCTGGATCAGGCGTTGCATCGGACGCGCGCCCATCAGCGGGTCGAAGCCCTTGTGCGCCAGGAACTTGCGCAGCTTCTCGCTGAAGCTGGCTTCCACCTTCTTCTCGTGCAGCTGCTCTTCCAGCTGCATCAGGAACTTGTCGACCACGCGCAGGATGATTTCCTCGTCCAGCGAGCGGAAGCTGATGGTGGCATCCAGCCTGTTGCGGAACTCCGGCGTGAACATGCGCTTGATGTCGGCCATCTCGTCGCCCTGCTCGCGCGTGCTGGTGAAGCCGATGGTGGCGCGGTTCATGGTCTCCGCTCCCGCGTTGGTGGTCATGATGATGATCACGTTGCGGAAGTCGGCGCGCCGGCCGTTGTTGTCGGTCAGCGAGCCATGGTCCATCACCTGCAGCAGGATATTGAAGATATCCGGATGCGCTTTCTCGATTTCATCCAGCAGCAGCACGCAGTGCGGCTTCTTGGTGACGGCCTCGGTCAGCAGGCCGCCCTGGTCGAAGCCGACGTATCCCGGCGGCGCGCCGATCAGTCGGCTCACCGCGTGGCGCTCCATGTATTCGGACATGTCGAAGCGCAGCAGCTCGATGCCCATGATGAAGGCCAGCTGCTTGGCGACCTCGGTCTTGCCCACGCCGGTGGGACCCGAGAACAGGAACGAGCCGATCGGCTTGTCGGTCTTGCCCAGGCCGGCGCGCGACATCTTGATCGCCGAGGCCAGCGCCTCGATCGCGGGATCCTGGCCGAACACCACCGACTTCAGGTCGCGTTCCAGCGTCTGCAGCTTGCTGCGGTCGTCCTGGTTCACGCTCTGCGGCGGGATGCGCGCGATGCGCGAGACGATGTCCTCGATCTCGCCCTTGCCGATGGTCTTCTTCTGCTTGGACTTCGGCAGGATGCGCTGCGCCGCGCCGGCTTCGTCGATCACGTCGATCGCCTTGTCCGGCAGGTGCCGGTCGGTGATGAAGCGGGCCGACAGCTCGGCCGCGGCGGTCAGCGCCGAAGCCGCGTACTTGACGCCATGGTGCTCCTCGAAGCGCGACTTCAGGCCGCGCAGGATCTGCACGGTCTGGTCGACCGACGGCTCGACCACGTCGATCTTCTGGAAGCGCCGCGACAGCGCCGCGTCCTTCTCGAAGATGCCGCGGTATTCCGTGAAGGTGGTCGCGCCGATGCACTTGAGCTGGCCCGATGACAGCGCCGGCTTGAGCAGGTTGCTGGCGTCCAGTGTCCCGCCCGATGCGGCGCCCGCGCCGATCAGCGTGTGGATCTCGTCGATGAACAGGATCGCGTTCGGGTTGTCCTTGAGCGACTTCAGCACGCCCTTCAGGCGCTGCTCGAAGTCGCCGCGGTACTTGGTGCCGGCCAGCAGCGCGCCCATGTCGAGCGAGTAGACGGTGGCCTTTTCCAGGATGTCCGGGACTTCGTTCTTGGTGATGCGCCAGGCCAGCCCCTCCGCAATGGCGGTCTTGCCGACGCCGGCCTCGCCCACCAGCAGCGGGTTGTTCTTGCGCCGGCGGCACAGCACCTGCACCACGCGCTCGACTTCGCTTTCGCGGCCGATCAGCGGATCGATCTTGCCGGCCTTGGCCAGCGCGTTCAGGTTCTGGGTGTATTGCTCGAGCGGGCTTTCCTTGCCGTCGCCGCCCTCGCCTTCGCCGGCATTGTCGCCATGCTTGGCGGGCTCGGACTGGTCCTTGCGGATGCCGTGGCTGATGAAATTGACCACGTCAAGGCGCGTCACGCCCTGCTGCTGCAGGTAGTAGACCGCGTGCGAATCCTTCTCGCCAAAGATGGCGACCAGCACGTTGGCACCGGTCACTTCCTTCTTGCCATTGGAAGTGGACTGTACGTGCATGATCGCGCGCTGGATCACGCGCTGGAAGCCGAGCGTGGGCTGGGTATCGACCTCGTCGGTCCCCGGCACCACCGGCGTGTTATCCGCGATGAAGTTCTTAAGGCTGGTGCGCAGGTCCTCGATATTGGCCGCGCAGGCGCGCAAGACTTCAGCTGCCGTGGGATTGTCGAGCAATGCCAGCAGCAGATGCTCCACGGTAATGAACTCGTGGCGTGCCTGCCGGGCTTCGACAAAAGCCATATGCAGGCTCACTTCCAATTCTTGCGCAATCATGCTTCCTCCATCACGCACTGCAAGGGGTGCCCCGCCTGCCGCGCGTGCGTTGACACCAGCTCGACTTTTGTCGCCGCGATATCTCTGGTGTAGATACCGCAGACGCCCTTTCCTTCCCGGTGCACGGTCAGCATGATCTGCGTCGCCGTTTCCCGGTCCCTGCTGAAATACTGCTGCAGGATCATCACGACAAACTCCATCGGAGTGTAGTCGTCGTTAAGCAGCACCACCTTGAACATGGCAGGCGGTTTTAGCGCCTGCTCTTTACGCTCCAGGATGGTGCCCGCTTCGCGTTGTGGGACATTCGCAAGCCGTGTAGCCATGGCTTTATTCTAACCCTTACTCGCAACTCTGCAATTTGGGGAAAAGGCGCCGGATTCAAGGGCCGGGCTACCTGCTTCCGGTTATGAAAAAGCGCGGAACCGCACGCCAGAGGCATTGCAATGCACGTGACGGGAGACCGCAGGACTGATCCGGACAATACCCGATGCTTGCCGCCAAGGTACCATCCCGCGCCGTCCGTTTCCCGCCACACCCTGCCCGCAGTGGGGATTCCGCCAGCTTGACAGTATGTATGTTTGACAGAAGAATCGTTCGCACACCCGCCTGAAGCCGCGAGCCAAAGCAAAAGGCCAATGAGCGGGTGATCCGTGAGCAGGGAGGCCCACGGCCTGGCGGCGGCGAGTCAGCATCCAGACTGGCCGCCACGCGATTGCACCTCGCCGCGCGTCATCGCCGGCCGCACCTCGGGACGCGGCCGGTCATGGCGTCGCAGTGCGTGCGCTGCAGTCCGAGCCATCCGGCCGGCATCGGCTTCCCCGCTTTGAAATCTGCTATTTCGTTGGGGGAGTATATGGCAAGCGGTATCGTCAAATGGTTCAATGACGCCAAGGGCTTCGGGTTTATCAAGCCGGACGAGGGCGAAGAAGAACTGTTTGCGCACTTTTCGGCTATCCAGATGTCGGGCTTCAAGACGCTGAAGGAAGGTCAACGCGTCTCGTTCGAGGTGGTCCAGGGCCCCAAGGGCAAGCAAGCCACCAATATCCAGGACGCCAGCTAAGCTGCGCCGCGACCGTATCCCGGCCGGCAGAGCCGTGGAGCGGTCTACGAGGGTGCGGGGGGAGCTCCCCCGGGACGGGATCGGCGCCAGTGCCGGCCACGCTGTCTCAGGCAGCCGGGCAGGTTGTGGCGCATATCAGCTGCACGCACCGCATCCGACGGAAAGCCCGGCCTCGTGCCGGGCTTTCTGCTTTGCGCGGGCCGGCCATGGGGGCTGGCCAGCTCAGGCCCAGCCGTCGATCTTCAACCCGCTGGCCTGCTCGGCCTCTTCCTTTGTGACCTGCCGCACAGTCTGGCCGAAGGTCCAGACATGACCTTCCGGGTCCCTGGCAGTGTAGGAGCGGTCGCCATAGAACTCGTCCTGCGGCTCGCGCACGATCACCGCGCCCGCGGCACGGGCCCGCTCGCAGTGCTGGTCGATCCCATCCCGCAGGTGCACATGCACCGTCTGCGTATTCTTGCCGCCGATCGACGCCGGGCTGGCTGTAAAGTCAGCCCACTCGCTGCCGACCATCAGGTAGCTATCGCCGAAGCGCATTTCCGAGTGCACCAGCTGGTCCTGCTGGTCCCGGATCACCATCACCCGCTGGAAGCCGAAGGCGCGTTCGAGCCAGTCCAGCGCGGCCAGCGGGTCCTTGTAAAAGACGGCCGCGCCGAAGGCGGTGCGGCGGAAAGGATCGTCCATGGCAGTCTCCCCGGGCCAGCCCGCCCGTCCGTTGCAATCCCTGAAGTTCTAGGCAACGGCGCTGGCCGGCGCAAGAAAAAACCCCGCAGCCGGGGCACGGCAGCGGGGTTCTTCCAAGGCAGGTCGCCCGCTACAGCGGGAGTCCGTGCTTACATATTTTCGATCATCACCTGGCCAAAGCCCGAGCACGAAACCTGGGTCGCGCCTTCCAGCAGGCGGGCGAAATCGTACGTGACCTTTTTGGACAGGATCGACTTTTCCATCGACGCGATGATCAGGTCCGCGGCCTCGGTCCAGCCCATGTGGCGCAGCATCATTTCCGCCGACAGGATTTCCGAGCCCGGGTTGACATAGTCCTTGCCGGCGTACTTGGGCGCGGTGCCATGGGTGGCCTCGAACATGGCGACGGAGTCGGACATGTTGGCGCCCGGGGCAATGCCGATGCCACCGACCTGCGCGGCCAGGGCGTCCGAAACGTAGTCGCCGTTCAGGTTCAGCGTGGCGATCACCGAGTATTCGGCCGGACGCAGCAGGATCTGCTGCAGGAAGGCGTCGGCAATCGCGTCCTTGACAACGATGTCCTTGCCGGTCTTCGGGTTCTTGAACTTGCACCACGGGCCGCCATCAACCAGCTCGGCGCCGAATTCCTTCTGCGCCAACTCGTAGCCCCAGTCACGGAAGCCACCCTCGGTGAACTTCATGATGTTGCCCTTGTGCACCAGCGTCACCGACGGCTTGTCGTTGTCGATGGCGTACTGGATCGCCTTGCGCACCAGGCGCTCGGTGCCTTCGCGCGAAACCGGCTTGACGCCGATGCCCGAGGTGGCCGGGAAGCGGATCTTCTTCACGCCCATCTCGTCCTGCAGGAACTTGATGAGTTTCTTCGCCTGCTCGCTTTCCGCGGCCCATTCGATGCCGGCGTAGATGTCCTCCGAGTTCTCGCGGAAGATCACCATGTCGGTCTTTTCCGGCTCGCGCACCGGCGAAGGCACGCCCTTGAAGTATCGCACCGGGCGCAGGCAGACATACAGGTCCAGCTGCTGGCGCAGCGCCACGTTCAGCGAGCGGATGCCGCCGCCCACGGGCGTGGTCAGCGGGCCCTTGATCGAGACCACGTATTCCTTGAGCACATCCAGGGTTTCGTCCGGCAGCCACACGTCCGGGCCGTAGACCTTGGTCGACTTCTCGCCGGCGTAGATCTCCATCCAGGAGATCTTGCGCTTGCCGCCGTAGGCCTTGGCCACGGCCGCGTCGACCACCTTGATCATCACCGGCGTGATATCGACGCCCGTACCGTCGCCTTCGATATAAGGAATGATGGGGTTGTCCGGGACATTCAGCGAAAAATCCTGGTTGACCGTGATCTTTTCGCCGGCCGGAACCTTGATGTGTTGATACATGACGTCTCCAGTACGGAACGGTTTAGACGGCCGCCGGGGCTTGGCCGACGGCGAGATTCGCGAGGTGGCGCTGGCATTGTAGCGGGCATCGCGGCCCGCCCAGCACTGCATTGCACCACCTTGGCGTACATTCAGGCAAGTCTTAGTCTTATATAAGACACAAGACTGATTTCGTATTATGCAGCAATCTTTCATCATCCGCCAACCGCGGCGCGCGGCTGGGGCATACTTGCGCCCCATGACCCTGATCGCCCTGAACAAGCCGTACGGCACCATGAGCCAGTTCTCGGAACATCCCACGCGCCCCACGCTGGCCGCTTGCGTGGACGTGCCGGGCGTGTACCCGGCCGGCCGGCTCGATGCGGACAGTGAAGGTTTGCTGCTGCTGACCGACGACGGCGCGCTCCAGGCGCGCATTGCCGACCCGCGCCACAAGCTGGAAAAGACTTACCTCGCCCAGGTCGAGGGCATTCCCGATGCGGCCGCGCTGGCGCGGCTGCGCGCCGGAGTCGACCTTGGCGACTTCGTCACGCAGCCGGCGCGGGCGCGTGCGATCGGTGAGCCCGACTGGCTCTGGCCGCGCCATCCGCCGGTGCGTTATCGCGCCGCGATCCCGACGTCATGGCTGGAGCTGAAGATTCGCGAAGGCAAGAACCGGCAGGTGCGGCGCATGACCGCTGCCGTCGGCTTCCCCACGCTGCGGCTGGTCCGCGTGGGCATCGGGCCGCTCGACCTGCGCACGCTCGGTCTCGCCCCTGGGGAATCGTGCGAGGTCGAGCCCGATGTACTGGGCTTGACGGCGACACGCGCGCCGGCCACCCATGTCTCAAAGACCAGACAGGCGAACGACGCCAAGCGGCGTTCTCGTTACAAAAGCTAACAAATGGCGCGTCAACGCGCCGTCCGGACGCCTCGTTCTTGTCGGTGACACGTCCAATCACGCGTCACAACTTCCGACTGTTCTTATCCTTCGAGGTAATCGCCATGAAAAAACTGATCGCTGCTCTGGTTGTCGGCCTGTTCGCCACCGGCGCCTTCGCCCAGGCTTCGGCCCCTGCCGACGCTGCAGCGCCCGCGGCCACCAAGGAAGCCCCGAAGCCCGCAAAGAAGAAGACCAGCCACAAGAAGACCACCCACAAGAAGGCCGCCACGGCTTCGGCCCCGGCCGCGCAGTAAGCCGCCGTGCCGGCCACGCGCCGGCGAAGAAAGAGGCAGGCTGCCACCAGGCGCCTGCCTTTTTCGTTTTGGCCGCCGCCATCCATCGGCGCGGCACCTGCGCTATGCTTGCGGCTGCCGTCCGCGCCCTTCCAGACCGAACACCATGTCCTTCCTGCTCAAGACGCCGTTGTCACGCTGCTTCCAGATTGCCGCGGCGCTCGCCGTGCTCGCCGCCGGCCAGGCCCAGGCGCAAGCCGCGCTGCCGGTAGTGCCGTTGACCGCGGGCATGTACGCGATCCACGCCGAGGTTGCCGCCACGCCGGCGGCGCGCGAACAGGGGCTGATGTACCGCAAGAGCATGCCGGTCAACAGCGGCATGCTGTTCGTGTTCGAGCAAAAGGCCGGTCATTGCTTCTGGATGCGCAATACCGAGCTGCCGCTGTCGATCGCTTTTCTTGCCGACGACGGGACCATCGTCAATATCGAGGACATGGCACCGCGTACCGAGAGCAACCACTGCCCGAAGACGGCGATCCGCTATGCGCTGGAAATGAACCAGGGCTGGTTCACGCAGAAGGGCATTCGCGCCGGCGCGAAGATCGGCGGGCTGCCGCAGGCGCGCTGACGCGCCGCGGCGGCATGCGGTGCCGGCATGGTCGCCGGCACCGGGAGAATCCGGCTTAGTCGCGGAAGTTGTTGAAGTCCAGCGGCGCTTCCGAGACGTCCTTGCGCAGCATGGCGATCACGTTCTGCAGGTCGTCGCGCTTGGTTCCCGAGACGCGCACCGCATCGCCCTGGATGCTGGCCTGCACCTTGATCTTGCTGTCCTTGATCATGCGCACGATCTTCTTGGCCAGGTCGCCCGTCACCCCCTTCTTGATGGTGATGACCTGCTTGACCTTGTCGCCGCTGATCTTGTCGGTCTTGCCGTAGTCCAGGAAGCGCACGTCGACATTGCGCTTGGCCATCTTGTTGATCAGCACGTCCTTCACCTGGTCCAGCTTGAAATCGTCGTCGGCAAAGGCGGTCAGTTCGTTTTCCTTCTGCTCGACCCGGGCGTCCGAGCCCTTGAAATCGAAGCGGGTCGAGATTTCCTTGTTGGATTGCTCGACGGCGTTCTTCACCTCGACCATGTTCGCTTCGCACACTACGTCAAACGACGGCATTGCATTCTCCTTGTGATCCATATGCCCGGAAGGCGGCCGTTGGCGACGCCTTCCGTATAATTCAGGCCTACCTCGCAGCCAGGGGCCGCAACGCTTACCACCAGCGGCGGCCGCGTCACCTATCCCCTTGCATGGCAGATTTCCACGAATTTTATCCCCTGCGCCGCCACAATACATTCGGATTCGATGCGCGCGCGCGCTTCGCCGTGCATGTGCGCAGCGAAGCCGACCTGACCGAGGCACTCGCGGACCCGCGCGCCAATGGCCTGCCGCTGGTAGTGCTGGGCGGCGGCAGCAACGTGGTGCTGACGCGCGACCTCGACGCGCTGGTGCTGCTGATGGAGATCCCGGGCTACCAGGTCGAGGATGCCGATGACGCCTGGCTGGTCACCGCGGGCGCGGGCGAGAACTGGAATGCGCTGGTCGACCGCACCATTGCCGACGGCAAGCCGGGCCTCGAGAACCTGGCGCTGATTCCCGGCACTGCGGGCGCCGCGCCGATCCAGAATATCGGCGCCTATGGGGTGGAACTGCGTGACCGCTTCGAAGGCGTGCGCGCCTATGACCGCCATGCCGACTTGTTCGTCTGGCTTGATTTACGCGCATGCGGGTTCGGCTACCGCGACAGCCTGTTCAAGCAGGCCGGCGCGGGCCGCTACATCATTACCGCGGTGACGCTGCGCTTGCCCAAGGCATGGCAACCGGTCCTGTCTTACGGCGAACTGGCGCGCGAGCTGTCCGGCAATCTCGCGCCGGACGCCGCCACGGTCCGCGACGCGGTGGTGGCGATCCGCACGCGCAAGCTGCCCGACCCCGCGCAGATCGGCAACGCCGGCAGCTTTTTCAAGAACCCGCTGGTCAGCGCCGCGCAGCGCGATACGCTGCTGCAGGCCAATCCCGACCTGGTGAGCTATCCCCAGCCGGACGGCAGCTACAAGCTCGCCGCGGGCTGGCTGATCGACCGCTGCGGGTTCAAGGGCGTCAGCGACGGCCCGGTGGGTGTCTATGGCAAGCAGGCACTGGTGCTGGTGCACCGCGGCGGCGGAACCGGCGCGATGCTCCTGGCGCTGGCCAACCGCATCGCGGATACCGTCGAAGCGCGCTTCGGCGTGCGGATCGAGCCCGAGCCGGTAGTGCTGTAGCGCCTGTAGCGCCTGCTGGCCCGGCGATCACCCGAAGTGGCAGACGTAGTCCAGCGTCTCCAGCACCTCGATGTCGAAGCTGCTGTTGCCCGGCACGTCGAACTGCTGGCCAGCGCCGTAGGTCTGCCAGTCTTCCGCGCCGGCCAGGCGCACGCGGCAGCTGCCGCCGTTGATTTCCATGATTTCCGGCGCGCCGGTGTTGAACGTCAGCGAAGCCGGGAAAATCACGCCCAGCGTCTTGCGGGTACCGTCCGGGAACAGCACGGTGTGGCTCACGCACTTGCCGTCGAAATACAGGTTGGCTTTCTTGACGACCGATACGTTGTCGAACTGGCTCACTTCCATCTCCTTCACTGTCTTGAATCAGACGTAAAAAGAGGGGCCATCGCGGCCCCTCCCCTGTTCACTCCGCGCGCGCTCAGTAGCGGCCGCAGAGCAGGTATTCCATCAGCGCCTTCTGCACGTGCAGGCGGTTTTCCGCCTCGTCCCAGACCACGCTCTTGGGACCGTCGATCACGGCGGCCTCGACTTCCTCGCCGCGGTGCGCCGGCAGGCAGTGCATGAACAGCGCGTCGGGCTCGGCGCGGTCCATCATCGCGGTGGTGACCATCCAGTCCTTGAAGGCGCGCTTGCGGGCTTCGTTCTCGGCCTCGAAGCCCATGCTGGTCCAAACGTCGGTGGTGACCAAACTGGCGCCCTGGCAGGCGGCGAGGGGATCCTCGAAGACCTTGACCAGGCTGGCGGCGGTCGCCGGCACCATGGCGGGATCGAGCTGGTATCCCGGCGGCGCCGAGAAATGGAAATTGAAGCCCAGCCGCTCGGCAGCCTGGATCCAGGTATAGGCCATGTTGTTGGCATCGCCGATCCACGCCACCGTCTTGCCGCGGATGCTGCCGCGCTGCTCGATGTAGGTGAAGATATCGGCCAGCACCTGGCACGGGTGGTATTCGTTGGTCAGCCCGTTGATCACCGGCACGCGCGAGTGCGCGGCAAAGCGGTCGATGATGTCCTGGCCGAAGGTGCGGATCATGATGATGTCGACCATGCGCGAGATCACCTGCGCCGCATCCTCGATCGGCTCGCCGCGGCCCAGCTGCGAATCGCGGGTGTTCAGGAACACCGCATGGCCGCCCAGCTGGTGGATGCCGGCTTCGAACGACAGGCGCGTACGCGTGGAATTCTTCTCGAAGATCATGGCCAGCGTGCGGTCGTGCAGCGGGTGCCAGGTCTCGTAGTTCTTGAACTTGGCCTTCAGGATCCGCGCGCGGTCCAGCAGGTACTCGTACTCGTCGGGAGTGAAGTCGCTGAACTGGAGGTAATGCTTGATCGGGGTTGGGCTCATAAAACAAAGAAGGCGGCTCGGTGGGGACGCGCCGTCATGAAGTGCCATGACCTGAGCGCGCCGCGGAGCCGCCTTTCGCGTCGCATACGCAATTTAACTGCAGGAATCATAAGGGATTATTTCTGCTTTGCCCAGCCCGGGACAACCCGTGACGGGCGCCGCGCCGAGCGCGTTGACAGGTTCCCGACAGGATTCCGCCCTTATGCGCAAGTCTTATATAAGATATAATACTGGCTGATTCACGCGGGGCCCCGGCATACCCTTGCCGCTGCGCGCCGCCGGCATCAAAAGTGCCCCCGCAGACACCGACGCCCCGCCTTCCCGGCCGGAAAAAGCGCGAACCAAACGCGCACCAGCCGCGTCAAACGGGCGCACGTTTCCGCGGGCTTAACCGTCGAGTCGTCGCCTCACCCGCAGTGTCCAGCCTCATGAACCCCAACGTTCGCGAATACTTTATCCAAGGCATTACCAAGGAAGGCAAGACCTTCCGCCCGAGCGACTGGGCCGAGCGGCTGTGCGGCGTGATGGCGCAGTTCCGCCCCGAAGGCGACACCGGCGATCCCCGGCTGACCTATTCCCCCTACGTGCGCCCCATCTTCGCCGGCAACGTCAAATGCGTGGTGGTGGATGTGCGGCTGCGCGATATCGAACCGAAGGCGCTGGATTTCGTGCTGAACTTTGCGCGCGACAACAACCTGCAACTGGTCGAGGCCTGCTCGCTGGAATGACATCGCGGTAGGTCGCCAAACTACAGGCGCCGCAAAAGCAAAAAGCTCGTCGGATGACGAGCTTTTTTGTCTGGCGGAACCGAAGTTCCGCCGCTGCCGGGCCGCCGGGGCGACCCACACAACAATCAGGCAGCAGCCATGGCCTTGATGGCGGCCGACAGGCGCGACTTGTGACGTGCAGCCTTGTTCTTGTGCACGATCTTCTTGTCGGCAATGCTGTCGATCACAGCTTGCGAGTTCTTGAACACTTCAGCGGCAGCAGCCTTGTCGCCGGCGTCGATGGCCTTGCGGACGGCCTTGACGGCGGTGCGCAGACGCGAGCGCAGGCTGGAGTTGTGAGCGTTCTGGGCGACGGCCTGGCGGGCGCGCTTGCGAGCTTGTGCGGAATTTGCCATTTCGAAAATATCCTGAATTCAGATGCGTGCCGCGGGGGACACAACAATTAAGTCATATCGAGCGACCCGGGATGCACTGACACACGAATCCGGAACGCAACTGTCCTTGTGAATCGGCAATTATACACAGATGCCGACACACGGCGCAAGACTGCTGGGACTTTGCCGACGCGTGCGGGGCCTGTCACAGGCGATCCGTATAATATGCGCCACATCGCGCCGGTGCGCGTGGCGAGCCGGCAACTTTACCGCGTTGCCCACGTCTGAAAGGCGTCCCGGGCGCCACGTCCGGCACACGCCGCCCCGCGGCCCGCGCCCGCACCGATCCACCGTCCCGCTCCGATCCACACCTTGAACCTGCTCAAAGCGCTCGCCACCATCAGCAGCCTGACGATGCTGTCGCGCATCACCGGCCTCGTGCGCGAGATCCTGATCGCCCGCGCGTTCGGCGCGTCGGAGATGACCGATGCGTTCAACGTCGCCTTCCGCATCCCCAACCTGCTGCGCCGCATCTTCGGCGAGGGCGCGTTCTCGCAGGCGTTTGTGCCCATCCTCGGCGAATACCACAGCAAGCGTGGCGAGGAGCAGACCAAGGCGCTGATCGACGCCGTCGCCACGGTAATGACCTGGGTGCTGATGGGCGTGTCGCTGCTGGGCGTGATCGGCGCGCCGCTGGTGATGACGGCGGTGGCGACCGGCTTCCGCGGGCAGAGCGAGACTTATACCGCCGCTGTCTTCATGACGCGGGTGATGTTCCCGTACATCGGCCTGATCTCGCTGGTGGCGCTGGCCTCGGGCATCCTGAACACATGGCGCAAGTTTGCCGTGCCGGCGTTTACGCCGGTACTGCTGAACCTGTGCCTGATCGTGGCCGCCCTGTTCGTCGGCCCGCACATGGACCAGCCGATCTATGCGCAGGCGTGGGGCGTGCTGGTCGGCGGCGTGCTGCAGCTGGCGATCCAGGTGCCGGCGCTGCGCCGCCTGGGCGTGATGCCGCGCCTGGGCTTCAATGTGCGCACTGCCTGGTCCGATCCCGGCGTGCGCCGCATCCTGCGCCAGATGGGGCCGGCGCTGCTGGCGGTGTCGGTGGCGCAAATCAGCCTGATCATCAATACCAACATCGCCTCGCACCTGGCCGCGGGCAGCGTCTCGTACCTGACCTATGCCGACCGGCTGATGGAATTTCCGACCGCGCTGCTGGGCGTGGCGCTCGGCACGATCCTGCTGCCGAGCCTGTCGAAGGCGAGCGCCAAGGAAGACCATGCGGAGTACTCCGGCCTGCTCGACTGGGGCCTGCGGCTGACCTTCCTGCTGGCGGTGCCCTGCGCGGTGGGGCTGTTCGTGTTCGGCGCACCGCTGACCGCGGTGCTGTTCCACTACGGCAAGTTCGACGCCCACGCCGTCGAGATGACGCGCCAGGCGCTGGTGTCGTACGGCACCGGCCTGCTGGGGCTGATCGCCATCAAGATCCTGGCCCCCGGCTTCTATGCGCGCCAGGACATCCGCACGCCGGTCAAGATCGCGCTGCTGGTGCTGGTGATCACGCAGGCATGCAACGTCGTGTTCGTGCCGTGGCTCGGGCATGCGGGCCTGGCGCTGTCGATCAGTGCCGGCGCCACCATCAATGCGCTGCTGCTGTTCTTCGGCCTGCGCCGGCGCGGCCTGTACAAGCCGGCGCCGGGCTGGTGGCTGTTCCTGGCGCGGCTGGGCACCTCGGTGCTGCTGTTGTCGGGCATGCTGCTCTGGTTCGCGCGCAATTTCGACTGGATCGGCCTGGGCGCCACGCCGCTGCTGCGCATCGCGCTGCTCGCGTCGTGCCTGGTACTTGCAGCGGTGGTCTACTTCGGTACACTGTGGCTCATGGGACTGCGCTATTCCGCCTTCAAGCGGCGCGCCGCCTAGGCGTGGTGACCCACGCTGCGCGCGGCGCCCCTGGCGGCACCGGGAATCCGATATGACATCCACCAAAGTCCTGGATTACTTCGCCAGCCTCGTGGCTGACGAAAACGGCATCCCGCTGACCGAGACCGCACTGTCCATCGCGCAGGATGCCTATCCGGACCTGGACCTGCAGGCCGAGCTGGCCGCACTGGACGTGCTGGCGCTGCGCCTGAAGCGCCGGATCGCCGAAGGCACGCCGGCAATCCAGCGGCTGCGGCTGCTGAATCATTTCTTCTATCGCGACCTTGGCTTTGGCCCGAACGCCAACGACTACTACGATCCGGACAACTCGTACCTGAACGTGGTGGTGCGGCAGCGGCGCGGCATCCCCATCTCGCTGGCGGTGCTGTTCATGGAACTGGGCCAACAGATCGGCCTGCCCCTCAAGGGGGTGTCGTTCCCCAACCATTTCCTGTTGCGCATGACCATCCCGGCGGGCGAGGTGATCCTGGACCCGCTGACCGGCGAAACGCTCTCGAAGGAGCAGTTGCAGGAAATGCTGGATCCGTACCTGGAGCGCGAAGGCATCACCGATTCCGGGCAGGTGCCGCTGGGCCTGTTCCTGCGCGCGGCCAGCCATCGCGAGATCGTCGCGCGCATGCTGCGCAACCTGAAGGCGATCTACCTGCAGGAGTCACGCTGGCAGCGGCTGCTGGCGGTGCAGAACCGCCTGGTGATCCTGCTGCCGGGTTCGATCGAGGAAGTGCGCGACCGCGGGCTGGCGTATGCCAACCTGGAGTGCTTCCGACCGGCGCTGGCCGACCTGGAAGCCTATGTGCAGGCACGCCCCGATGCCGCCGATATCGGCCAGATCCGCGAGCGCATGCCGGCACTGCGCATGATGAGCCGCAGCCTCAACTGACGGGGCTGCGTCAGATATTACAGGCGCTTCAGCGCTCCACGCGCGAGGGCCGGCGGCGATTGCCGCGCACCAGCTTCCACAGTCCGCCCAGCACCAGCGGCACCACCGCCGCGCCGATCCCCGCCAGCACGATCAGGTTCAGGTACTGCTTGATGAACGGCAGGTTGCCGAAGAAGTAACCGGCAAAGACCAGCCCGACCACCCAGGCAAGCGCGCCCAGCACGTTGAACATCTGGAAGCGCGCGAAGGTCATCTGCGACACGCCGGCGACGAACGGCGCAAAGGTGCGCACGATCGGCACGAAACGCGCCATCACCAGGGTCTTGCCGCCATGCCGCTCGTAGAAATCATGGGTGCGGCGCAGCGCATCCTGGTCCAGGAAGCGCCACTGGTGGTCGAACACCTTGGGCCCGATCCAGCTGCCCACCCAGTAGTTGACGGTATTGCCAGTGACGGCCGCCACCAGCAGCAGGCCCACCAGCGCCCATTCGTTCATGGCGCCGGTAGCGCAGAAGGCGCCGGCGATAAACAGTAGCGAGTCGCCCGGCAGGAACGGCAGGACCACCAGCCCGGTTTCGGCGAACACGATCAGGAACAGGATGGCATAGACCCAGTGGCCATACTGGTCGATGACGGTGCCGAGGTATTTGTCGACATGGACCAGCATGTCGATGAGCTGCAAAGCGAATTCCAAGTCGTTCCCCGATATGGTTTGGTTGACTGCACAAGTCCACGCGGCGCGTGCCGCCCTGGCATGAATCATACAAGAGCCGGCGTGCCCTTCCGCCACTTGTCGCGGGCCGGTGGCGCCGACTCTGCGTGGACGGCCACGTATAATCGCCGGATGCCCGATTCCGCCAGCCAGAGCCCCGTTCGCACCACCCTTCGCGCCACCCTTCGCACCTCCCAGCTGCCGCGTCCGATCCGTCCGCTGCCGGACCAGCTCATCAGCCAGATCGCCGCCGGCGAAGTGGTGGAGCGCCCGGCGTCGGTGGTCAAGGAGCTGCTGGAAAACGCGCTGGACGCCGGTGCCACGCAGCTGGGCATCCGGCTGGAAGAAGGCGGCGTGCGGCGCATCGTCATCTCCGACAACGGCTGCGGCATCCCCGCCGCCGAGCTGCCGGTGGCGCTGATGCGCCACGCCACCAGCAAGATTGCGTCGCTCGACGAACTGGAATCGGTGCTGACGCTGGGCTTCCGCGGCGAGGCGCTGGCCTCGATCGCTTCCGTCTCCCAGCTTGCGCTGACCAGCCGCACCGCTGCCGACGCCCATGCCACGCAGGTCAGTGCCGATACCGGCACCGTGCAGCCGGCGTCTGGCGGAGTCGGCACCACGGTCGACGTGCAGCATCTCTACTTCAACACGCCGGCGCGCCGAAAGTTCCTGAAATCGGAGCAGACCGAACTCGGGCATTGCCTGGAGATGGTGCGCCGGGTGGCGCTGGCACGGCCGGACGTGGCCATCTCGGTCCACCACAACGGCAAGCCGCTGGAGCACTGGAACGCCGGCGACGTCGCCAACCGCACCGCGCAGGTGCTGGGCGCCGACTTCGCGCGGGCGCGGTTGCCGCTGGACGAACAGGCCGACACGCTGCACGTGTACGGCTTTGCCGGCCTGCCCACCGCGTCGCGGGGGCGGCCCGACCAGCAGTACTTCTTCGTCAACGGCCGCTTCGTGCGCGACAAGCTGCTCAACCACGCGGTGCGCAGCGCCTACCAGGACGTGCTGCACGGCGACCGTTTCCCGTCGTACGTGCTGTGCCTGGACCTGCCGCCGGAGATGGTCGACGTCAACGTGCACCCTTCCAAGATCGAAGTGCGCTTCCGCGAATCGCGCGCGGTGCACCAGTTCATCTATCACGCGGTGCAGCGCAGCCTGGCACGCCAGGCCGGCGAGAACGGCGACAGCCTGCATACCGATGAGGACGGCGAGATCCGGCTGCCGGCTGCGGCGCCTGCGGGCGCCCGACCGTCATTTGGCGGCGGCAGCGGCGGTGGTGGCAGCCAGTGGGTCAACTACTCCGCGGCGCGGCAGACCGAGCTCGGCATTGCGCAGCCGCGCCAGGCCTACCTCGGCATGGTGCGCGACGCGACCGCGCCGACGCCGCGCCCGTATGGCGCTCCAGGTGGCAATTTTCCCGGCGCTTCGGCGCAGCCGCCCGCCTGGCTGGCCGATGCGCAGGCCGCGCGCGCCGACGAGCCGCCGGGCCTGCTCGACCGCCTGCCGCCGGCCTCCGCCGACGCGGCAGACACCACCGACGACCACCCCCTCGGCTATGCCATCGCCCAGCTGCACGGCATCTATGTGCTGGCGCAGAATGCGCGCGGGCTGGTGCTGGTGGACATGCACGCCGCGCACGAACGCATCCTCTACGAGCAGATCAAGGCCGGCCTGGACGCGCGCGACCTGGCCGTGCAGCCGCTGCTGATCCCGGTCACGCTGCCCGCCAGCCCGGTGGAAATCGGCTCGGCAGAGGAGCACCAGGAAACGCTGGCGCTGCTCGGCTTCGACATCACGCCGGTATCGCCGACCACGCTGGCGGTGCGCGCGGTGCCCGCGCTGCTGCAACAGGCCGACGCCGAAGCGCTGGCGCGCGACGTGCTGCGCGACCTGCACGCCTACGGCGGCTCGCGCGTGCTGGCCGAGCGCCGCAACGAGCTGCTGGCCACGCTGGCCTGCCACAGCGCGGTGCGCGCCAACCGCAAGCTCACCGTCGAGGAAATGAACGCGCTGCTGCGCCAGATGGAGCAGACCGAGCGCGCCGACCAGTGCAACCACGGCCGCCCGACCTGGGTGCAACTGACCGTGACCGAGCTGGACCGCCTGTTCCTGCGCGGCCAGTAAGCGCCACCGCCTCTTTACGACTCTGCCGACGATGTCCGCCGTACCTGACGATTCCGCCACGCCTGCACCCGTGGTCTGCCTGCTCGGGCCCACCGCCTCGGGCAAGACCGCCGCCGCGCTGGCGCTGGCGGCCGATGCGCCGGTGGAGATCATCAGCCTGGACTCAGCGCTGGTGTACCGCGAAATGGACATCGGCACGGCCAAACCCACGCCCGCAGAACTGGCCGCGGCGCCGCACCACCTGATCGACATCATCGATCCGGTCGAGAGCTATTCCGCGGCGCAGTTCGTCACCGATGCCGGGCGGCTGATCGGCGAGATCCGCGCGCGCGGCAACGTACCGCTGATCGTGGGCGGCACCATGCTCTACTACAAGGCGCTGACGCAGGGGCTGAACGACTTGCCGCAGGCCGACCCCGCGGTGCGCGCCGAGCTGGACCAGCTCGCCGCCGAGCGCGGCTGGCCGGCGCTGCATGCGATGCTGGCGCAGGTCGACCCCGTCACCGCGGCGCGCCTGGCGCCCAACGATGCGCAGCGCATCCAGCGCGCGCTCGAAATCCACCGGCTTTCGGGCCAGCCGATGTCGGCGCTGCTGGCCCGCCAGGCCGAGGGCCGCACCTTTGCCGGTGCCGCAGACCAGCGCTACCGCGTGATCGCGCTCGAGCCCTCGGACCGGCTGGCGCTGCATGCGCGCATCGCGCAGCGCTACGACGCCATGCTGGCCAACGGCTTTATTGACGAAGTCCGCCGCCTGCGCACACGCGAGGACCTGCATCCGGGGCTGCCGTCGATCCGCTGCGTCGGCTACCGGCAGGTGTGGGAATACCTCGACGGCGAGTGCGATTTCGACACCATGCGCGAGCGCGGCATCGCTGCCACGCGCCAGCTGTGCAAGCGCCAGCTGACCTGGCTGCGCAGCACGCCGGAGCGGCTGGTGGTGGACTGCCTGGCGCCGGGCTATGTTGACGAGGTGCGCAAGCTGGCGGACTTTGGCCACTGACGGCAATGTGATGCACAGGCGATAATCGCGGATCCTGTTCTTGCCTACTCACGGACATGTCCAGATCCGCCTTCACCCTGCGCCCCGCCACCGCTGCCGACAGCGAAACCCTGTTCAACCTGATCCTGGCGCTGGCCGAATACGAAAAGCTGACGCATATCGTCGAAGCCACGCCGCAAAAGATCGAGGAAGCGCTGTTCGGCGCCACGCCGCACGCCGAAGCGGTGCTGGTTGAAGTTGACGCCAATGGCGCGCCCAAGGCGGTCGGCTTCGCCCTGTTCTTCCACAACTTCTCCACCTTCCTCGCCAAACCCGGCCTGTACCTGGAAGACCTTTACGTCGACCCGGCCTGGCGTGGCCACGGCCTGGGCAAGGCGTTGCTGCAGCACCTCGCCGCGCTGGCGGTCGAGCGTGGCTGCGGCCGCTTCGAGTGGTCGGTGCTGGACTGGAACCAGCCGTCGATCGACTTCTACCAGGCCATGGGCGCCGAAGTGCTGCCCGACTGGCGCATTTGCCGCGTCACCGGCGACGCGCTGGCCAGGCTGGGCAAGGCGAAGTAAATCCGCCGGCGCTGGCAACCGGTCCACCGCCGGTGTTATACACTTGATGGCAAGCCGCCATACAATGACGGCACCGAATGTCTTTTTCGGACCACCCGCGCCGACCCGCCATGCCACGAACCAGAACCGACCAGCCCGCGCCTGCCCTGGGCAATGCCAACGAAAACGATGCGGACAACGCGCGCGGTGCGTCGGTGGAGGAAATCGCCGACCGTATCCTGACCGCGATCTGGGAACACCGGCTGCCGCCCGGCACCAAGCTGGTCGAGGAAAAACTGGGCAGCGTATTCGGCGTCAGCCGCACCAAGGTGCGGCTCGCCTTCGGCAAGCTGGCCCATGAAGGCGTGCTGACGGTGCACCCGAACCGCGGCACCTTCGTGTCGAGCCCGAGCGTGGCCGAAGCCAGGCAGGTGCTGCATTCGCGCCGCCTGCTCGAACCGGCGCTGGTGCGCGACCTTGCCGGCGCGATCGATGCGGCCGGGCTGAAAGCGCTGCGCGCGACCACGCGCGAGGAAGCGCAGGCGCGCGACAGCAACGACCGGCGCGCCATCATCCGGCTGTCAGGCGAATTCCACTGCAGGCTGGCCGAGCTGACCGGCAACCAGTACCTGGGCAAGTACATGCGCGAGCTGTGCTCGCTGACATGCCTGATCATCGCGCTGTACGACGCGCCGGGCGTGCCGTCGTGCCCGCATCACGAGCATGACGATATCGTCGATGCGCTGGAAGCCGGCGATGGCGAGCGCGTGGCGCAGCTGATGGACGAGCACCTCGAGCATGTCGAGAGCACACTGCGGCTGGAATTGCCGGCTGAAGAGAAAGTGGACCTGGAAGCGGTGTTCGCCGCGGTGTAAGGCCGGCGTCATTCCCGCTGCGCGCGGAAATGACGCGGTGTTGGACAGACAGTGTTCAGCGGTGCTCGATGCGCGCCGCCAGCGCCTGCGCCAGGCCGATCGTCGGTTTGGCATCCGGACGCCGGAACGTGCCCGCGCTGGCCTTGCGCGGCTGCAACGCGACCAGCGCCTCGGCCTGCTTGACCGCGGCAGCCATCTGGTCGACCACCGGCACCGGGATGCGATCGCGCACGCGCGCGGCCAGGCCCGCCAGCGGCGCGCCGGCCAGGATCACCACGTCGGCCTCGTCTTCCACCACGGCGCGGTTGGCCAGTTCCACCAGCACCGCTTCCTTTTCTTCCTGCACGTCCGAGACCGAGGCAAAGCTGCCGTCGAGCATGCGGATGCCGGCCAGCCGGCCGCGCAGGCCGTGCATGTCCACGCATTCCTCGTACCAGGGGCCGAGGGCGCGCGCGAAAGTGACGATCGAAAAGCGCCGGCCCAGCATGCAGGCCGACAGCATGGCCGCCTCGGCCATGCCTACCACCGGCAGGTCGAACAGCTCGCGCGCGCCCATCAGGCCGGGATCGCCAAAGGCGGCGATGATCGCGGCGTCGAATTCCGTGTGGCGTTCCGCCAGCATCTCCAGCGCAATGGCGCCGCCGATCTGCGCCTCGGCGCGCGTGGCGATATACGGCACGCCACGGCTGGCGGTCAGCGGCACCAGCTCGGTGCCGGGCGATGCCACCGGCGTGGCCGCGGCCATCAGCCGCGCGGTGATGCCTTCGCTGGTATTGGGATTGAGGACAAGAATTCGCATATCTTTGTTATCCGTAGTTATCCGTTAGCGCCGGGCCGCGCCGCGAGCACGCGTTCGGCAAGCCTGGCCGCGGCCAGCACGGTGCGGTCGGCGCCGCGCGGGCCGGCGATCTGCAGGCCCACCGGCAGGCCGTCGCGGCCGCTGCCGCAAGGCACCGAGATCGCCGGTGCCAGCGCATGGTTGAAGAAAGGGGTGAAGACCGCATGGGCGCGCGGCTCGACGGCAACGCCGCCGATCCGTTCGGGCCCGAGCCGGTCGTTACGCCACGCCACGCACGGCGTGGTCGGGCACAGCAGCAAGTCGTAGCGGGTAAAGAACTCCGCCATGGCCAGCGCGATCTGGTGGCTGGCTTCGCGCGCACGCGCCACGTCGGCGCCGGTCCACGCCAGCCCGCGCTCGATCTGGCGCGCGACATCCGGATCGAATACATCGGGATCGCGGCGCCAGGCGTCGCCGTAGAGATTGGCCAGCCCCACGTGCTGCAGCGGCATCAGTGCTGCCTCGTCGGCGCCCCGGGGCCAGGCCGGGTCGGCCATCTCGATGCTCAGGCCTGCCGCCTGCAGCCGCGCCACTGCCTGCGCGCAGGCTTCGGCGACGTCATCGTCGACCGGCGTATCGAAGCCCAGCCGCGGGCTCAGCGCGATCCTGAGCGTATGCAGCGGGCGCTCTGCCGCCAGGCTGAAGCCCAGCGTATCCGGATCGCGTGCATCGGCGCCGGCCAGCGCCTCGAACATCAGCGCCGCATCGGACACGGTGCGCGTGATCGGCGCGATCACCTGGATGCCGTTGAAGGCGTGGGCAAAGCCGATCGAATCGGGAATCGCGCCATAGGACGGCTTGAAGCCGACCACGCCGGCATGTGCGGGCGGGCGCCGGCTGGAGCCGCCGCCGTCGGTGCCCAGCGCCAGCGGCGCCATGCCGGCAGCCACCGCCACCGCGCAGCCGCCGGACGACCCGCCGGCGGTCAGCGTGGCGTCGAGCGGATGGCGCGTCAGGCCGTAGACCTTGTTGGTGGTCAGGCCCTTGCAGGCGAACTCCGAGGTATTGCCCATGCCGAGCACGATCGCGCCGGCGCGGCGCAGGCGCTCGACCGCGATCGCATCGGCCGGCGCGATAAAGTCGCGGTACAGCTGCGAGCCCTGCGTGACGCGGCGGCCCTGGCTCCAGATCACGTCCTTGACGATCACCGGCACGCCCGCCAGCAGCGGGCGCTCGCCCTGCGCCAGCCGTGCGCGCAGCTGCGCCAGGTCGGCGTCGACCAGCTCCTGGCGTTGTTCGAAGACGGCGTTGAGCTGGTCGTTGCGCGCCGCGATGCGGGCCTGGAACGCGGCCACCACCTCGGCGGGATCGAGGCGGCCGGCGGCCACGCGCCCGGCGATGGTGGCGGCGTCCAGGCTGTTGGTCAGTTCCATATCGGCAGTGTCGGTCAGATCATCGAAAAAACCACCGCATTCACAGGCTGCCGCCCGAGGTGCGGTAGCGCGGCCGCGCCATCTCCGGCAGCGCGCACGGCAGGAACTCGCCATGGCCGGCCTCGGCGCGCACTTCGCCTTCATGCGCGATGACCTTGCCGCGCACCAGCGTGGTCACCGGCCAGCCGGTCACGCGCTGTCCTTCATACGGCGTGTAGTCGACGGCGTGGTGCAGGTCGGCATTGCGGATCTGCACTTCGCGCTTCGGATCCCACAGCACCAGGTCGGCGTCGGCGCCGATGGCGATGGTGCCCTTGCGCGGGTGCAGGCCGTACAGCTTGGCGGGATTGGTCGAGGTCAGCGCCACGAACTGGTTCACCGAGATGCGGCCGCCGTTGACGCCCGCCGAGAACAGCAGCGGCAGGCGCGTCTCGAGGCCCGGGATACCGTTGGGGATGTACTGGAACGGCACTTCCTTCCCGCCGGGCTTCTTGCCCTCGGGATCGTCGTAGCGGAACGGCGCGTGGTCGGACGAGAAGATGGTGAACAGGCCGTCGGCAAGCCCGTCCCAGATCACCTCCTGGTTGCCGCGGTCGCGCGGCGGCGGGCTGCAGACGCACTTGGCGCCGTGGTAGTCGGGCTGGTCCAGGTCGTCGGCGGTCAGGAACAGGTACTGCGGGCAGGTCTCGGCAAAGATCTTCATGCCGCGGTTGCGCGCCCAGCGGATCTGCTCCACCGCTTCCTTGCCGGAGACGTGGACGATCAGGATCGGCACATCGACCAGCTCGGAGAAGGTGATGGCGCGGTGCGTGGCCTCGCGCTCGATCGCCATCGGCCGGGCCAGCGCATGGAAGCGCGGCGCGGTGTTGCCAGCGGCCTCGAGCTTGTCGGTCAGCCACGCGATGCAGTCGGAATTCTCGGCATGCACCATCACCAGCGCGCCTTCCTGGCGCGCCACCGACAGCACCTCGAGGATCTCGCGGTCGTTAAGCTTGAGGTCGTCGTAGGTCATGTAGATCTTGAACGACGAATAGCCCTCGCGGATCAGCCCCGGCAGTTCGTCCTGCAACACGGCATGGGTCGGGTCGGCAACGATCAGGTGGAAGGCATAGTCGACCACCGACTTGCCGCCGGCGCGGCGATGGTAGTCGTCCACCGCCGCGCGCAGCGAATGGCCCTTCTCCTGCGCGGCGAAAGGGATCACGGTGGTAGTGCCGCCGCACGCGGCCGAGACCGAGCCGGTGCGGAAGTCGTCGGCCATCCTGAGGCCGTCCGGCATGGGCTGGTCCAGGTGGCAGTGCGCATCGACGCCGCCCGGCAGCACCAGCTTGCCGCTGGCGTCGATGACCTCCGTGGCTTCGCCCAGGTCAAGGCCGAGCTGCACGATCCGGCCGTCCCTGACGGCGATGTCGCATTGCATGGTGTCGCTGGCAGTCACCACGGTGCCGTTGCGGATGATCAGGTCAAACTGTTTCACGATGTTCGTCACGTAAGGAAAAGAAGGGGCGCGCCGGGCGCCCCCGAGGTTGTCTTCAACGGTCTGCGTCGGACAGGTGCATCCGCGCGGTTTCGCGTGCGGCGGCCGCGGCGACCGCGATCAGCGCGCACACCACCGCCAGGTAGATCGCCACCGGCGCGGTGCTGCCGAAGCGGTCGAGCAGGCCGATCGCGATCAGCGGGGCCAGCGCGCCGCCGAACACGCCGGCGAACTGGAAGCCAAGCGAGGCACCGGTGACGCGCACCCGGGTGGCGAACAGCTCGGGCAGGAACGAGGCCAGCGGCGAGAACATGAACGACACCAGCACCATGCCGACGAACGAGGCCAGCATAATCAGCGCAGGGCTGCCGGTCTTGACCATGGCAAAGAAGACAAAGGCCCACACCGCGCCGCCGATACCGCCGATCATCAGCACCGGGCGGCGCCCGATGCGGTCAGCCAGCAGCCCAGCGATCGGGATGAACAGGATCTGCGCCACCGCGCCCAGCAGCACGGCGTTAAGCGCGATGCTCTTGGGCAGGCCCAGCTTGGTCGGCACGAAGTACAGCAGGAACAGCGTGAACACATAGAAGGCGATGTCGCCGCCCAGCCGCGCGCCGAAGGCGATCAACAGCTGCTTCTTGTAGTTGCGCAGCACTTCCATGATGGGCGCGCGCGCTTCGGCATGCGATTCCTCCAGCTTCTCGAACATGCCGGATTCCCGCACGTTGGAGCGGATATAGAGCCCGACCCCGACCAGCAGCGCCGACAGCAGGAACGGCACGCGCCAGCCCCAGCTGAGGAAGGCTTCTTCGGACACCTGCCACGTCACCAGCGCAAAGATGCCGTTGGCCAGCAGCAAGCCGATCGGCGCCGCCAGCTGCACCAGGCTGCCGAGGATGCCGCGCCGCTTACCTTCGGGATCAAGCTCGTTGACCATGATCGCGGCCCCGCCCCACTCGCCGCCCAGCGCCAGGCCCTGCACCACGCGCAGCAGCACCAGCAGCAGCGGCGCCAGCGCGCCAGCCGCGGCATAGGTCGGCAGCAGGCCGATGCCGAAGGTGGCCAGGCCCATCATCAGCAGCGTGATGATCAGGATCGACTTGCGGCCCATCTTGTCGCCGAAGTGGCCGAAGATGGCCGCGCCCAGCGGCCGCGCCACGAATGCCACGCCATAGCTGGCGAAGGACAGCAGCGTCGCGGTCAGCGGATCGCTCTGCGGGAAGAACAGCTTGGGGAAGACCAGCGCCGCGGCCGATCCGTAGATGAAGTGGTCGTAGAACTCCAGCGTAGTGCCGGCCAGGCTGGCCCCGGCGACGCGCGCGACTGACTGTTTCTTGGCCGACGCGCCTTTTCCCGCGGCGTCGATGCTGACTGCTTGCATGGTGTTCCTCCAATGGTCCCTGGCCTGCCCGCTGCGCATCGGTCGCCGGTTGCGCGCGGGGTTGTCTCCGACGGGGCATGCATGCGCCTCGCCTTTGCTCAGTACATTAGGACATAAACCGCCATACAATCAAGCAAAATATTGTTTGTCAGATATGGTGCATATGCATGCTGGAATTTGGTGCAATGCACTAAAGCGATATCTGCCACAAATGGTGGCAGCGGGTTCGGGTAAACACCTAACCACCATATCCGCCAGGGCACGGACGAAAAAAAACGGCGCATGCCCGAAGGCAAGCGCCGTTTTCTGTATGTGTGAAACGCTGGGGTCGCGTCAGATCACGATGGTCTGGGCCTCGCCCTCGGCACGTTCGCGGATCTCACCAATCTCCCACACGGCTTCGCCGGCGGCCTGCAGGTGGCGGATGGCGCGTTCGGCGTCTTCCTTGGCCACGATCACCACCATGCCGATGCCGCAGTTGAAGACGCGGTGCATTTCGTCGTCGGCCACGCGGCCCTGCGCCTGCAGCCACTGGAACAGCGGCGGCAGGGCCCAGGCATCACGATGCAGCACGGCAGTCACGTTCTGCGCCAGCACGCGCGGCACGTTCTCGGTCAGGCCGCCGCCGGTGATGTGGGCCATGCCCTTGACCGGAAGGGTCTCGATCAGAGACAGCAGCGGCTTCACGTAGATGCGCGTCGGCGCCATGATGGCGTCCTGCAGGCGCTGGCCGTGGAAGTCGGCATTCAGGTCCGGCTTGGCCACCTCGATGATCTTGCGCACCAGCGAATAGCCGTTGGAATGCGCGCCCGACGACGCCAGGCCCAGCACCACGTCGCCCGGGGTGATGGTGCTGCCGTCGATGATCTTCTTCTTCTCGACCGCGCCGACGGCAAAGCCGGCCAGGTCGTATTCGCCGTCCGGGTACATGCTCGGCATTTCAGCGGTCTCGCCGCCGATCAGCGCGCAGCCGGCCAGTTCGCAGCCGCGGGCGATGCCCTGGATCACGGTGGCGGCGGTGTCGACGTCCAGCTTGCCGCAGGCGAAGTAGTCCAGGAAGAACAGCGGCTCGGCGCCCTGCACCAGGATGTCGTTGACGCTCATCGCGACCAGGTCCTGGCCGACGGTGTCGTGGCGGTTCAGCTGGAACGCCAGCTTGAGCTTGGTGCCCACGCCGTCGGTGCCCGACACCAGCACGGGCTCCTGGAATTTCTTCGACAGCTCGAACAGCGCACCGAACCCGCCGATGCCGGCCATCACGCCTTCGCGCATGGTGCGCTTGGCAAACGGCTTGATGCGGTCGACCAGCGCGTCGCCGGCATCGATGTCAACACCGGCGTCGCGGTAGGAAAGGCCGGCCTGGCCGTCGGTCGGGGATGCGCTCATGGGAACCTGCTTGTCCTGGAGGAATAAAGGGAGGAACTAAAGTGACAAATCCGGCGCTCGCGCAGTCGGGGCTTCCGTTGCAGCTTCCGCCGCTTGGCATCGGAAGGCGGGCGCGAGTCCAGTAGAATCGCAATTTTAACGGATAGAGGCCCCCGGCTTCCAGTTTCCGGCCAACTATGCCGAAAACCCGCCCTGCCGCCTCTTGCCCAGATTATTTGATGAACGCCCCGCTGCTGAACCACGAGACCAAACGCATCCTGCTCTGGATCGCAGTGGCCGCCGCGCTGTTCGCCGCGATCATCGCGCTGGCGCCGGTGCTGACGCCGTTCCTGTTCGCGTTCATCTTCGCCTATATCCTGAACCCGGGTGTGGACTGGCTGCAACGGCGCCGGGTGCCGCGCGCCATCGGCGTGACGCTGATGATCCTGCTGCTGACGGTGATCTGCGTGATGCTGGTGCTGCTGCTGATCGCGGTGCTCCAGCGCGAGATCCCGCAGGTGCGCGAGCAGTTGCCGATCCTGCTGAAAAAGCTCAATTCCGTGGTGGCGCCGCGGCTGGCGGAGTTCGGCGTGCGCGTGCGCTTTGACTTCCCGGGGCTGCGCAGCATGCTGTCGGACCGCTTCTCGGCCAGCCCGGAAGACCTGCTGGTGGTGTTGCTGAACTACGTCAAGATGTCGGGTTCGGCACTGATCGAGGTGGCGGGCATCATCTTTATCGTGCCCATCGTCATGTTCTACCTGATGATGGACTGGCACATGGTGATGCGCCGCATCGAGGGCGTGGTGCCGCGCCGCTGGGTGCCCAAGGTGCGCGAGCTGACCAACGAGACCGATGCCCTGCTGTCGCAATACCTGCGCGGCCAGATCCTGGTGATGGTGATCCTGGCGGCGATCTACTCGATCGGGCTGACCATTGCCGGCTTCGATATCGGCGTGCCGGTCGGGGTCTTCACCGGGCTGGCGGTCTTTATCCCGTATATCGGCTTCGGTGTCGGGCTGGTCATGGCGATCCTGGCGGCGATGCTGCAGTTCGGCAACTGGTATGGGCTGGGTGCGGTGGCGGTGGTGTACGGCTTCGGCCAGTTCATCGAGAGCTTCTACCTGACGCCGCGCCTGGTGGGCGAGCGCATCGGGCTGCACCCGCTGGTGGTGATCTTCGCGCTGCTTGCCTTCGGCCAGCTGTTCGGCTTCTTTGGCGTGCTGCTGGCGCTGCCGACGTGCGCCGTGCTGCTGGTCGGCGCGCGGCAGCTGCGCCGGGTTTACGTGGCCAGCGACCTGTACCGAAAATAACGGCTGCCACTATCCCGACCCCATCCCCCAGACGCCACCCCGCAAGTTAGCCATACGTCATGTCCCCGCGTCCCAACAAGCAACTGTCGCTCGAACTGGGCAGTCCGCCGCCTTCGACCTTCGAGAATTTCGTGGTGGCGGCCAACCGCGAGCCGGTGCAGCGCCTGCAGGAGCTGCCCGCCGCGGTCGCGCAGGAGCGCGCCACCGACCGGCTGGTCTACCTGTGGGGCGAGGTCGGCTGCGGCCGCACCCACCTGCTGCACGCGGTCTGCGAGGCAGCGCCACAGCATGGCATCCGCTCGCGCTACCTGAGCCCGCACCACCCGTTGTCCGACTTCCTGTTCGACCCGTGGTGCCAGCTCTACACCGTCGACGATGTCGAGCTGCTGGACGAAGCGCGCCAGATCGCGGTGTTTTCGCTGTACAACGAGGTGCGCGCCCACGTGCGCACCGCGCTGGTGGTCGCCGGCGGCCTGGCCCCGCGCGCCATGCCAGTGCGGGAAGACCTGCGCACCCGGCTGGGCTGGGGCCTGGTGTACCAGGTCGCGCCGCTGTCCGACGACGACAAGAAGGCCGCGGTGCTGCAAGCGGCACGCGAGCGCGGCCTGCAGCTGTCGCCCGAGATCACGCACTGGCTGGTCACGCGCCACTACCGCGACATGCCCAGCCTGATGGCGCTGCTCGACGCGCTCGATACCTACTCGCTCGAACGCAAGCGGCCGGTCACGCTGCCGCTGCTGCGCGAGATGTTCGCTGAATTCCGGGACTAGGCGACGGCCCCGCCCCGCCCGCTCCCTTACCCCATCCTGCCTTAAGGTAAAATCGCGCCCCATGAATCTGGCACTCTTTGACCTCGACCACACCCTGATCCCGACCGACAGCGACCACGAATGGGGCCGCTTCCTGGTCCGCCTGGGCATCGTCGACGAGGAAATTTACCGGCAGAAGAACGACGAGTTCTACAACCACTACAAGGCGGGCACGCTGGACATCCAGGCGTTCCTGCGCTTTGCGCTGGGGCCGCTGGCGGCCAACCCGCGCGACAAGCTCGACGCCATGCGCGCGCAGTTCATGCACGAGGTGATCGACCCGGTGATCACGCCGCAGGCGCGCGCGCTGGTCTACAAGCACATCGAGGCCGGCGACCTGTGCGCGGTGGTGACCGCCACCAACAGCTTCGTCACGGCGCCGATCGCCGCCGCCTTCGGCATCAAGCACCTGATCGCGACCGAGCCCGCCACCGTCGACGGCAAGCCGGAAAGCCAGTTCACCGGCGATGTCTTCGGCGTGCCGAGTTTCCGCGAAGGCAAGATCACCCGCGTCGAAGCCTGGCTCAAGGCCCAGGGCGCGACCTGGGACAACTTCGAGACCACCACCTTCTACAGCGACTCGGCCAACGACCTGCCCCTGCTGGAAAAAGTCTCCGAGCCGATCGCCACCAATCCGGACGATCGCCTGCGCCACCACGCCGCCGCGGCCGGCTGGCGCATCATGGATCTGTTCTGACGTGATCAAGAAGCTCATTACCAGGCTGCTGGGCAAGCCCGGCCCCAAGCAGCGCCGCACCGGCCGCGCCCATACGCCGCGCATCGTCAACGTGGACGAGCACCAGATCGACCCCACGCTGTTGTCGCGCAATGCCGTCAAGGTCACTTCGACGCTGCAGCAGGCCGGCTACCAGGCCTATATCGTCGGCGGCGCCGTGCGCGACCTGCTGCTCGGCATCAAGCCCAAGGATTTCGACGTCGCCACCAATGCCACGCCCGAGCAGGTGCAGTCGCTGTTCCGCCGCTCGCGCATCATCGGCCGCCGCTTCCAGATCGTGCACGTGACCTTCTACGGCGGGCGCGAGCAGGAAATCATCGAGGTCTCGACCTTCCGTGCGCTGGTCGACGCCATCGCCAGCGAGACCCTGCCCGAAGGCCGCCGCCTGAAGCGCGCCGAGCTCGACAGCAAGACCCATGCGATCGACGCCTCGGGCCGCGTGCTGCGCGACAACGTGTGGGGCTCGCAGGCCGAAGACGCGGAACGCCGCGACTTCACCATCAACGCGATGTACTACGACCCGGCCGCGCAGACCGTGCATGACTACCATCACGGCATGGAAGACATCCGCGCCCGCACGCTGCGCATGATCGGCGACCCGGCCACGCGCTACCGCGAAGACCCGGTGCGGATGCTGCGCGTGGTGCGCTTTGCTGCCAAGACCGGCTTCGATATCGACGAGGCCACGCGCCATCCGGTCGCCAGCCTGGCCGAGCTGATCCACAACGTGCCCAGCGCACGCGTGTTCGACGAGATGCTCAAGCTGCTGATGTCCGGCCACGCCTGGGCCTCGCTGCAGGAGCTGCGCAAGGCGGGCCTGCACAAGGGCCTGCTGCCGCTGCTGGACGTGGCGCTGGAGCAGCCCATGGGCCAGCGCTTCGTGCAGCTGGCGCTGGATAACACCGACCGCCGCGTGCAGGCCGGCAAGCCGGTGTCGCCGGGCTTCCTGTTTGCCGCGCTGCTGTGGCACCACGTGCTGCAGCGCTGGAACCAGTTGCGCGACGAAGGCGAGCACGCCATCGCCGCGCTCAACAGCGCCATGGATTCGGTGCTCGAAAAGCAGACCGGCCAGCTGGCGATCCAGCGCCGTTTCGTCACCGACATGCGCGATATCTGGGGCATGCAGCCGCGCTTCGAGAAGCGCGTCGGCCGCATGCCGTTCCGCCTGCTGGAGTCGCCGCGCTTCCGTGCCGGCTACGATTTCCTGCAGCTGCGCTGCCAGTCCGGCGAGCTGCCGGAAGAGCTGGCCGCCTGGTGGCAGGACTTCCAGAACGCCGAGCCACATGAGCGCGAAGACCTGATCGACGCCGTGCGCGGCGCGCGGGGCCAGGGTGGCGGCCAGGGCGGAGCCCAGGGTGCGGAAGGCGAAGGCCCGGCGCGCAAGAAGCGCCGCCGACGCAGTCCGCGGAAATCGGATAAAGTTTCTTCCCGGAGCGACTCGGACGCGGGCCAGGCAGCACATGCCGGCCCCGGCCAGCCGGAGGAAACGTAAATGACTCTCGCCTTCATCGGCATCGGCGCAAATCTGGGCGATGCCCGCCAGGCCATCAAGGACGCCATCGTGTGCCTGGCCCAGCAGGTCGGCATCACGGTGCTGGCGCGTTCCTCGCTCTATCGCACCGCGCCAGTCGATGCCGGCGGCGACGACTACTACAACGCGGTGGTCAAGGTGCAGACCTCGTTCACCGCGTCGCAGCTCCTGCGCATCTGCCACCACATCGAGGACCAGTTCGGGCGCGAGCGCCCGTTCCGCAACGCGCCGCGCACGCTCGACCTGGATCTCCTTGTGTTCGGCAACGAACAATACGACGACGAGCACCTGACCGTGCCGCATCCGCGCGTGACCGAGCGCGCCTTCACGCTGGTGCCGCTGGTGGAGCTGGACGCCGAACTGTCGATCCCCGGGCGCGGCCGCGCCGCCGACTTCCTGGCCGGCGTGACGTCCCAGCGCATCGAGAAAGTCTCCACCTGCAAGTGCCTGCGCCTGCAGGCCGAAGGCAGGGCCGGCAGCAACGGCTGAGGCTCCCGGGTCATCCGCGCAAAGCGCCATGCTCGACCACCTGCGCCGCATCGTCGTCGAAGGCCCCGTCGGATCGGGCAAGACCTCGCTGGCCCAGCGCCTGGCGCACACGCTGCAGGCGCACGAGCTGCCTGACTGCGCGCGCCGCAGCCCCTTCCTGGAACCGTTCTACCGCGATCCCGCGCGCCACGCGCTGGCAATGCAGCTGTGGTGCCTGACGCAGCGCGCCGCGCAGCTGCAGCAATGGCAGGCCGCGCTGCTGGCCGGCCAGCGCATGGTCAGCAATTTCCTGATGGCCAGGGACCGCCTGCACGCGGCCCTGACGCTGGCGCCTGACGAACTGGCGCTGTACGACGCCATTGCCGCGCGTTTCAGCCTGCCGCCGCAGCGGGTCGACCTGGTCATCGTGCTGCAGGCCACGCCGTCGCTGCTGCGCGAGCGCATCGTGCGCCGCGGCGAGCCGGGCGAGGCCGGCATCGACGAACACTATCTGCAGCGGCTGGCCGACGCCTACGGCGAACTGTTCCACCGCTACGACGAGGCCCCGGTACTGGTCGTCGATACCGCCCACTTCAATCCGGTGGACAACGATGACGATTTCCGTACACTACTGTCGCGCATTGAAATCATGCGCGGCCGCAAGGCCTTTCTCAATCTCGCTGCGCCCTGACAGGCCCCGCCTGCCAGCCACAACACAATAACGACGGCAGCCGTTGCCCTGCGTGGTATCGCGGGTGGTTTAGCGGCACAACCCGCCGTCACCTTCGGGCACTGCCATGAGTTACCTCCTCGACCCCTCCCGCAAGACCATCACGATCCCCAAATTGCAGGCGATGCGCGACGCCGGCGAGAAAATCGCCATGCTGACCGCGTACGACTCCAGCTTCGCGGCGCTGCTCGACTACTGCGGCGTCGAGATGATCCTGGTCGGCGATTCGCTGGGCAACGTGATGCAGGGCCAGCAGACCACGCTGCCGGTGACGCTGGAACACATGGCCTACCACACCGAATGCGTGGTGCGCGGCAACCAGACCGCCATGCTGGTGACCGACCTGCCATTCGGCACCTACCCAACGCCGGAAACCGCGTTTGCCAGCGCCGTCACGCTGATGAAGGCCGGCGCGCAGATGGTCAAGCTCGAAGGCGGCGACTGGCTCGCGCCTATCGTCAAATTCCTGGTCGAGCGCAGCATCCCGGTGTGCGCGCATATTGGCCTGACGCCGCAGTCGGTGCATGCGCTGGGCGGCTTCAAGGTGCAGGGCAAGACCGACGCGGGCGCCGCGCAGCTCAAGCGCGACGCGCTGGCGCTGCAGGAAGCGGGCGCGCAGGTGGTGCTGATGGAAGCGGTGCCGGCCAAGCTCGCCGGCGAGATCACGCAGCTGCTGAAGGTGCCGACCATCGGCATCGGCGCCGGCGCCGACTGCACCGGCCAGGTGCTGGTGCTGCAGGACATGATCAACGTCTACCCCGGCCGCAAGGCAAAGTTCGTGCGCAACTTCATGGAAGGCCAGACCTCGATCGAAGGCGCCGTGCGTGCCTACGTGGCCGCGGTCAAGGACGGCAGCTTCCCCGCTCCCGAGCACACCTTCTCCGCCTGACCCGGTGGAGATCGCTGCCGCCACCGCCGCCGCATTCCGCCTGCTCGGCAGCGGCGACGCGGGGCTGTGGTTCATCGTCTGGACCTCGCTGGCCATCGCGGTGCTGGGACTGGCGCTCGCCACCGTGCCCGCCATCGCCGCCGCCTGGCTGATCGCCACGCGGCAGTTCCCGGGGCGGCGCGCGGTGGTGGTGGTGGTGCAGGCTTTTCTCTCGTTTCCGACCGTGCTGGTCGGGCTGATCCTTTATCTCTTGCTGACGCGCCAGGGGCCGCTGGGCAGCCTGCACCTGCTGTTCACGCCGTCGGGCATGGTGCTGGGGCAGGCGGTGATCGGCTTCCCGGTGGTGCTGGCGTTTGCGCTGTCGACGCTGCAGGGTGCCGATGTACGCCTGCGCGAAACCGCGTGGGTGCTGGGCGCCGGGCGCTGGCGCACCTTCTTTACCGTGCTGCGCGAGCTGCGCTTCGGGCTGATGGCGGCGGTGGTGGCGGGCTTCGGGCGCGTGATCGCCGAGGTCGGTTCGGCGCTGATGATCGGCGGCAATATCGAAGGCTCGACCCGCACCATCACCACCGCGATCGCGCTGGAAACCAGCAAGGGCGAATTCGCGCAGGGCATCGCGCTGGGCATCGTGCTGGTGGCGCTGGCGCTGCTGGTCAATATCGGCATGGCGTGGCTGCAGGGCGCAGGAGGGTTCCGGCGATGACAGCGGCATCCCAACCACCGGCCTCCCCGTTGCTGACCGTGCGCGGGCTGGCCCGCACCATCGGCCTGCGCCGCCTGTTTGCCATCGACACGCTGTTGATCCCGCGCGCCACCGCGATCGTGCTGACCGGCATGAATGGCGCCGGCAAGACCACGCTGCTGCGCATGCTGGCCGGGCTGGAACGCGCGCCCGGCGCCACCGTGCAATGGACCGATGCCAACGGCCAGACCCATGGCGCGCCGCTCGATCCGCTGCCGCTGGCGGTGCGCCAGCGCATTGCCTATCTGCACCAGCACCCCTACCTGTTCCGCACTTCGGTGCGCGCGAACATCGCCTACGGCCTGCATGCGCGCCGCCTGCCGCACGACGAGATCGCGCGGCGCGTGGGCGAGGCGCTGGGCTGGGCCGGCGTGTCGCACCTGCAGGATACCGCGCCCGAATACCTGTCGGGCGGCGAGATCCAGCGTGTGGCGCTGGCGCGCGCCAAGGTGCTGGAGCCGGAGCTGTTGTTGCTCGACGAACCGACCTCGAGTCTCGACGGCCATGCACGCGAACAGGTGATTGCGTTGGTGCGCGACCTCGCCACCGAAGGCCGCACCGTGATCATGGTGTGCCACGACCGCGAGCTGATCAACCTGCCGGGCGTGGTGCGCTGGAAGCTGGGCGACGGCGTGCTGGACACGCATCACCCGTAGCGCCTAGATGAGCGTTGCCGGCATTGCGCCGCGCAGTGCACTGACTACCACGACGGCGTCGGCACGCGCCAGCATGGCACGAGTGATGACGCCCTCCTCTACCGTTTCACCGGGCGCGCCAAGTGCCGCGCCGCCTTGCTCCAGCACGACCGCGCGCATCACCCCGGGCAGGATGTCGGCCGACAGCGGCGGCGTCAGCCAGCGGCCATCGATGCGGACGAAAACCGAACTGCGCCCGCCTTCCAGCAACTCGCCACGGGTATTGAAGAACAGGCGGTCGAAGCCGCCGGCGCGCTCCGCGGCTTGCCAGCCGGCGTCGTAGACGGCGCGGGCGCTGGTCTTGTGGCGGCGCAACGGATCGACGTCGGGCAATGTTTCGGGCGCCAGGTCGACCGAGACGGGCACCGGCAACGGCACAACCGCGCCGCTGGAGATGGACAGCGTGCCCGCCTTGTCCAGCGCCATGCGCAGGCGCCAGGTACCGGCGCCAAGTTGCCCGGCCTGCGTCACCGCCGCTGCCCGTGCAGCGTCGGCATCGAAGGCAAACCCGAACGCACGCGCCGAATTTCCGAGGCGCGTAAGGTGGCGGTCCGCGTGCAGGCATTCACCGTCCTGCACACGCATGGTCTCGAACAGCGTGAAGCCGGGATCGAGCCGCGTCAGGAAGCGCGCCTTCCAGCCGCATTCCGCGAATTCCTCGGCGGCCACGCTGTCGTGGACGATGCCGCCGCCGACGCCCATCTCGCCGGAACGCAGCCCGCTGGCCGCTGGCGGCGCCAGCACCAGGGTGCGGATTGCCACGGACAGCGCAAACGGGCCCATGGCGGCACCGGCTTGCGGGGCATCGATCCAGCCGATCGCGCCGGTGTAGAGGCCGCGCGGCGTGCCTTCCAGCGCGGCGATGATCTCCATGGTGCGGCGCTTGGGCGCGCCGGTGATCGAGCCACATGGGAACAGCGCCGCCATCAGCGCGCCGAAGCCGGTCCCTGGACGCGCCGTGGCGGTGACCGTCGAGGTCATCTGCAGTACCGCGCCGAACGGCTGCACGGCAAAGCGCTCGGGCACCGCCACGCTGCCCGGCTGCGCGATCCGGCCCAGGTCGTTGCGCAGCAGGTCGACGATCATCACGTTCTCGGCGCGGTTCTTGGCATCGGCGGCGAGCGCGGCCGCGGCCTGCGCGTCGCGCTGCGCATCGCCCGAACGCGGCGCGGTGCCCTTCATCGGGCGCGTCAGCAGGTGGCCGCCGCCGTCGTGGCGCACGAACAGCTCCGGCGACAGCGACAGCACCCAGGCGTCGCCCGGCAGCCGTGCCAGCGTGCCGTAGGGCACCGGCTGCGCGGCGCGCAGCGCGGCGTACAGCGCCAGCGGATCGCCGAAGGCATGGAAGCGCAGGCGCTGGGTGTAGTTGACCTGGTAGGTGTCGCCGGCCTCGATCCACTGGTGGATGCGGGCGATGGCGTCGTCGAAGGCTTCGCGCGGAGTATCGGAGGCGACGTCCATCAGGCCGGCAGGCGCAGGCGTGGCGTTACCCTGGAGCCATTCAGTCACGGCCGCGCCGTCGAGGTGGCGCAGCTCGCGGAACCAGAGCAGGCGCAGCGCACCGTCATGGCACGGCATCGTCCCGCCGGTGTGGACCGGGGCGTCGACCAGCGCGCCGCCGAACTCGTAAGGGGCGAACAGCGTGGCGTGCCAGCCTTGTCGCCAACCTTCGGCGAGCATCGCGTCGAGCCGGGCGGTATCGCTGCCAGCGGGCAGTACGTCTTCGTGGAGGAAGCTGGTGTAGAGACGCGATGCGGCCTGTGGCACCGGGGCAGTGGCGTCATCGAGAAGGACGAAGACCTCTCCTTGGGCTGAGGGCGTGCTCCCCTCTCCCGCTTGCGGGAGAGGGGCCAGGGGTAAGAGCGGGGGCTGGATGCTGGCTACCACGGGAAATCGTCAGGGAAAACTGGACTGCCGGCACGGCCGGCATGAAGTACCAGGATGCATTATCGCGCGCGACGGGGTGGTGGGCGATGGAGGCGCCTGCCCTCTCCCCCGGCCCCTCTCCCGCAGGCGGGAGAGGGGAGAAAACCGGCGGCTTTTTGAGGGACAGCGCCGCACCAAAAACAAAACCGGCCACGCTCTCACGTGGCCGGTCTCATACCGCCAGGCCGGATCAGCTGAAGAAACTCTTCACCTTATCCAGCCATGATTGCTCCTGCGGGCTATGCCGCGAACCGCCCTCGTGCACCGAGCGGTCAAACTGGCGCAGCAGTTCCTTCTGCGACTCGGTCAGCTTGACCGGCGTCTCCACGTTCACATGCACGTAGAGATCGCCCGGATAGCCCGAGCGCACGCCCTTGATGCCCTTGCCGCGCAGGCGGAAGGTCTTGCCCGATTGCGTCGCCTCGGGCACCGGGAAGGTGGCCTTGCCGTTCAGCGTCGGCACTTCCAGGTCGCCGCCCAGCGCCGCGGTGGCAAAGGAGATCGGCATCTGGCAATGCAGGTCGTCGCCGTCGCGCTCGAACACCGCGTGCTGCTTGATGTGGACTTCCACGTACAGGTCGCCC
The DNA here is from genome assembly GCF_015549295.1 of Cupriavidus sp. IK-TO18. Taxonomy (NCBI): domain Bacteria; kingdom Pseudomonadati; phylum Pseudomonadota; class Betaproteobacteria; order Burkholderiales; family Burkholderiaceae; genus Cupriavidus; species Cupriavidus sp. IK-TO18. The sequence continues at coordinate 103,267 of NZ_JADGMP010000045.1, forward strand.
GGCGGCCCGCCGTTGATGCCCGGCTCGCCGTTGCCCGACGAGCGGATGCGCATGCCTTCGTCGATGCCCGCCGGGATCTTCACTTCCAGCGTCTTCTGCGACTTCAGCTTGCCCTGGCCGTGGCACTTGGTGCACGGCTTGGGAATGAATTTGCCGCTGCCGTGGCACTTCGGGCAGGTCTGCTGCATGGTGAAGAAGCCCTGCGACACGCGCACCTGGCCGGCGCCGTGGCAGGTCGGGCAGGTCTCGACGCTGGAGCCCGGCTCCGCGCCCTTGCCGTGGCAGTGGTCGCAGTCGTCCCAGTGCGGCACGCGGATCTGCGCCTCGTGGCCGTGCGCGGCCTGCTCCAGGCTGATCTCCATGCTGTAGCGCAGGTCGGCGCCGCGATAGGCCTGCGGGCCGCCGCCGCCGCGGCGACCACCCTGCTGCTGGCCGAAGATATCGCCGAAGATGTCGCCGAAGGCTTCGGCGAAACCGCCGTAGCCCTGCGCGCCGCCGAAGCCGCCGGCCATGTTGGGGTCGACGCCGGCGTGGCCGTACTGGTCATAGGCCGCTTTCTTCTCCGAGTCGGAAAGCATCTCGTAGGCCTCTTTGACCTCCTTGAATTTTTCCTCGGCGACCTTGCCGTCCTTGCCCTCCGGATTGCGGTCCGGGTGGTACTTCATCGCGAGCTTGCGATAAGCCTTCTTGATTTCGTCGTCGCTCGCGTTCTTGCCTACCCCGAGCACTTCGTAATAGTCACGTTTTGCCATGGTGGCTCAAACCTTTTTGGCCGGCACGCGCATGCGGCGCTCCACCGGCGAATAGCAAAAAAGCCGAGCGAGGCATCCGACGGCGGTTTCCCGCTGGGTCCGATGGCCGCGCCCGGCGTCGGGGCGGGAGCGGTGCCGGCCAGTGCCTGCACCGCCGCCCGCGTGTCCCGATTACTTCTTGTCGTTGACTTCCTTGAATTCGGCGTCCACAACGTTGTCGTCCTGCGGCTGGGCCTGCTGCTGCGCGCCGGCACCTGCCGCACCCGCTGCGCCCTGCTCGCCGGCCTTGGCCTGCATGTCGGCGTAGACCTTCTCGCCCAGCTTCTGGCTGACTTCCGACAGCGCGTTGACCTTGGCATCGATCTCGGCCTTGTCGCCGCCGCGGGCGGCGTCTTCCAGTTCCTTGATCGCGGCTTCGATCTTTTCCTTCTCGCCGGCTTCCAGCTTGTCGCCGTATTCGGTGACGGCCTTCCTGGTCGAGTGGATCAGCGCGTCGGCCTGGTTGCGGGCATCAGCCAGCTCGCGGGCCTTCTTGTCTTCCTCGGCGTTGGCCTCGGCGTCCTTGACCATGCGCTGGATCTCGTCTTCCGACAGGCCCGAGTTCGCCTTGATGGTGATCCGGTTTTCCTTGCCGGTGGCCTTGTCCTTGGCGCCCACGTGCAGAATGCCGTTGGCGTCGATGTCGAACGAGACTTCGATCTGCGGCGTGCCGCGCGCTGCGGGCGGAATGCCTTCCAGGTTGAACTCGCCCAGCAGCTTGTTGCCCGAGGCCATTTCACGCTCGCCCTGGAACACCTTGATGGTCACGGCCGGCTGGTTGTCGTCGGCGGTCGAGAACACCTGCGCATGCTTGGTCGGGATGGTGGTGTTCTTGGTGATCATCTTGGTCATCACGCCACCCAGGGTCTCGATCCCCAGCGACAGCGGCGTCACGTCCAGCAGCAGCACGTCCTTGCGGTCGCCCGACAGCACCGAGCCCTGGATCGCGGCACCGACGGCCACGGCTTCATCCGGGTTCACGTCCTTGCGCGCTTCCTTGCCGAAGAACTCCTTGACCTGCTCCTGCACCTTGGGCATGCGGGTCATGCCGCCGACCAGGATCACGTCGTCGATGTCGCTGACCTTGACGCCGGCGTCCTTGATCGCGGTGCGGCACGGCTCGATGGTGCGGGTGATCAGCTCTTCGACCAGCGACTCCAGCTTGGCGCGGGTGATCTTCAGGTTCAGGTGCTTCGGACCCGAGGCATCGGCCGTGATGTACGGCAGGTTGATCTCGGTCTGCTGCGAGCTCGACAGTTCGATCTTGGCCTTTTCCGCGGCTTCCTTCAGCCGCTGCAGCGCGAGCACGTCCTTGGACAGGTCGACGCCCTGGTCCTTCTTGAACTCGGCGATGATGTAGTCGATGATGCGCTGGTCGAAGTCTTCGCCGCCCAGGAAGGTGTCGCCGTTGGTCGACAGCACTTCGAACTGCTTCTCGCCGTCAACGTCCGCGATCTCGATGATCGAGATGTCGAAGGTACCGCCGCCGAGGTCATACACGGCGATCTTGCGGTCGCCCTTCTCGTTCTTGTCCAGGCCGAAAGCCAGTGCGGCCGCGGTCGGCTCGTTGATGATGCGCTTGACGTCCAGGCCGGCGATGCGGCCGGCGTCCTTGGTCGCCTGGCGCTGCGAGTCGTTGAAGTACGCCGGCACCGTGATCACGGCTTCGGTCACCGGCTCGCCGAGGTAGTCCTCGGCCGTCTTCTTCATCTTGCGCAGGACTTCGGCCGACACCTGCGGCGGCGCCAGCTTCTGGTCGCGCACCGACACCCATGCGTCGCCGTTGTCGGCCTTGACGATGGAGTACGGCATCAGGCCGATGTCCTTCTGGACTTCCTTCTCTTCGAACTTGCGGCCGATCAGGCGCTTGACCGCGTACAGCGTGTTACGCGGGTTGGTCACGGCCTGCCGCTTGGCGGGCGCGCCGACCAGGATCTCGCCGTCTTCCATGTAGGCGATGATCGACGGGGTGGTGCGAGCACCTTCCGAGTTTTCGATGACCTTGGGGGTATTGCCCTCCATGATCGCCACACAGCTATTGGTGGTACCGAGGTCGATACCGATGATCTTACCCATTATTCTCTCCTCTTGAGCCATCGCCATCCGCGCGGCTGCAATTCAACCTGAGGCCGAAATGTGGCCGCCCGGGGTCTTTTCAAGGGCAGAAACGGCAAATCCGAGTAAATTTCTCGGATTTTGCGTTTCCTCAACGGCATTTGCGGCCGGGGCTTGAGCCCAAGCCCTCGGCCGGCGACAAAAAAATGCCGCCGACTTAACTTGCCGCCTGGCTTCCTGCCTGGCTTGCTGCGTAACTGGCCGCGACTCAGCCTCCCTGCCGGTCGCGCTGCCACAGCACGTCGGAGCCGCCGCCGGCCCGGTTCAGCACCCGCGCCAGCACGAACATCAGGTCAGACAGCCGGTTCAGGTATTGGCGCGGCGCCTCGTTCAGCGGCTCGGCCGCGCCCAGCGCCACCAGCGCGCGCTCGGCGCGCCGGCACACGGTGCGGCACACGTGGGCCTGGGCCGCGGCGCGGCTGCCGCCGGGCAGGATGAATTCGGCCAGCCGCGGCAGGTTGGCGTTGTAGTCCGCCAGCCAGGTGTCGAGCTGCGCCACCTGCTCGGGCTTGAGCAGGGTGTAGCCGGGGATGGAAAGCTCGCCGCCCAGGTCGAACAGGTCATGCTGGATATGCAGCAGCGCGGCGCGCACGTCGTCGGGAAGCGTCTCGGTCAGCAGCACGCCGACGTGGCAGTTCAGTTCGTCGACGTCGCCGATGGCGGCGATGCGCAGGCTGTCCTTGCCGGTGCGGGTGCCGTCGCCCAGGCCGGTGGTGCCGGCATCGCCGGTGCGGGTGGCAATCTTGGACAGGCGGTTGCCCATGCCGGTCTCCTCTTGGCTGGTAAGCGTGTGGGGGGAAATGGGGCATTATCGCGCCGGAGCGCAGGGATGCGCCATGCGCGCGAGGGGCTGCCCCCGCTTCCGCCCGCTTGTGCGGCTATCGGCCAGCTCGGCGCCGGCCAAGGGTGCATGAGCCGCCGCGCGGCGTAGAATGCCGTTATTCGTCCATTCGCCAACCGGGTCGCGCCCCGCCTGCCTTTCCGGACCACAAAACCGGAACGCCACCGCCGGCAACCTCGCCGCGCCGACCCGCCGGAGACCCGCATGAACCACCCCACGCCGCCCGCCGCGCTCGAACGCCGCCCCCTGCCGCCCGCCTTCAGCGACGCCCTCGCGGCGCGCTTCGGCGAGCGCTTCACCACCTCGGCCGGCGTGCGCGAGCACCATGGGCGCGATGAATCGCCGTTCCCGCCGGCCGCGCCGGATGCGGTCGTGTTCGCCCACAGCACCGACGAAGTCGCCGAGGTGGCGCGCCTGTGCAACCACCACGGCGTGCCGCTCATTCCCTACGGCGCCGGCTCGTCGCTGGAAGGGCACCTGCTGGCCGTCGCCGGCGGCGTCAGCCTCGACCTGTCGCAGATGAACCGCGTGCTGGCGGTGCAGCCCGAGGACCTGACCGTGACCGTGCAGCCCGGTGTCACGCGCAAGCAGCTGAACCAGGAAATCAAGGACACCGGCCTGTTCTTCCCGATCGACCCGGGCGCGGACGCGTCGCTGGGCGGCATGTGCGCGACGCGCGCCTCCGGGACCAACGCGGTGCGCTACGGCACCATGCGCGAGAACGTGCTGGCGCTGACCGTGGTAACCGCCGATGGCCGCGTGATCCGCACCGGCACGCACGCGCGCAAGTCGTCGGCCGGCTATGACCTGACCCGCCTCTTCATCGGCAGCGAAGGCACGCTCGGCATCATCACGGAGGTCACGGTGCGGCTCTACCCGCAGCCGGAGGCGATCTCGGCCGCGGTGTGCGCCTTCCCCAGCATGGGCAGCGCGGTGCAGGCCGTGATCCAGACCATTCAGCTTGGCGTGCCGGTGGCGCGTGTTGAATTCGTCGATGCGCTGGCGATCCGCGCCATCAACCGCCACGACAACCTGACGCTGCCGGAGACGCCGCACCTGTTCTTCGAATTCCACGGCACCGAGGCCGGCGTGCGCGAGCAGGCCGAGACCGTGCAGCAGATCACCGCCGAGCACGGCGGCCAGGGCTTCGAGTGGGCCACGCGCCCCGAGGACCGCAGCCGGCTGTGGAACGCGCGCCATACCGCGTACTTTGCGATGCTGCAGCTCAAGCCCGGCTGCAAGTCGGTCACCACCGACGTGTGCGTGCCGATCTCGCGCCTGGCCGAGTGCGTGACCGAAACCGAAAAGGACCTCAACGCCTCCGCCCTGCCCTGCCCGATCGTCGGCCACGTCGGCGACGGCAATTTCCACGTGGCGATCCTGGTCGACCCGGACAAGCCGGAGGAAATGGCCGAGGCCGAGGCCATCAACCAGCGCATCGTCGAACGCGCGCTGGCGATGGGCGGCACCTGCACCGGCGAGCACGGCGTGGGGCTGCACAAGCAGCGCTTCCTGGTGAAGGAGCACGGCGAGGATGCGCTCGACCTGATGCGCGTGATCAAGGACGCGCTCGATCCCAACCATATCCTCAACCCGGGCAAGATCTTCAGTGCCACGCGCGGCGGCGCGCACTGAACCGGCCGGCATGGCTTCCATGTTCAACCGCGTCCCGCCGCTGCACCTGCTGATCGCCTTCGAGGCCGCCGCGCGCCTGGGCAGCTTCGCGCGCGCGGCCGAGGAGCTGTCGGTCACGCCCAGCGCCGTATCGCACCGCATCAAGAACCTCGAGGAGCTGTGGGGCGAAGACCTGTTCGTGCGCGCCAACGCCGCGCTGCGGCTGACCGCGGCCGGCACGCGCTACCTGCGTAACGTGCAGGACGCGCTCAAGTCGCTGAACGAGCTGGCGCGGCCCGAGTACAACAAGCTGCGCACGCGGCTGCGCGTGGCGATCCCGCCGACGTTCGGGCGCCAGCACCTGGTGCCGCGGCTGCCCGAGTTCGGCGCGCTGTACCCGCATATCGACCTGGAACTGCACCTGGCGATCCCGTTCCTCGACGTCAAGGCCGAGGACACCGACGTCGAGATCCGCTACGGCACCGGCCGCTACCCCGACCTGAAGACCACGAAATTGCTGGTCGAACCGGTGTTCCCGGCATGCGGGCGCGAATACTACGAGCGCGTCAACGGCCGCGCCATCACCAAACCCGAGCACCTTCATGGCCTGGTGCTTTTGCGCAGCCCGCTGGAGCCGTGGAAGCCGTGGTTCGAGACCGCCGGACTGGACTGGCCCGAGCCGCAGACCGGGCCGCAGTTCAACGACATCGGCCTGATGCTGGAAGCGATCGCATCCAACCAGGGCGTGGCGCTGGTGCGCCAGCGCATGGCGCGGCACTGGCTGTCGCTGGGGCAGATGGTGCGGCTGCTCGATATCGAGTCGGTATCGCCGCACGGCTATTACATCGTCGAGCGCGAGCAGGCGCCGCTGAAGCCCGAGGCACGCTATTTCGTCGACTGGCTGCTAAGCCTGGACTGGTAGGAGACCGCACGTATGCAGAACCTGGAGATCCGGCTGCTGACCCCCGCCGATGCCGAAGCCTTCCATGCGCTGCGCCTGCAGGGCCTGGCCGAGGCGCCGGAAGCCTTTGCCGCCAGCCTGGAAGAAGAACGGGACCTGTCGCCGGAAGTGGTGGCGCAGCGCCTCGCGCCGAGCGCCGACAAGGCCGTATACGGCGCCTTCGACGGCACCGCACTGGCCGGCGTGGTCGGCATCATGCGCGAGCCGCGCCGCAAGCACTGGCACAAGGCATCGATCTTCGGTATGTATGTGGCGCCGGGCTGGCGCGACAGGAAGCTCGGGCGCGCGCTGATGGAGCGCGTGCTGGAGCAGGCCGCCGCCATGGAAGGCGTGCGCCAGGTGATCCTGTGCGTCAATGCCGGCAGCGCCGGTGCGGTGCGGCTGTACGAATCGCTTGGCTTCGAGCGTTTCGGCCTGGAGCCCGACGCGCTGTATGTCGCGCCGCACTTCTACGACAAGCTCGACATGGTGCTGCGGCTGCCGGCCCCGGCACGCTGAGGCGGGGGCGCCGCATTTCCTGCACTCGCCGGCCGGTGCTACGCTGAAACCGGGGCCGGTGCCTGCCTGGCCATGATGAGCATTTTTGATCGGCTTGCCATGCGGAATTCACGTGCCTGGTGGTGCCCGCGGCATGAGGGCTGCGCTATAGTCAGCCGTCCCGTCAGCCGTCCCCACGGCGGGCCGCCCGCCGGCCCGACCAGAGTCCAGGAGTCGCCATGAATGCCCCGCACGAAGCCCGCACCCTCGCCACCGAAGGCACCGCAGGCGCGCAGGCCACCGCCGAAGGCCGCCGTAATGCGCTGCTAGCCGGCCTGGCGCAGATCCTGCCGGACGCCGCGCTGCTGTCCAGGCCGGAGGACACCGTGCCCTACGAGTGCGACGGCCTCGCCGCGTACCGCCAGGTGCCGATGGCCGTGGCCCTGCCCGACACCGAGGAACAGGTCTGCGCAATCCTCCGCCTGTGCCACAAGCTGGGCGTGCCGGTGGTGCCGCGCGGCGCCGGCACCAGCCTGTCCGGCGGCGCCATGCCGATCGCCGAGGGCCTGGTGCTGTCGCTGGCCAAGTTCAAGCGCATCCTGTCGGTCGACCCGTATTCGCGCACCGCGGTGGTCCAGCCCGGCGTGCGCAACCTGGCCATCTCCGATGCCGCCGCGCCCCACAACCTCTACTACGCGCCCGATCCCTCCTCGCAGATCGCCTGCACCATAGGCGGCAACGTCAGCGAGAACTCCGGCGGCGTGCATTGCCTGAAGTACGGCCTGACCGTGCACAACGTGCTGCGCGTGCGCGCCGTGACCATGGAAGGCGAGGTGGTGGTGTTCGGTTCGGATGCGCCCGATTCGCCCGGCCTGGACCTGCTGGCCGCGGTGATCGGCTCCGAAGGCATGCTAGCCGTGGTCACCGAGGTGACCGTGCGCCTGATCCCCAAGCCGCAGCTGGCGCAAGTCATCATGGCGTGCTTCGACGACGTCGAGAAAGGCGGCAATGCGGTGGCCGACGTGATCGCCGCCGGCATCATCCCGGCCGGGCTGGAGATGATGGACAAGCCCGCCACCGCCGCGGTGGAAGAGTTCGTGCACGCGGGCTATGACCTCGATGCCGCCGCCATCCTGCTGTGCGAATCCGATGGCACGCCCGAGGAAGTGGCGGAAGAGATCGAGCGCATGAGCGCGGTGCTGAAGGCGTCGGGCTGCACCCGCATCGTGGTCTCGCAGAACGAAGCCGAGCGCCTGCGCTTCTGGAGCGGGCGCAAGAATGCCTTCCCCGCCGCGGGCCGCATTTCGCCGGACTATTACTGCATGGACGGCACCATCCCGCGCAAGCACATCGGCACGCTGCTGCGCCGCATCGAAGAGATGGAGCGCAAGTACGGCCTGCGCTGCATCAACGTGTTCCATGCCGGCGACGGCAACATGCACCCGCTGATCCTGTTCGATGGCTCGGACCAGGACGAATGGCACCGTGCCGAGCTGTTCGGCGCCGACATCCTGGAAGCGTGCGTCGAGCTCGGCGGCACCGTCACCGGCGAGCATGGCGTGGGCGTGGAGAAGCTCAACTCGATGTGCGTGCAGTTCTCGCCCAGCGAGCGCGAGGCGTTCTTCGGCGTCAAGGCAGCCTTCGACCCGGCCCGCCTGCTGAACCCCGACAAGGCCATCCCCACGCTGGCGCGCTGCGCGGAATACGGCAAGATGCACGTCAGGAAGGGACTGCTGCCGCATCCGGACCTGCCGCGCTTCTGAAGCCCGCGCCATGGCCAACGAACGCCGACGCCAGTACCAGGAAGCGGTGGTCCGCCAGCGCCTGGGCCAGCCCGAGACCGGCTGGCGCCAGCGCTGGTACACCATCATCTTCGAGGCCGACACGCGCGAAGGGCGCATTTTCGACGTCGCGCTGCTGATCGCGATCGTCGCCAGCGTAATGGTGGTGATGCTCGACAGCCTGCCCGCCGTCCATGACCGGCTCGGCACGCTGTTCACCGTGCTGGAGTGGGGCTTCACGCTGATCTTCACGGCCGAGTACGTGATGCGCATCCTCGTGGTGCGCAGGCCATGGCGCTATGTCTTCAGCTTCTACGGCATCATCGACTTCATTTCGATCATGCCGACGTGGCTCGCGTTCTTCGTGCCGGAACTGCACTTCCTGATCGACGTGCGCCTGCTGCGGCTGTTGCGCGTTTTCCGGATCCTCAAGCTGACGGTGTATTTCGAGGAAGCGGAGATCCTGTACAACGCGCTGATCAACAGCCGGCGCAAGATCTTCGTGTTCCTGGGCACGGTGTTCATCATCACCGTGATCCTGGGCACGGTGATGTATGTGGTCGAAGGTCCCGAGCACGGTTTCCACAGCATTCCGCTCGCCATGTACTGGGCGGTGGTCACGCTCACCACCACCGGCTTCGGCGACATGGTGCCGAAGACGCCGCTGGGCCAGTTCATCACCTCGCTGACGATCCTGCTGGGCTACGGCATCATCGCCTTCCCCACCGGCATCGTCGGCGCCGAGCTGGCCGCAAGCATCCTGAAGAAGCCGCTGACCACGCGCACCTGCACCCATTGCCTGACCGAGGGCCACGAGCCCGACGCGATGTACTGCAAGCACTGCGGCAGCGCGCTGCCGGATTACCAGAACGACAGGCCTGAAGTCCCCGGCGGCCGCGACGGCAAGCCCGGATCCTGAGCCGCGACGGAAACAATCTCCTCCTCATCAGCCACGCACCACCCACGCATATGCAAGCCACCCTCGACGCCTTCCGCGACGCCGTCAGGCAAGCCACCGAAACCCGCACGCCGCTGCGGCTGCGCGGTGGCGGCAGCAAGGACTTCTACGGCCAGGCACCTGAAGGCCAGGTGCTGGACACGCGCGCCTACGCCGGCATCGTCGACTACGACCCGGCCGAGCTGGTGATCACGGCGCGCTGCGGCACGCCGCTGGCGGAAGTCGAAGCCGCGCTGGCCGGGAAGCGCCAGGTGCTGGCCTTCGAGCCGCCCCACTTCGCGCTGCCCGGCCAGGCCAGCGCGGCCACGCTGGGCGGCGCGGTGGCCGCCGGCTTGTCAGGCCCGCGCCGGCAGTCGGTCGGCGCGCTGCGCGACTTCGTGCTGGGGGCGCAGCTGATGGACGGCAAGGGCGAGGTGATGAACTTCGGCGGCCAGGTGATGAAGAACGTGGCCGGCTACGATGTCTCGCGGCTGCTGGCGGGCTCGCTGGGCACGCTCGGGCTGGTGCTGGAAGTGTCGCTCAAGGTGCTGCCCGCGCCGTTCGACGAAGCCACGCTGCGCTTCGAGCTGGCGCAGGCCGATGCGATCCGGCAGCTGAACCAGTGGGGCGGCCAGCCGCTGCCGCTGGCCGCGTCAGCCTGGCATGACGGCGTGCTGCACGTGCGCCTGGCAGGCGCCACCGCGGCGGTGCGCGCCGCATGCGCACGACTGGGTGGCGAGCGTGTCGATGCCGCCGTGGCCACCGCGCTGTGGCAATCGCTGCGCGAGCAGACCCATGCCTTCTTCGCGCCGGCGCACGCGGGCCGCGCGCTGTGGCGCCTGGCGGTGCCGCCGGTCGCCGCGCCGCTGGACCTGCCGGGCCAGCAACTGGTGGAATGGGGCGGCGGCCAGCGCTGGTGGCTGCCCGCCGATGGCGCCACCAGGACCGATGCCGAAAGCGTGCGCGCCGTGGCCCAGGCCGCCGGCGGCCATGCCACGCTGTTCCGCAACGGCGACAAGTCGGTGGGCGTGTTCACGCCGCTGGCCTCGCCGCTGGCGGCAATCCACCGCCGCCTGAAGGCGACCTTCGACCCGGCCGGCATCTTCAATCCGCAGCGCATGTATCCCGGACTCTGATCCGGACCACCCAAGCGTTCCCACGCCCAGGCAAAGACCTCCCCACACCATGCAAACGACCCTGGCCGATTTTCTCCGCAACACGCCCGAAGGCGAGGAAGCCAAATCCATCGTCGGCAAATGCGTGCATTGCGGCTTCTGCACCGCCACGTGCCCGACGTATCAACTGCTCGGCGACGAACTCGACGGGCCGCGCGGGCGCATCTACCTGATGAAGCAGGTGCTGGAAGGCAATGCCATCACCGAAAGCACGCGCCTGCACCTGGACCGCTGCCTGACCTGCCGCAACTGCGAGTCGACCTGCCCGTCGGGCGTGCGCTACGGGCGCCTGGTCGACATCGGCCGCAAGGTGGTCGACGACAAGCTCGAAGCCGAAGGCATCCAGCGCCCCGCCGGCCAGCGCATGGCGCGCTGGGTGCTGCGCGAGGGGCTGACGCGCCCGAAGCTGTTCAGCACCGCGCTGCGGCTTGGCCAGATGGTGCGGCCGATGCTGCCGGGCGCGCTGCGCAACAAGGTGCCGGCGCTGTCGCAAGCCGCCGAAGCCGGCACCTGGCCCCGCAATGTCCACGCACGCAAGATGTTGTTGCTCGACGGTTGCGTGCAGCCGGCGATGTCGCCCAACATCAATGCCGCGACCGCGCGCGTGTTCGACCGTGTCGGCGTGCAACTGGTGGTGGCGCGCGAGGCGGGCTGCTGCGGGGCAATCCGTTTCCACACCGGCGACCACGACGGCGGCCTCGACAATATGCGCCGCAATATCGATGCGTGGTGGCCGCATATCGAAGCCGGCGCCGAGGCTATCGTGATGACCGCCTCCGGCTGCGGCGCGATGGTCAAGGACTACGGGCATTTGCTGCGCAACGATCCAAAGTACGCGGAGCGCGCGCGACGCGTTTCCGCATTGACGCGCGACTTGTCCGAGATCCTGCCGGACTTTGCCGACGACCTGCACGCCCTGGCCGGCGCGGTGCCGCGCGACAGCCGGCGCGTCGCTTACCACCCGCCCTGCACGCTGCAGCACGGCCAGCAGATCCGCGGCAAGGTGGAGGCACTCTTGACCGACCTCGGCGTGGAGGTCAAACTCTGCGCTGACAGCCACCGGTGCTGCGGCTCGGCGGGCACGTATTCAGTGCTGCAGCCGGAACTGGCCTACCGCCTGCGCGACGACAAGCTCGGCAAACTGCAGGCCACGCAGCCCGAAGCCATCGTGTCAGCCAATATCGGCTGCATCACGCACCTGCAAAGCGGTACCGATACGCCGGTGATGCACTGGGTCGAACTGGTCGACCGGATGCTGGGATAACATCCCCCGGCCGGAGCAAGGCCGTGGTTGTCTCCCCCCTCTCCCGCTTGCGGGAGAGGGGCGAAATGCGCAACCACGACCGCCCCCATGCTCCAGACCTTTGCCATCCTGCTGGTTTTCCAATCCGTCGGGGAGGTGATCAGCTACGCGCTGCGCCTGCCCGTACCCGGCCCCGTGCTCGGCATGATCCTGCTGTTCGGCTGGCTCGTCTTCGACGACCGCCTGTTGCCCATCATCCAGGGCACCACCAGCGAACTGCTCAAGCACCTGTCGCTGCTGTTCGTCCCCGCCGGCGTCGGCATCATGGTGCACGCCAACCGCATCGAAGGCGAATGGATGCCGATCCTGGTGGCGCTGGTGATTTCCACCTGGCTCGCCATCGCCACCACCGCGGTAGTCACGCGCATGCTGATGCGCAAGCGCACCGGCGCGCCCAACGCCGGTGCGGAGGGAGAGCAGGCATGATGACGCCACGCCTCAACGAGATCTGGGTCTACCTGGCCGCGAGCCCGCTGGTCGGGCTGACCGCCACGCTGCTCGCCTACGTCTTTGCCTTCCGCATCTACGAGAAGTCGCGGTTCTCGCCGCTGGCCAACCCGGTGATGATCGCGGTGGCGCTGCTGGTCACGGTGCTGACCGTCACCGGCACGCCGTACAAGACCTACTTCGACGGCGCGCAGTTCGTGCACTTCCTGCTCGGGCCGGCCACCGTGGCACTGGCGGTGCCGCTGTACATGCAGCTGCCCAAGCTGCGCACCCATGTGTTCCCGCTGCTGGCCGGCCTGGTGGCCGGCTCGGTGGTCGCGGTGGTATCGGCGGTCGGCATCGCCTGGCTGCTGGGTGCCTCGCCCGAGACCGTGCGCTCGCTGGCGCCAAAATCCGTGACCATCCCGATTGCGATGGGCGTGGTCGAGAAGATCGGCGGCCTGCCGTCGCTGACCGCGGTGCTGGTGATGGCAACCGGCATCATCGGCGCGGTCAGCGCCACCAGCCTGCTGAACCTGCTGCGCATCCGCGACTACAGCGTGCGCGGCTTTGCCACCGGCGTGGCTGCGCATGGCATCGGCACCGCGCGCGCGTTCCAGGTGAACCAGGAAGCCGGCGCCTTCGCCGCGCTCGGCATGGGGCTGAACGGCGTGCTGACCGCGATCCTGGTGCCGGTGATGGCGGCGTGGATGCCACACTGACAGCCTCCTGACAGCACGCTGTCAGCAGCCCCCGCGCATGATGCGAGCTCCTCACTCCCCATCAACCGGAACCAAGGAGCCCGTCATGAGCAACCGTCTGATCAACTGGCTGGAGATCCCTGTCGTCGACATGGTCCGCGCCATCGGATTCTACGAACAAGTCTTCGATACCAGGCTGCGCCGCGAGACCATGAGCCAGGTCGACATGGCCGTATTCCCGCACCCCGATCCCGGCGGCGCGCTGGTTGCCGGCGAAGGCTACCGTCCCAGCAACTACTACGGCACGGTGCCCTACCTGCACGCACCCGAGCTGGACGCGCTGCTGGAGCGCGCCGCGCGCGCCGGCGGCAAGACCGTGTTCGGGCCGCTGCGCCTGCCGGGCGAGATCGGCCGCATCGCGCATATCACCGACAGCGAAGGCAACCGCATCGGGCTGCACGAGCCATTTGCCGGATAAGGGAACCTGTGCCACATAAGGGAAGCCGCCACGGATGAGCCGCCGCGCCGATCGCCTCTTCCAGATCGTCCAGGTCCTGCGCGGCCGCCGCCTGACCACGGCGGCGCTGCTGGCGCAGCGGCTCGGCGTGTCGGAGCGCACGGTCTATCGCGATATCCAGGCGCTGTCGCTGTCAGGCGTGCCGGTCGAGGGTGAGGCCGGCATCGGCTACCGGCTGCGCGCCGATTTCGATGTCCCGCCGCTGATGTTCAGTGCCATGGAAGTGGAAGCGCTGGTGGCCGGCCTGCGGCTGCTGAAAGCCTGGGGCGGCGGCGCGCTCGCCGCCGCGGCCGATCCGGCGCTGGAGAAGCTGGTCGCCGCCTTGCCCCCGCCGCGCCGGCTGGCGGCGCAACAAAGCCGCGTGTTCGCACCCGAGTACGTCAACCAGTCGCACGTGCGCGAGGCCTTCGACGTGGTGCACGGCGCGCTGGGCGAGCAGAAGCTGCTGCTGCTCGACTACTGCGACGCGCAGCAGCGCATCACCGAACGCGTGGTGATGCCGCTGGGCCTGTTCTTCTGGGGCAATGCGTGGCTGCTGGCGGCGTGGTGCACCACGCGCTCGGACTACCGCAGCTTCCGCCTCGACCGCTGCCGCGCCATCCGCATGCTGGACGACCATTTCCATGAAACCCCGGACCGGTCGCTCAACGGCTTCCTGCGCGCGGTGCGCGCCAGCGGCGCGTAGCTCAGGCCGCCGGATCGGACAGCAGCGTCTCGATATCCTTGCGCAGCTCTTCCGGCTTGGTGGTCGGGGCGTAGCGTTCGTACACCGTGCCATCGCGCCGCACCAGGAACTTGGTGAAATTCCACTTGATGCCCTGCGTGCCCAGCACGCCGCGCTTCTCGGTGGTGAGCCAGCGGTACAGCGGATGCGCCTGCTCGCCGTTGACGTCGATCTTGGCGAACATCGGGAAGCTCACGCTGAAGCGCGATTCGCAGAACTGGCCGATCTGCTGCGCATCGCCCGGCTCCTGCTTGCCGAACTGGTTGCACGGGAAGCCCAGCACTTCCAGCCCGCGCTCGCGATACTCCTCATACAGCTTCTGCAGGCCGGCATACTGCGGCGTAAAGCCGCATTCGCTGGCGGTATTGACGACCAGCAGCACCTTGCCGTGGAACTGCGACAGCGGCACGGGTTGCCCCGACAGCGAATTGGCATCGAACTGGTAGATATTGCTCATGGCAGACTCCTGCGGACTGCTTGCTCGTGGCCGAAGCATACGCCCATGCGCGCTGGCGTGCACGGCAGCCGGACTCTAGATCACGTTCAGGTGCTCGGTGCCGGCGCCCAGGTCGGTGTCCTTGGCGCGCGCGCTGTGCAGCTTGATCATCAGGCGCAGGTCATTGAGCGAGTCGGCATTGCGCAGCGCATCCTCATAGGTGATCTTGCCTTCCTCGTACAGGTCGAACAGCGCCTGGTCGAACGAGATCATGCCCTGCTCGCGCGATTTCTTGATGACTTCCTTCAGCTCGTGGATCTCGCCCTTGAAGATCAGGTCGGCCACCAGCGGCGTGCCGATCATGATCTCCACCGCCGGCACGCGGCCCTTGCGCCCGGCGCGCGGCAGCAGCCGCTGCGACACCATCGCCTTCAGGTTCAGCGACAGGTCGATCAGCAACTGCTGGCGCTTTTCCTCGGGGAAGAAGTTGACCACGCGATCGATCGCCTGGTTGGCGTTGTTGGCGTGCAGCGTGGCCAGGCACAGGTGGCCGGTTTCCGCGTACTGCATCGCGTACTCCATGGTCTCGCGGTCGCGGATTTCGCCGATCAGGATCACGTCGGGCGCCTGGCGCAGCGTGTTCTTCAGCGCCACGTGCCAAGACTCGGTATCGATGCCGACCTCGCGCTGCGTGACGACGCAGTTCTGGTGCGCATGCACGTATTCGATCGGGTCCTCGATGGTGATGATGTGGCCGTAGGAATGCGCGTTGCGGTGGTCGAGCATCGCCGCCAGCGTGGTCGACTTGCCCGACCCGGTCGCGCCGGTCACGATCACCAGGCCGCGCTTGGACATCACGATGTCATGCAGCGTCGGGGGCAGGTCCAGGTCCGCCACCGACGGAATCCGCGTATTGATGGTCCGCACCACCATGCCGGCCTTCCCCTGCTGGATAAACGCCGACACCCGGAAGCGCCCCGCCTTGGGCGCGGTGATGGCGAAGTTGCATTCGCGGCTGGTGTCGAAGTCCTGCACCTGCCGCTCGTTCATCACCGAGCGCACCAGGCCCAGCGCCTGCGTCGGGTTCAGCGGCTGCTGCGACACCGGCGTGATCTTGCCGTCGACCTTGATCGCCGGCGGGAAGTCGGCGGTGATGAACAGGTCCGAGCCGCGGTTGCTGACCATCAGCTCCAGCAGGTCGTTGATGTACTTGGCGGCGGATTCGCGATCGAGCATGGCGGTGTCCTGCAGGAGTGCGGCAGCCGCATGCGTGCGGCGGCCAGGAGGCAAGCGTCGGTGCGGGCCTCAGCCCATGAATGCGTCGGGGTTCTTGGCAATGGCGCGCGCGTCGTTGTAGCTGATGGCGCTGCGCTTGATCAGGTCCGACAGGCACTGGTCCAGCGTCTGCATGCCCAGCCCGCTGCTGGTCTGCATCATCGAGTACATCTGCGCGATCTTGTTCTCGCGGATCAGGTGCCGGATTGCCGGCGTGGCGATCATGATTTCGTGCGCGGCCGTGCGGCCGTTGCCGTCGCGGGTCTTCAGCAGCGTCTGCGAGATCACCGCTTCCAGCGATTCGGACAGCATGGTGCGCACCATGTCCTTTTCTTCCGGCGGGAACACGTCGACCACACGGTCGATGGTCTTGGCCGCGGAACTGGTGTGCAGCGTGCCGAAGACGAGGTGGCCGGTTTCGGCCGCGGTCAGCGCCAGGCGGATGGTTTCCAGGTCGCGCAATTCGCCCACGAGGATGACGTCCGGATCTTCACGCAGCGCCGAGCGCAGCGCGTTGGCGAACGAATGCGTGTGCGGCCCCAGCTCGCGCTGGTTGATCAGGCTTTTCTTGGAGTTGTGGACGAATTCAATCGGGTCTTCCACCGTCAGGATGTGACCCATGTCGTTTTCGTTGCGATGGTCGACCATCGCCGCCAGCGTGGTGGACTTGCCTGAACCGGTCGGCCCCGTCACCAGCACCAGTCCGCGCGGCTTCATGCACAGGTCGGCGAACACCGCCGGCGCGCGCAGCTCTTCCAGCGTCAGGACCTTGGAGGGAATGGTACGGAACACCGCGGCGGCGCCGCGCTGCGTGTTGTAGGCATTGACCCGGAAGCGCGACAGGCCGGCAATCTCGAACGAGAAGTCGATTTCCAGCCGTTCTTCGTAGAGCTTGCGCTGGGTGTCGCTCATGATGTCGTACACCATGGCGTGGACATCCTTGTGCGCCATCGCCGCGACATTGATCCGGCGCATGTCGCCGTGGATCCGGACCATCGGCGGCATGTCCGATGACAGATGAAGATCGGACGCCTTGTTCTTGACGGCGAAAGCCAATAGCTGCGCGATGTCCATCTATAATGACCCCACCCTGAAATAGTTATCAGTACTTTAAGTACTTCTTATATGTCCGCCGGATTATGTCTGTGATTGCCGCCAACTTGCAAGCCGTGAACCAGCGCATTGCGGCGGCCGCACAACAGGCTGGCAGGCAGCCCGGCGACATCGCCCTGCTGGCCGTTTCCAAGACCGTATCCGCTGACCGCGTACGCGCCGCCGCCGAGGCCGGTCAGTTCGCCTTTGGCGAGAACTATGTCCAGGAAGGGGTGGAGAAAATCGCCGCGCTGGCCGATTTGCGGGGCCGGTTGCAGTGGCATTTCATCGGCCCGCTGCAAAGCAACAAGACGCGACCGGTGGCGGAGCATTTCGACTGGGCGCATGCCATCGACCGGCTCAAGATCGCCGAGCGGCTGTCGGCGCAGCGCCCGGCCGGGATGGCGCCGCTGCAGGTCTGCCTCCAGGTCAATATCAGTGGCGAAGCCAGCAAGAGCGGCGTCGCGCCGGCTGAGGTGCCGGCGCTGGCACAGGCCGTGGCCGCGCTGCCCGGCCTGCGGCTGCGGGGCCTGATGGCGATTCCCGAACCTGAAGACGATCCCGTTGCCCAGCGGCGGCCGTTTGCCGCCATGCGCGCGCTGCTGGGCGGGCTGCGGGAGAACGGCCTGGACCTCGACACGCTATCGATGGGCATGTCGGGCGACATGGAAGCCGCCATCGCCGAGGGCGCCAACCTGGTGCGGATCGGCACCGCGATCTTCGGTGCGCGCGGCTGAGCCGGCGCCAATATCAATCCAGACACTGCAGAGACACCCATGCTCGATACCCTCACCTTCGGCTTTCTCGGCGGCGGCAATATGGCCTCCGCGCTGATCGGCGGCCTGATCGCCCGCGGCGTTCCCGCTGGTTCGATCCGCGTGGTCGATCCTTTCCCGGAGGCGCAGCAGCGCCTGTCGCGCGATCTCGGCGTCCATGCCGCGGGGGCGCCGGATGCGGCATTCGGCGCCAGTGACGTGCTGGTGCTGGCGGTCAAGCCGCAGCAGTTCCGCGAGGCTGCGGCGCAGCTGCTGCCATACCTGCCGGCTGGCGATGGCAACCTGGTGATCAGCGTGGCGGCCGGGATCCGGTTGCAGGACATGCAGCGGTGGCTGGGTGGACGCAACCGGCTGGTGCGGGCAATGCCGAATACGCCGGCACTGGCGGGGATGGGGATGACTGGCCTGGCGGCGGCGGAAGGATTGTCGTCGGCTGACCGGGATGTTGCCAGCGCCGTGGCGCAGGCTGTGGGCAAGTGTGTGTGGGTCGAGAATGATGCGCAGATCGACGGCGTCACCGCCATCTCCGGTAGTGGCCCGGCCTATGTCTTCTATTTCATCGAGGCGATGCAGCGGGCAGCTACTGAGCTGGGACTGAGTGCGGAGCAGGGGCGCGAGCTGGCGGTTGAGACTTTTCGCGGTGCTGCGGCGCTGGCTGGGCAGTCTTCGGAGGCGGTTTCGACGCTGCGGGAACGGGTGACTTCAAAGGGCGGTACGACTTATGCCGCGCTGACAGCAATGGAGGCGGCTGGGATTGGTGATGCTTTCGTGCGCGCGATGCATGCTGCCGCGGCTCGGGGGGCGGAGATGGGGGGGGAGTTTGGGAAGGACTAGTGCTCGTGGGCTTTCGCTGCTGATGACATGCTGTCGGGCGTTTAGGTGTCCGCTGTCGCCGTTGGTGACATGCTGCGGCCGTTGAAGCGCCTGGTTCCGCCCTCCTGGGCGGGTCACTTTTTGTCCGAGCGACAAAAAGTAACCAAAAAACGCGTCGCCTGAGCGGCTGGCTATCAAGTTATCGGCGTGGGTGGTTCGGGCGGTGGTGATTTCCGTTCGATGTGGCTAGTGGTTCGGACCTGCTACGCCAGGTGAGTCTGGGATAGCGGCTACGTCGACCCACTATTGAACTATCCCCATGCCGGGCGTAGGCCGCCTGCTGCAGGCGTCAACACAGGAACGCCTTCGGCTGCGCTGCGCGCCGGCAGTATCGGGAATTTAGGGCTCGGGCACGGAGTGCGTCGCTGCGCTCGCACAGCGCCGTCGTGAATGACGTCGGGCCCGAAGCCCGGGCGAGGACGTGGGGGGGCGGCCTTGCCCTTAGGGCCGGCGCGCAGCGCAGCCGAAGGCGTTCCTACCATGACGCCCGCAGCAGGGGCCACTCACAGCTCTGGGCTCGTTCAAACATCGCGTCAATCCAGAGCCACCGTGGCGCACCACGGCGTCAGGCAGTCCTGCCCCGCAACGAAGCAAAGCCCCGTACGAAAGCCCCGGCACACTACGATAAGAGTGGCCGCCCGCAGGGCCGTAACGCGCTTTTTGGTTACTTTTTGCCGCTCGGGCAAAAAGTGACCCGCCCAGGAGGGCGGAACCAGGCGGTTCAACGGCCGACAGCATGTCACAAGCAGCGATATGCGAGCACTAAAACAGCCGACAACATGTCATCAATAGCATGAGCCGTCGGCCATCAATCAAGAATCACACAATCAAATAAGCCAACGCCGTCCCAACAAAAACACACGCCCCCAGCCAATTGTTATGCCGAAAGGCAGCAAAACACCTCATCCGATCCCGCCCCCGGATCAGCGTGTAGTGATACCCCGCACAAACACCCGCCGCAGCCAGCCCAACCCAATACGGCCACCCAAGTCCCAGCATTAATCCTGCCAAAGCCATCAGCACCAGAAACGCCGCATAGCAAACCATAATCGCAAAGACATCAAAGCGACCAAACGTAATCGCCGAAGTCTTCATCCCGATCAGCAGATCATCATCCCGATCCACCATCGCATAAGCCGTGTCATAAGCCACCGCCCAAAACACATTGGCCAGCAACATCACCCACGCCACCGGCGGCACCTGATCCTGGATCGCGGCAAACGCCATCGGAATGCCAAACCCGAATGCAATCCCGAGATAAGCCTGCGGAATCGCAAAGAACCGCTTGAAGAACGGATAAGTCCCCGCCACTACCGCCGCCACCACGGCGAGCCACTTGGTCAAGGCATTAAGCGGCAGCACCAGCGTAAACGCCACCAGCGCCAGCACCGCAGCAACAGCAAGCGCTTCCCAGGCGGCGATCTTGCCGGCAGTCAGCGGCCGCTCCTTGGTCCGCTTCACATGCCTGTCAAAATCCCGATCCGCCCAGTCATTGATCGCGCATCCCGCCGAGCGCATCAAAAACGTCCCTGCCACGAAGATCCAGAACAATCCCCACGACGGCGGCCCGCCGGCTGCCATCCACATGGCCCACAACGTCGGCCACAACAGCAGCAGCGTGCCGATCGGCTTGTCGATGCGCACCAGGCGCGCGTAGAGGGAAAGGCGTTCAAGCATGGAAGGAGGAGGCAATGGCGACAGGGACTGCACGGCGGGGATCCGGGAAGGAAGATTCAATGAAAACGCGCCACAGCCCGGATGGCTGCAGCGCGCAATGCCGGCCGCCGCGTGGCCGCGGCCGGAAGTCGCTCAAAGGCGTCAGGCGAGCATCGCGCGCAGCATCCACGCGGTCTTCTCGTGCGTCTGCATGCGCTGGGTCAGCAGGTCGGCCGACGGCTCGTCGCCGGCGGCGTCGATCACCGGGAAGAGCGAGCGTGCGGTGCGCACCACGGCTTCCTGGCCTTCGACCAGCTTGCGGATCATCTCGGTCGCCTCGGGCACGCCCTCTTCTTCGGCGATCGACGACAGGCGGGCGTATTCCTTGTAGGTGCCCGGTGCCGGATAGCCCAGCGCGCGGATGCGCTCGGCGATCGAATCCACGGCCAGCGCCAGTTCGGTGTACTGCGTCTCGAACATCAGATGCAGCGTATTGAACATGGGCCCCGTCACGTTCCAGTGGAAGTTATGGGTCTTGAGGTAGAGGGTGTAGGTGTCTGCCAGCAGCTTGGACAGGCCTTCCGCGATCTTCTTGCGGTCCTTGTCGGAAATACCGATGTTCACGCTCATCTCATTCTTCTTTGCCATGGTAGGTACGCTCCGTTCTGGTAAAGCACGAGGAGCGCCGCCGGAATTGCCGAAAACACGGTTCCGGGCGGCGCGTTACCCGCATTATTGCATTAGCCGGCGATCCCGGACAAACCCCGGACTATCTCGATAAAGACCACCGC
This sequence comes from Cupriavidus sp. IK-TO18, assembly GCF_015549295.1. Classification (NCBI taxonomy): domain Bacteria; kingdom Pseudomonadati; phylum Pseudomonadota; class Betaproteobacteria; order Burkholderiales; family Burkholderiaceae; genus Cupriavidus; species Cupriavidus sp. IK-TO18. Next base: position 124,529 of record NZ_JADGMP010000045.1, read on the forward strand.
GGCGCCGATCAGGATCACGCCGACGCCGACTTCCTTGCGCCACAGCTTGTGGCGCAGCCGCGCGGCATCGGGGCGCTCGGGCTTGTCATGGCCGTCATGCCAAAGCTTGCGCCACTCGTCGATAAAGAACCGGATCATTGCCATGGTGGTTCTCCCAGGCGCGGCGGCCATGCCAGCCGCGCCAGACGGTTACTTCAGGTCAAGCGCGCGCTTCACGCCCTCGCCGTAGGCCGGATCGGCCTTGGTGAAGTGCTCGATCTGCTTGCGCGCGATCTCTTCCGGCACGCCCTGCATTGCCGCCGCGATATTGGCGAACAGACGCTGGCGCTGGCCCTCGTCGAACAACCGGAACAGCGCGCCGGGCTGGCTGTAGTAGTCCGTGTCGACGCGGTGGTCCCAGCGGTCGGCCGCGCCGTCGAGCGCGAGCGGCGGCTCGATCGCGCGTTCGCTGGCGCTGTAGGCGCTTTCGCGGTTCGGTTCGTAGTTCAGCTTGCCGCCCTGGTTTCCGTCCACGCGCATCGCACCGTCGCGGTGGAAGGTATTGTGGAACGGGCATTGCGGCGCATTCACGGGGATCTGGTGGTGGTTGATGCCGAGCCGGTAGCGCTGCGTGTCGCCGTACGAAAACAGGCGGCCTTGCAACATCTTGTCGGGCGAAAAGCCGATGCCCGGCACAATATTGGCGGGATTCATCGCCACCTGCTCGACCTCGGCAAAATAGTTGTCCGGGTTGCGGTTCAACTCCAGCACGCCTACGTCGATCAGCGGGTAGTCCTTGTGCGGCCAGACCTTGGTCAAATCGAACGGGTTGATGTGGTACCTGACCGCGTCCGCCTCCGGCATGATCTGCACGCGCAGGTTCCAGCGCGGGAAGTTGCCCTGCTCGATATTCCCGAACAGGTCGCGCTGCGCGCTCTCGCGGTCGTTCGCCACCACCTTGGCCGCCTCTTCATTGGTCCAGTTGGCAATGCCTTGCTGCGACTTGAAGTGGAACTTGACGTAGAAGCGCTCGTTGCTGGCGTTGATGAACGAATACGTATGCGAGCCGAAGCCGTGGATCTGCCGATAGTTCTGCGGCAGGCCCCGGTCGCTCATCAGGATGGTGACCTGGTGCAGCGATTCCGGATGGCGCGACCAGAAGTCCCACACCGCGATCGGGTCGCGCAGGTTGGTGCGCGGGTTGCGTTTCTGCGTGTGGATGAAGTCGGGAAACTTGAGCGGATCGCGCACGAAGAACACCGGCGTGTTGTTGCCCACCACGTCCCAGTTGCCTTCATCGGTATAGAACTTGACCGAGAACCCGCGCACGTCGCGCTCGGCATCGGCCGCGCCACGCTCGCCGGCGACGGTCGAAAAGCGGATAAACAGCGGCGTTTCCTTGCCGATTTCGGCGAAGATCGAGGCCTTGGTGTATTTCGTGATGTCGTGCGTGACCCGGAACGTGCCGTAGGCACCGGAGCCCTTGGCATGCACGCGGCGCTCCGGAATGACTTCACGGTCGAAGTGGGCCAGTTTTTCGAGGAACCAGACGTCCTGCAGCAGCATCGGGCCGCGCGGGCCGGCGGTCTGCGAGTTCTGGTTGTCGGCAACGGGTGCGCCGGCTGCGGTGGTGAGAGTGTCCTTCTTGCTCATCTATTCCTCTTGTTGTGGGTGGGCTGGAAGAGAATTCCGCCTCAGTTGGCGGCGGCGTAGCAGGCAAGGCAATCGAGCAGGTAGCGCCCCATGCGGAGAGAGAACGGGCGCTTGATCGTTGTGCCGGAAATGGACTGGGCACTGGTGCTCATGATCGGCTCCTTGCCTGGTTCGATGCCAGTCGGCATGGTAGAAGGCAGTCTACAAACAAACTATTGGACTGAGAATTTAATTATTTATACCTATGTATTAGGTCAAATCTATTCGATTTGCCGCGGTTTCATGCCGGCGCAAAGTGATGGAGCGAAGGCAGGCTCCGAAAATGCCGTACTGCGGGGACAGAAAAACAAAGGCCGCAACGGATAGCCCGTTGCGGCCTCTGGCTTGCGTCTGGTTGGAGGATCAGGCGGCTTCCGCGAGCTCCTTGGCATCGAGCTTGCGCACGCCGGGCAGCTCGCAGGCGGCCACGGCATTGGCCAGTGCTTCCATCGCCGGCAGGCGGGTGAAGCTCTTGCGCCAGGCCAGCACCACGCGGCGGTCAGGCACCGGATCGGCGAACGGCACGTACGACAGCATGTCGCCCTTGGCCTTCAGGTCGGGCACCGAGGTACGCGGCAGCACGGTAATGCCGACGCCGCTGGCCACCATATGCCGGATGGTTTCCAGCGAGGAGCCTTCGAACGTCTTCTGGATGCCATCCGCGGCCTGCGAGAAGCGCGACAGCTCCGGGCACACGCCCAGTACATGGTCGCGGAAGCAGTGGCCGCTGCCCAGCAGCAGCATGGTCTGCCGCTTCAGCTCGTCCGGGTCGATCGCGCGCGCCTCGGCGAGCTGGTGGCCGCGCGGCACGGCGACCACGAAGGGCTCGTCGTACAGCGGACGCACCGTCAGGCCGGAATCGGGGAACGGCTCGGCCATTACCGCGCAATCGATCTCGCCCTGCTTGAGCAGCTCGATCAGCTTGTGCGTGTAGTTCTCCTGCAGCATCAGCGGCATCTGCGGCACGGTCCCGATCATCTGCTTGACCAGCGATGGCAGCAGGTATGGCCCGATGGTGTAGATCACGCCCACGCGCAGCGGCCCGGCCAGCGGGTCCTTGCCCTGCTTGGCGATCTCGCGGATGGCCATGGTCTGCTCGAGCACGCGCTGGGCCTGCGCCACGATCTGCTCGCCGATGTTGGTCACCGACACCTCGGAGGTGCCGCGCTCAAAGATCTGCACGTTGAGTTCGTCTTCCAGCTTCTTGATGGCCACCGACAGCGTCGGTTGCGACACGAAGCAGGCTTCGGCGGCCCGGCCGAAATGGCGCTCGCGCGCCACGGCGACGATGTACTTCAGTTCAGTGAGCGTCATGACTTATCAATTCCGGGTAGGCGATAGATTTTACCTTCGATTCCGGGATCTGTCAGAGCGCCCCCGGGATTTGTGCGGCATGCGTACGATGCGGCACAAGCACCGGCGCAATCAGGCCTTCAGGTAGTGTTCGCGCCCGCCGAGCCAGCGCGACAGGTGTGCTTCCACCGCTTCGGGGAACTGTGCCAGCATCAGCTCGGCCGCTTCCTGCGCGTACTCCACCAGCCACGCGTCGGTCTGCAGGTCGGCGAAGCGCAGCATGGCCTCGCCCGACTGGCGCGCACCGAGGAACTCGCCCGGGCCGCGGATTTCCAGGTCGCGGCGCGCGATCTCGAAACCGTCGGTGGTCTCGCGCATGGTCGCCAGCCGCTCGCGCGCGGTCGGCGACAGCGGCGCCTGGTACATCAGCAGGCACACCGATTCGGCGCTGCCCCGCCCTACGCGGCCGCGCAGCTGGTGCAGTTGCGCCAGGCCAAAGCGCTCGGCGTGCTCGATCACCATCAGCGAGGCGTTGGGCACGTCCACGCCCACCTCGATCACCGTGGTGGCGACCAGCACCTGCATGCGGTTGGCGCTGAAGTCATCCATCACCGAGGCCTTTTCGGCAGGCGGCAGACGGCCGTGCACCAGCCCGACGCGCAGGTCGGGCAGCGCGGCCACCAGCGTTTCATAGGTCTCGACCGCGGTCTGCAGCTGCAGCGCCTCGCTTTCCTCGATCAGCGGACAAACCCAGTAGACCTGGCGGCCTTCTGCAGCGGCGTGATGGATGCGCGCGATCACTTCGTCGCGCCGCTCGTCGTTGACCAGGCGCGTGACGATCGGCGTGCGGCCCGGCGGCAGTTCGTCGATCACGGATACGTCCAGGTCCGCGTAATACGTCATGGCGAGCGTGCGCGGGATCGGCGTGGCCGACATCATCAGCTGGTGCGGCACGGTGTCGGTCGCCGGCACATCGGGCGCCGGCACATCGGTCGCCGGCACATCGGTCGCGCCCGCCTTGCCGCGCAAGGCCAGGCGCTGCGCCACGCCAAAGCGGTGCTGTTCGTCGACCACCGACAGGCCCAGCTTCGCGAAGCGCACCGTGTCCTGGATCAGCGCATGGGTGCCGATCACCAGTTGCGCCTCGCCCGACTCCACGCGTGCCGCGGCCACGCGCTTGTCGCGCGCCTTCAGGCTGCCGGCCAGCCAGACCACCGGCACGCCGAGCGGCTCCAGCCAGGCCGACAGCTTGCGGAAGTGCTGCTCGGCCAGGATTTCGGTCGGCGCCATCAGCGCGGCCTGGTAGCCGGCGTCGATCGCCTGGCACGCCGCCAGCGCGGCGACGATGGTCTTGCCGCTGCCCACATCGCCCTGCAGCAGCCGATGCATCGGGTGCGGGCGCGCCATGTCGGCGGCGATCTCGGCCACCACGCGTTCCTGCGCGCCGGTCAGCCGGAACGGCAGCGCCGCCAGGAAGCGCGTCAGCAGGCCGCCTTCGCGGCGCGGCATGGTCGGCGCGGTCTTCTCGCGCCGCGCCGCGTGCGCGCGCCGCAGCGAGATCTGCTGCGCCAGCAGTTCGTCGAACTTGATGCGCTGCCAGGCCGGATGCGTGCGGTCGGCCAGCGCCGCTTCGCTTTCTTCAGGAGGCGGCGCATGCAGCAGGCGCAGGCAGTCGGCCAGCGGGCGCAGGTGCAGGCGCGCCAGCGGACCCTGCAGCACCGGGCGCGGCAGCGTCTCCGGCATCGGCGTGCGCGACAGCGCGCCGCCGATGGCCTTGCGCAGGTAGGCCTGCGCGATGCCCGCGGTGGACGGATACACCGGCGTCAGCCGGTCCGGCAGCGCTTCGCCCTCCACCACCGGCCGCACCGTCGGATGGACCATCTCGGCACCAAAAAAGCCGCCGCGGATCTCGCCGCGCACGCGCAGCCGCACGCCTTCGGCCATCTGCTTGGTCTGGCTGCCGTAGAAGTTGAGGAAGCGCAGCGTCAGCTCGCCGGACGCGTCGGCAATCTTGACCACCAGCTGGCGGCGCGGACGGAACGTGACTTCGTTGGAGATGACCTCGCCTTCCACCTGCGCCGGCTGGCCGAGCCCCGCGCGGCGGATCGCATCGGCGATCGGCGCCAGCGTGGTCTCGTCCTCGTAGCGCATCGGCAGGTGCAGCACCAGGTCGACCGGGCGGCGCAGGCCGAGCTTGGCGAGGCGCGCTGCCGCCGACGAGGTGGCGGACGAGGTGGTGGACGATGCGGGCTTGCCCTTGCCCTCCCCCGCCTTGCCACGCGCGGGTGCGGCCGCCTCCTTGGCGGCATCGGCGGACAGGTCGTTCGTTTCGGTGGCGGTTCCGGGCATCGGCAGCGAAGACAGGCGGCAGGGACGGCTGGGGCAGCGGGCATGGGCAGGAACGCCGGCAAATAGCCGAAATAGCCGGTATCACGCCCGGCCCGGCGGCAAGCACGCCCGTGGCCTTACAATATCGGATTCGCCGATTGTACCCATGCCGGCCGCCACTACGGGCGGCGAGTGCCGCTTTGTGCCTCGCTTTCCGACCCGTCGCGGGCCCCGCGCGCCGTTTCCACGATGTTGACGCTTTCCGATTTCGATTTTCCGCTGCCGCCAGAACTGATCGCCCAGAGCGCGCTGCCCGACCGCAGCGCCAGCCGGCTGCTGGTGGTGGAACGGCTCGCGCCCGCCGACACCGCCGATGCGGTGCGCCTGGTCGACCGCGCCTTCAGCGACATCGTCGACTACCTGCGCCGCGAAGACCTGCTGGTCTTCAACGACACGCGCGTGATCAAGGCACGCTTCTTCGGCCACAAGCCCAGCGGCGGCAAGGTCGAGGTGCTGGTCGAGCGCGTGCTGGACTCGCATACCGTGCTGGCCCAGGTGCGCGCCTCGAAGACGCCCGGCGAGGGCAGCGCTCTGCACCTGGCCCAAGACGCCTTCACGGTGACGGTCGGACCACGCGTGGACCAGTTCTTCACGCTACGCTTCCCCGAGCCGGCGCTGGACCTGATCGAGCGCTACGGCCGCCTGCCGCTGCCGCCGTATATCACGCACGACCCCGACGCCTACGACGAGACCCGCTACCAGACCGTCTACGCGCGCAATCCTGGCGCCGTGGCGGCGCCGACCGCGGGCCTGCACTTCGACGACGCACTGTTCGCGCGGCTGGATGCCGCCGGCGTGCGCCGCGCCTTCCTGACGCTGCACGTGGGTGCCGGCACCTTCCAGCCGGTGCGCACCGAGAACCTGGCCGAGCACAAGATGCATTCGGAGTGGTATGCCGTCACCGAGGAACTGGCCCAGGCCGTGCGCGAGACGCGCGCCCGCGGCGGCCGCGTGATCGCGGTCGGCACCACTTCGCTGCGCGCGCTGGAATCGGCGGCGCAGCCTGATGGAACGCTCACCGCCGGCAGCGGCGACACCGATATCTTCATCACCCCGGGCTACCGTTTCCGGCTGGTCGATGCCCTGATCACCAACTTCCACCTGCCCAAGTCGACGCTGCTGATGCTGGTGTCGGCGCTGGCCGGCGTGGAAGCCATCCGCGCCACTTACCGCCATGCGGTCGAGCAGCGCTACCGCTTCTTCAGCTATGGCGACGCCATGCTGCTGACCCGCCGGAATGATGCCGATACCGCGGAACCCGCAGAAACCGCGGCCTGAACCCTGACATAAGCATGCTCAACTTCGAACTCATCACCACCGACGGCAACGCCCGCCGCGGCCGCGTCACGCTGAACCACGGCGTGGTCGAGACCCCGATCTTCATGCCGGTGGGCACCTATGGCTCGGTCAAGGCCATGTCGCCGCTGGAACTGAACGAGATCGGCGCGCACATCATCCTGGGCAATACCTTCCACCTGTGGCTGCGCCCGGGGCTGGACGTGGTCAACGCCCATGGCGGCCTGCACAAGTTTATCGGCTGGGATAAGCCGATCCTGACCGATTCCGGCGGTTTCCAGGTGTTTTCGCTGGGCGATCTGCGCAAGATCACCGAGGATGGCGTCACCTTCGCGTCGCCGGTCAATGGCGACAAGCTCTTCCTTTCGCCCGAGATCTCGATGCAGATCCAGCGCACGCTGAACTCGGACATCGTGATGCAGTTCGACGAGTGCACGCCGTACGAGATCGACGGCCGCCCCGCCACGCACGAGGAAGCGGCCAAGTCGATGCGCATGAGCCTGCGCTGGGCCAAGCGCTCCCTCGACGAGTTCGAGCGGCTGGAGAACCCCAATGCGCTGTTCGGCATCGTCCAGGGCGGCATGTACGAGGACCTGCGCGATGAATCGCTGGCGGGCCTGTCCGAGCTGGACTTCCACGGCTTCGCCATCGGCGGCCTGTCGGTGGGCGAGCCCAAGGAAGACATGATGCGCGTGCTCGAGCACGTGGCACCGCGCCTGCCGGCCAACAAGCCACACTACCTGATGGGCGTGGGCACGCCCGAGGACCTGGTCGCTGGCGTGGCCGCCGGGGTCGACATGTTCGACTGCGTGATGCCGACCCGCAATGCGCGCAACGGCTGGCTCTTCACCCGCTACGGCGACGTCAAGATCAAGAACGCCGCGCACCGCAACGACCCGCGCCCGCTCGACGAAAGCTGCGCCTGCTACACCTGCCGCAACTTCTCGCGCGCCTACCTGCACCACCTGCACCGGGTCGGCGAAATCCTGGGCGCGCGCCTGAATACCATCCACAACCTGCACTACTACCTGCAGCTGATGCGCGAGGTGCGCGAGTCGATCGAGCATCACCGCTTCGCCGACTTCCGCCGCCAGTTTGCGTCTGACCGCGCCCGCGGCACGCAGTGAAATCCGTGCAGCGGCGCGAACTTTCGTGCCGCTGCCGGTCGAATACCGGGGTTGCCCGGAGACGACATCCGGCATCCCGCGCTGTGCTCGCCGGCATCAGCCGCGAGTCGCCCCGAAGGCACCCCGAAGAAACCCGTATTCCGCCCTAGAATGCCAAAGGCGGGCGGAATGCGAATGGTAGAATGATCGATTACTTGACTGACTTTTGTGACGGAGAATCAACGTGCTGATTTCTAACGCATATGCCCAGACCGCCGGTGCCGGCGGCGCGGCTGGCGGCCTGATGAGCTTCCTGCCCATCATCCTGATGTTTGCGGTGCTGTGGTTCATCATGATCCGCCCGCAAATGAAGCGCCAGAAAGAAGCGAAGGCAATGCTCGAAGCGCTGGCCAAGAACGACGAAGTCGTCACCGCCGGCGGTATCCTGGGCCGCGTGACCAAGGTCACCGACCAGTACGTCAGCCTGGAAATCTCGGAAGGCACCGAGATTACCGTGCAGAAGAATGCCGTGACCGCGGTGCTGCCGAAGGGTTCGCTGAAGGCGCTCTGATCCGCCGATCGCCCCGATCGACTAAGCGACTCCCGCCTTTGTCTTTTCCGGCATGCCCGTTCGCGCATGCCCCGGCAGCCGCCTGATCCAGCCCGCCGGAGCCTCGTGGCTCCGTTCCGTGGCTGCCAGGCGGCTGTTTGCCAAACCGGTTCGGCCCCGCCGACGTGGCGCGCCACGCCTGCGCCGGCCCCGCCAACCGCTGAATGACTGGCCCGAGATGAATCGTTATCCGCTTTGGAAATACCTCGTGATCCTGGTGGCGCTGACCATCGGCATCCTCTATACCCTGCCGAACTTCTTCGGCGAGGCACCCGCCGTGCAGGTGTCTTCGGGCAAGGCCACGGTCAAGGTCGACCTGTCGATGCAGAAGCAGGTCGAAGAGATCCTGGCGCAGAACCAGCTGCAGCCTGACGGCGTGTTCTTCGACATTTCCGGCCAGTCCGGCTCGGTCAAGGCGCGTTTCCGCACCACCGACGAGCAGCTCAAGGCCAAGGACGTGCTGTCGCGCACGCTCAACCCGGACGCCGCCGATCCTACCTATGTGGTCGCGCTGAACCTGCTGTCGGGCTCGCCGCGCTGGCTGACCTCGCTGCACGCGCTGCCGATGTACCTGGGCCTGGACCTGCGCGGCGGCGTGCACTTCCTGCTGCAGGTCGACATGAAGGGCGCCGTCGACAAGAAGCTCGACAGCCTGGCCGGCGACGCGCGCACGCTGCTGCGCGACAAGAACATGCGCCACGGCGGCATCGACCGCGACGGCGAACGCCTGACGGTGCGCTTCAACAACGCCGACGAAGGCAACCGCGCACGTGCCCTGCTGGCCGACAACCTGCGCGAAGTGGCCTTCGCCATGGACGGCAACAACGTCGTCGGCACCTTCACCGAAGTGGCCCGCAAGGCCGTGCAGGATGCCGCGGTCAAGCAGAACATCACCACGCTGCACAACCGCGTTAACGAACTCGGCGTGGCCGAGCCGGTGATCCAGCAACAAGGCGCCGACCGCATCGTGGTGCAGCTGCCGGGCGTGCAGGACACCGCCAAGGCCAAGGACATCATCGGCCGCACCGCCACGCTGGAAGCGCGCCTGGTCGACAACGACGCGCCGCGCAGCCCGCGCCCGGGCGACCCGGTCCCGTTCGGCAGCGAGCTGTTCACGCAAGGCAACGGCGCCCCGGTGGTGCTGAAGAAGCAGGTCATCTTCTCCGGCGACCGCATCGAAAGCGCCTCCGCCGGCTTCGACCAGAACCAGCAGCCTTCGGTCAACATCAAGCTCGACGCCCAGGGCGGCCGCGTGCTGCGCGACGTCTCGCGCGAGAACCTGAAGAAGCCGATGGCGATCGTGCTGTTCGAAAAGGGCAAGGGCGAAGTGCTGACGGTGGCGACGATCCAGTCCGAACTGGGTTCTAGCTTCCAGATCACCGGCTCCTACTCCACCGAAGCCGCCAACGACCTGGCGCTGCTGCTGCGCGCCGGCTCGCTGGCCGCGCCGATGGAGATCATCGAAGAACGCACCATCGGCCCGTCGCTGGGTGCCGACAACATCCAGAAGGGTTTTGACTCGGTCGCCTACGGCTTTGCCGCCATCGGCGTGTTCATGATCCTGTACTACATGCTGTTCGGCGTGTTCTCGGTGGTGGCGCTGGGCGTGAACCTGCTGCTGCTGATTGCGGTGCTGTCGATGCTGCAGGCCACGCTGACGCTGCCGGGCATCGCCGCTATCGCGCTGGTGCTGGGCATGGCCATCGACGCCAACGTGCTGATCAACGAGCGCATCCGCGAGGAACTGCGCGCCGGCGCGTCGCCGCAGATGGCCATCGCGGTCGGCTTCGACCGCGCCTGGGCCACCATCCTGGATTCGAACGTGACCACGCTGATCGCCGGCCTGGCGCTGCTGGCCTTCGGTTCGGGCCCGGTGCGCGGCTTTGCCGTGGTGCACTGCCTGGGCATCCTGACCTCGATGTTCTCGGCGGTGTTCTTCAACCGCGGCCTGGTCAACCTCTGGTACGGCCGCAAGAAGAAGCTGCAGAGCGTGGCCATCGGCCAGATCTGGAAGCCGGGCAACGCCTCTGACACCCCGGTCGCCAAGTAAGCGGCCAGGACAGTCGATCAGCAAACTAGCAGTACAGAACAGGATTCAACATGGAATTCTTCCGCATCCGGCGCGACATTCCGTTCATGAAGCACGCGTTGATCTTCAACGTGATCTCCTTCGTGACGTTTGCCGCGGCCGTGTTCTTCCTCTGGCAAAAAGGCTTGCACCTGTCGATCGAATTCACCGGCGGCACGGTGATGGAGGTCAGCTACCAGCAGGCGGCCGACCTGGAAAAGATCCGCGGCCAGGTAAGCAAGCTGGGCTATACCGACGTGCAGGTGCAGAACTTCGGCACCTCGCGCGACGTGATGATCCGCCTGCCGCTGCAGAAGGGCCCGGACGGCAAGCCCGCCACCTCGGCCCAGCAGAGCGAGCAGGTGATGGGCGCGCTGACCGCGGCGTCGCCTGACGTCAAGCTGCAGCGCGTCGAGTTCGTCGGCCCGCAGGTCGGCAAGGAGCTGGCCACCGACGGACTGCTGGCGCTGCTGTTCGTGGTGGCCGGCATCGTGATCTACCTGTCGTTCCGCTTCGAATGGAAATTCGCGGTGGCCGGCATCATCGCCAATCTGCACGATATCGTCATCATCCTGGGCTTCTTCGCCTTCTTCCAGTGGGAGTTCTCGCTGTCGGTACTGGCGGCGATCCTGGCGGTGCTGGGCTACTCGGTAAACGAGTCGGTGGTGATCTTCGACCGGATCCGCGAGGCCTTCCGCAAGTACCGCAAGATGACCACGCATGAGGTCATCGACCACGCGATCACGAGCACGATGTCGCGGACCATCATCACCCACGGCTCGACCGAAATGATGGTGCTGTCGATGTTCTTCTTCGGCGGCCCGACCCTGCACTACTTCGCGCTGGCGCTGACGGTGGGTATCCTGTTCGGTATCTATTCGTCGGTGTTCGTGGCCGCGGCGCTGGCGATGTGGCTGGGCGTGAAGCGCGAGGACCTGGTCAAGACCGACAGGAAAGGCGAGTCGACCGACCGCAACGATCCGAACTTCGGTGCGCAGGCCTGACGCCCTGCAGCCCTGGTAAAAAAAATGGCGCCCTGCGGGGCGCCATTTTTATTGGAGCAGATACAGACGGATCAAACCGGTTCCGAAAATCGCTCGATCCACGCCGCCAGCCGGTCAGCCGCGAAGGTCTCGGTGCGCGGCGCTGTCCGGCACAGGATAGTGTCGCCATCGCGCGCGAACTGCACCGCGCCGCCAACCTCGTCAAGCCACAGCAGGCTCGCCAGCCAGGCCGCATGATGCGGCGATACCGGCGTACCTACCGGCTGCGCCAGGAACTCCGCCAGCGTGGCCGGCGTGGTCCACACCACCGAGTCGCCATCGCGGCGCACCACGTCGCTGCCGAGCGTGTCGGCAATGACCGCGACCGCATCGGCCGCGCCCTTGCCCGCGTTGGCGCTGCGCAGCGCCGCCAGGCGCGTGGCCACTGCATGGCCGAAGGTGCCGCTGCGCTCGGCCTCGGCACGCACGAGGTCGGCATAATCCATGCGCTGCCAGTCCGGGTCGGCATTGCGTGCGCCGGCCAGGTCGACCGCCGCCAGGTAGGTCTCCACCGGCTGGAAACGGCCCGGGCCGATCAGGCTCGCGCACAGCGCATGCAGCATGCCGATGCGGGTGGCCACGGTCTGCGTCTGCAGCACCGCCAGCTTCTCTCGCACCAGCTGGTCGCGCTCCTTGCGCAGGCCGGACAGCTCCAGCGCCTGCTTCAGCTCCATGCGCAGCGCGGTGATGTCCCACGGCTTCTTGATATAGCGGTGGATCTGCCCCTGGTTGACCGCCTCGACGGTCTGGTCCAGCTCGGAATAAGCCGTGGTCAGGATGCGCACGATGTGCGGATAGCGCTCGCGCGCATAGCGCAGCAGCTCGTTGCCGTATTCACCGGGCATGCGCTGGTCCGACACCAGCACCGCCAGGCTGTCGGCGTGCGCGTCCAGCAGAGCCTTGCCCTCTTCCACCGAACCGCCGGTCACCACCGGTGCCAGCGCCCCGATGGCGCGCTGGAAATACTTGACGGCGGTAGCTTCGTCATCGACGAACAGAATCGCCGGGGGTGGTGCCTGGGTGGCATTCGGTTCGCTCATCGGTCACTCCTAATCATTCGATTCTTGAAACTTGGAAAGTCCAGCGTCACGGTCGTGCCGGCGCCGGACGCGGATGCGATCCGGATGCCGCCGCCAAAGGACTGCATGACGCGGTTGCAGAAAATCATGCCCAGGCCGCTGCCGCCGGCGCTGGCGTGGGTGGTCACGGGATCGACCAGCAGGCGCTCCATCACCTCGGGCGGGATGCCGGGTCCGTTGTCGCTGATATGGATTTCCTGGTGCGGCTGGGCCATCACCACGAAGCGCAGCGCCGGCGACGGCGTGCCGGCAAGCGCGCGCAGCGCGTTGCTCATCACCGAGGACAGCACCAGCGCCACGCAGTTGGGCAGCGTCTGCACCGGGAAATCGCCGTGCATCTCGACCTGCACCCACTGGCGCTGGTCGCCGGAAAACGGATAGGTATCGAGCAGCGACGCCACCAGCGCACCCGCGCTGACCTCGGCACCGGGCTCGGGCCGCGCCGCCTTGCTGCCGGCACTGCTGCGCACCGACTGCAGGAACGACGACAGCACCGCCAGGCAATATTGCGCGTTGTCATGCATGGCGCTGGCGGCCTGGCCGATCTCGCCCTGGCGCTGCTCGCTGTACTCGCCCGCGACCCGGCTTTCGATGCCGCGCGCGAAGTTGGCGATCGCCGCCAGCGGCGTGTTCAGTTCGTGCGCCAGGAAGGCCAGGGTCTCGTCGATCGCCATCAGCCGGTGCTGGCGCAGCGCGCGTTCGCGGTGGCGCTCGCCGGCCAGGCGCAGCACTTCGCGCACCTGCGCCACGCTCAGCGGCTTCTCCAGGATGCGGAACACCTCGCCGCTGTTGACCGTCTGCAGCAGCATGTCCTTGTCGGCATACGCCGTCACCAGGATGCGCACGATCTGCGGGTACAGTTGCGCCACTTCGCGCAGCAGCTCGCCGCCATCGCGGCCGGGCATGCGAAAGTCGGTTACCAGGACGGCAATGCGCGCGCCATCCGTGGCGAGCGTGGCGATCGCCTCCTCGGCACTGGCGGCCAGGAGTACCTCATACTCCGAGCCCACCGCGCGCGCGAAATACTTGCGCGCCATGTCTTCGTCGTCGACGTAAAGCAGGGTCGGCCGCGCTTGCTGCACCTCGGTCATGGTACTCATGACGGCTTACTCCGCGCGCGGCAGGTCGAAGCTGAACGCGGCCCACTGCCCCAGCTCGCTCTCGGCGAAGAGCTGGCCGCCATGGCGCTCGATCACCGCGTAGCTGATCGACAGCCCCAGCCCCAGGCCCTGCCCCACGTCGCGCGTGGTGAAGAAGGGCTCGAACACGCGCGCCAGGTTTTCCTCGGCGATGCCGGGGCCATTGTCGCGCACCGTGACGTGGAGCCGGCCGTCGGCCCAGCGCACCGTGGTATGGATCGCCGGCGCGGCCGTGCCGGCCTTGCGCATGGCCAGCGCGGCGTTGGAGAACAGGTTGATCAGCACGCCGATGACCGCGGCCTCGTCGCCCAGCACCAGCGTGTCGGCCGGCAGCTCGCGCGTCACCTTGACGCCGCGCAGCTCGTGCGCGGTCAGGCGGATCGAGGAATCCAGCGCCTTCTCGAACAGGAACGGCGTGCCCTCCACCTCCGCACCCGGCTTGCGGTAGGCGAAGGTCTTCAGGTCGGACACGATATGCTGGATGCGCTGCATGCCCTGCTTGGCATCGACCAGGCATTCGGTCAGCGACTCGCTCTCCTTGGCCTGCGGCTCTTCCATCGCCACCTCGATCGCCATCAGGCAGAAGTTGACCGGGTTGTTGACCTCGTGCAGCAGCCCGGCCGCCAGCGTACCGATCGCGGCCATCTTTTCCTGCTGCAGCATCTGGCCCTTGATGTCGACCAGCTTGCGGTTGATGACTTCCAGCTCGGCGTTGGTCTCGGCCACCTCCGCCTTCAGCCGGAACAGCATGAAACGCGCGCGCTCGTTGAAGAAGGTATAGACGCCGCTGGCGGCGGCCGCGAATAGCAGGAACAGCGAGTTGACGATAAACGTCCCCATCGGCTCGATGCCCCCTGCGTGGAACAGGCACGCCAGCACGTACAGCAGGTAGGAAAGCAGACCGAAGACCAGGTTCTGCCACAGCCCGAACGGCAGCGCGATGCCCGAGGCGAAGATCGCCAGGTTCAGGCCGACGTAGTAAGGCGACTGCACGCCTTCGGTCTGCGAGATCATCCACGCGATCATGATCTGCGGCAGCAGCAGCCAGGTCAGCGTCAGCCACGGCGCAAACCGGCGCCCGATCGCGCTGTACAGCATCACCACCACGCCCGCGATCAGCAGCGACACCACCACGCGCGCCACTGCGAACGCCAGCTGTTGCTGCGGATACTGGCCGTAGTCAAGCCCGACGCCGAGCAGGACCAGCACGATCGCGGTATAGGCGCCGCCGCGGCTGAACGCCAGGCGGAAGTCGGCCAGTTCGGACTGGTAACCGGCGTAGAGTTGGTTGGTGCTCATGGGGTGGTCCGCGCGGACAGCCTCATTCAATGGTGGCTTCGGCAAAGACGTTGACGCCGGTGGCGTCGACGTAGATGCGGTGCGAGTGCGAATTCTCCGGCAGCAGCTGCGCCATGCCGGCGTCGTCGCGGTAGATCAGGTACCACTCCAGCAGGTGCTCCATGCCGAATTTCTCTGGATTGTTGGCATGCACGTTGGTGACCAGCACCTGGCCGGCCGCACGCGAACGCGAGGCGAAATACGCCAGCAGCCGCGTGCAGACCTTGTCCGACAGGTAATCGAACAGCCCCGCGCAGTAGACCGCGTCGAACTCCCGGGCACTGATATCGTCAGGCGAGATGCGGCGCTTGAGCAGATCGTGCACCGACTGATGCACCATCTCCACCGACACCTTGCGCCCGGCGCCAGAGGCCGCCCGCTCGATCGAACTGCGCGTGTATTCCAGCGTTTCTTCACTGAAGTCGACCAGCTGGAACGACAGCAGCTCGGGATTGGGATACTCCCGCACGAAGCGCTGGATCTCGAAGGCTGGCCCGCAACCCACGTTGAGCACGCGGAACGGGCGGCCGGCGGCGCGCGCGCGCTCGGCCTGGCGCGTCAGGAAATCCACCAGCAGGTCGATGCGGTTGCGGTGCGCGGTCGCCACCGCCGCCTTCAGGAAAGCGGTGTTGACGATCTGGAAGTAAGTGGTCGGGCCCTGCTGCGGATCGCTCAGGATCTGGTTGACCATCTCGTAGTCGCCCGCGTAGCCGAGCGGCTTGGTGAAGGTCCGGTACACGAACGGCGCGCGCAGCAGCAGCGGGTGCAGCGCCGACTGGGCATAGGTGCGGTGCACCGGCGCGATTTCCGGGTCCACGCGCTCGGCCTCGCCCTCGAGCCAGTCAAGGTAGGTCTTGGTCTTGACCATGATCGGCGTGGCCAGCTCGTAGAACACGTCCTCGCGCAGCTTGCCGTCCTTCTTCGGCAGCGATTCGGTCAGGTCGACCTGCTCGACCCAGCGCGATACTTCGGACAGGAAGGCGCGCATCTCATTGACCACGATCTGGTAGTCGCGCCGGATATTGAAGCGCGTATCCCAGTCCTGCACGAACAGCTCGGCTTCGCGTGCCACCGACTTGGGCTCGTTGTTCAGGTCGGTCAGCTCGCGCCACTCGTCGATCAGCGTCAGCGATACCACCGCGGTCAGGCCGGTATTCACCAGGCTCATCACCACGGCCTTGCCCAGGTAGGCATTCTTGGCGCCCATGCGGACACTGAGCTCGCTCAGCACCTCGCTGACCTGCACGATCGAATACGGATTGTAGATTTCCATCACCAGAGACTTTCTCTGGAGATTGATGATCGTGCCCCGCACCTGCTCGCCCTGCGAGTTGCGGAAACTAACTACCGGATCGATTTGCGTTTTGGAATACACGGTATTGCGCCAGGGAAATCCGAGAAACGCTGCGGGCCATACTGCCTGGGCGGAACGGCCGGGTACAGCAGGAGGGGCGAGGGAATCGCGGGGAAGGCTACCGGTATCGGGATGTGCAGCGAATGCTCATAGGGATGCGCTATAGCCTGTTGGGAGGGTGGCGGTCCCGCCCTGTGCGGGAGAGCACCGACAAGCCCGGATCGTGTGGAATTGCCGCGGCCCATTGTACTGTGGCAATTGCGGCGCGTACAACCAAGTGCCTTTCCGTCCCCTCTTGCGGCGGGATCGGCTACAGGATACCCAAAACCATGAAAAAAGGCCGGCGATCGCCTAATGCCGTTCAGTTAAGTCTGAACGGCATTTTTCTTTGCAGGGGTTGTAAACAAGGT
>NZ_JADGMP010000046.1:0-124537 GCF_015549295.1 Cupriavidus sp. IK-TO18
CCGGCAAGCCGGGGTTTTGTCAATTCGCCACACGGACAAGCGGACGTTCTAGCGCTTGCCTCCGGACCCGCCGGACGCGGCCGCCGCGGCGCCCCCGCTGGAACGCATATAGCGGAAGAACTCGGAATTGGGCTCCAGCACCAGCACGTCGCGCTTGTCGCGGAAGGTGTTGCGATACGCTTCCATGCTGCGCCAGAACTGCGCGAACTGCGGGTCGCGGCCAAAGGCATCGCCGTAGATCTGCGACGCCTTGGCATCGCCGTTGCCCTTGATCACCTGGGCATCGCGATAGGCCTCGGCCAGCACCACTTCGCGCTGGCGGTCGGCGTCGGCGCGGATCTTTTCGCCCTCGGCGGCGCCGGTGGAGCGCAGCTCGTTGGCCACGCGCTTGCGCTCGGCCTCCATGCGGCGGTACACCGATTCGCTGATCGCCGGCAGCAGGTCGACGCGCTTCAGGCGCACGTCCAGGATCTCGACACCCACCGACTTGGCGTATTCGACCATGCCGCTGCGGATGGCCTGCATCACCTGCTCGCGCTCGCCCGCGACCACGTCGGCCACGGTGCGCCTGCCGAACTCCTCGCGCGCCACGGCATCGATACGCTGGGTCATGCGGTCCTGGGCGCCGCGCAGGTTGCCGCCGAAGGCGACGAAGAACTTGCGCGGATCGGTGATGCGCCACTTGACGAACCAGTCCACCACCATGCTCTTCTTCTCGGCGGTCAGGAAGCGCTCGTTGGCGGCCACGTCGATGGTCTGCAGGCGGCGGTCCATGAAGACCACGTTCTGGAACGGCGGCGGCAGCTTGAAATGCAGGCCGGGCTCGCGCACCACCTGCTTGATCTCGCCGAAGGCGAACACCACGGCGTACTGGCGCTGGTCGACCACGAACAGCATCGACGACAGCACGGCCAGCAGGATGAAAAAGCCGATCGCGAAGGAAATCAGTCGGTTCATGACGGGTCTCCTCAGCGCGAGTCGCGGTCACGGTTGCGCAGCGATTCGCGCGACCGGGTATCCGGCGAAGTCTCGGGAGCCGGCGCCGGCGTGCCGGCTCCCGGCTGGCCAGGGGTGGCCGCTCGGCCGTCGCCAGCTTGCGCCATCAGCTTGTCCAGCGGCAGGTAAAGAAGATTGTTGCCCTGGCGCGCGTCCACCAGCACCTTGGTCGAATTGGTGTAGATCTGCTGCATGGTTTCGAGATAGATCCGGTCGCGCGTCACCTGCGGCGCCTTGGCGTATTCGGCCTGCACCGAGCGGAAGCGCGAGGCATCGCCCTCGGCCTGCGCCACCACGCGCGAGCGGTAGGCTTCGGCCTCTTCCATCAGGCGCGCCGCGGTACCCTTGGCGCGGGGGATGATGTCATTGGCATAGGCCTGGCCTTCGCTGATCGCGCGCTCGCGGTCCTGGCTGGCCTTGTTGACGTCATCGAACGCGGCCTGCACCTGCTCGGGCGGCTGCACGCTCTGCACGTTGACCGACAGCACGCGGATGCCAGTCTTGTAGGCCGACAGGATGGCCTGGATCGACTTGGCCAGCCCCTGCGCGATCTGCTCGCGGTTCTCGTACAGCACCGCATCCATCTTGTTGCGGCCGACGATCTCGCGCACCGAGGTCTCGGCGGCCTGGGTCACCAGCTCCTCGTCGCCGCCGCGGTCGGTCTTGTTGAAGAACAGGAACTCGGTCGCGTCCTGGATGACGTACTGCACGGTGAAGCGCACGTCGATGATGTTCTCGTCCTGCGTCAGCATCGACGAGTCTTTCAGGTTGCTGTCCTTGATCGAGGTGGAACGGCCCACTTCGACCGAGCGCACCGCCGACAGGTTGACAACCTCGGCCGACTGGATCGGCCAGGGCAGCCGCCAGTTGATGCCGGGACCGGCCGAATACTTGAACTTGCCGAACTGCAGGATCACGGCGGTCTGGCCTTCCTGCACCATGAAGAAGCCGCTGGCCAGCCAGATGCCGACCACCGCGGCCACGATCACGCCGACGCCCACGCCCGAGCCCTTGCCCGGGGTGCGCGGGCCGCCGAATCCCTGGTTGCCGCCACCGCCGTTTTCCTTGCGGCCGAGCAGGCCGTTCAGGCGGCGGTTGAAGTCGCGCCACAGTTCGTCCAGATCCGGCGGGCCGCCATCCTGCTGCGGGCGCTGGTTCTGCTGGCGGTTGTCGTCGCGGCCGTCCTTCTTGTCGTCGTCGTCACCATTGCGACCCCAGCGCGGATCGTTCAGCGAGAAGATGGCGCGCAGGCGCTGCCAGCCCGCGCGTGGCGCGAAGCGGCTGCCTGGTGTCAGGCTCGAATCAGCATTCCGTGGAAACTGGGGCATGAAGTGCACGGGTCCGGGGAAGTTTGTAACAGGGGGATTCTAGCAGTCATCTGCGCCACATTTACCCAAATCGCGACCAATCCGTGGAAAGGCGCTCCGAATCGGGCCGCAGATGCGCCGCTGCGGCACCACTGCGGCACCTGAGCCGCGCAAGACTCCGCGCTGGCCCGGCTCAGGGCCTGGCCCCCAGCTGGTCGTCGTCGGCGCCATCGCCTGCCAGATCGCCGCTGTCGCCGTTGCCCTCATACAGATGGGCGTCGCCCAGCCTCTGGTCGTAGGGCGCTGGCTCCGGCGGGCGGCTGGCCAGCCACTGGGCCACCTCGACCACCGCTTCGCGCAGCGCATCCAGGCCGATCCCTTCGCGCGCGCTCAGGAACACCCGGGTGGGAATGCCGTCTTCATCGCGCTCGGTGCGCGGGCCCTGGTCCAGCAACTCGGGCGCCGCATCGATCTTGTTCATCACCACGATCTGCGGGATGTCGGACGCGTCGATCTCGGCCAGCACGCGGTTGACCTGTTCGATCTGCTCATGGCGCACCGGACTGGATGCATCGACCACATGGAGCAGCAGGTCGGCATGGACCGTTTCCTCGAGCGTGGCACGGAACGCCGCCACCAGCTGCGTGGGCAGGTCGCGGATAAATCCGACCGTGTCGCTCAGCACCACGTTGCCCAGCCCGTCCAGGAACAGCCGCCGCGAGGTGGTATCGAGCGTGGCGAACAGCTGGTCGGCGGCATAGGCGCGCGCCTTGGTCAGCGCGTTGAACAGCGTCGACTTGCCGGCATTGGTATAGCCCACCAGCGAAATGCTGAGCGTATCGTTGCGCGCGCGTGCGCGCCGCTGCGTGCTGTGCTGGCGCTGCAGCCGCGAGAGGTCCGCCCTGAGCCGCTTGGCACGGTCGTCCAGCATGCGCCGGTCCAGCTCGAGCTGGCGCTCGCCGGGGCCGCCGCGCATGCCGATACCGCCCTTCTGCCGCTCCAGGTGGCTCCACGCGCGCACCAGCCGCGAGGCGCGGTACGTCACCTGCGCCAGCTCGACCTGCACCTTGCCGACGTGGCTCTGCGCGCGCTGCCCGAAGATGTCCAGGATCAGGCCGGTACGGTCGATCACGTGGCGGTTCAGGAAGCGCTCGAGGTTACGCTGCTGCGCCGGGCTGAGTGCGTGGTTGAACACGACCACGTCGGCATCGAGCGCGTCGGCGGCTTCCTTCAGTTCCTCGGCCTTGCCCGAGCCGATAAACAGCGCCGGATCCGGCCGCGAGCGGCGGCCCGTCAGCGTATGCACCGGCAGCGAGCCGGCGGTGGAGGTCAGCAAGGCGAGCTCGCTGAGGCTTTCCTCGAAATCATGCTTGCCGAAATCGACGCCGACGAGGATGGCGCGCGACGGGGCAGTGTTGGAAGTAGCTCTGGGATCCAAGGGATGGCGCGAATGCGCTGGGAATTAGCGGTAGCGAGAGGAATAGCAAGGAATAGCGGAACGCTTTCCGATGGTTTCCAGGGATGGCCGGCGGAAGTCCCGCCCTGCCCTGTCCCCGGCCGGGATGGCTGCCCGCACCGGGCGGGAAGCCACGGCGGCGAGATGCGCGGCCGGTCCGGCAGGCACCGGCCGCGCTGGCGCACCGGTACCGGGCACCGGTGCAACCCTGAAGGGCGCCAGGCCGATGCCTTGGGTCCGCGACCGCGGGTTGCCGCGGCCGTGAGGCAGATCAGTTCTCGGAGGAATCATCCACGCGGAAATTGACCGCGCGCGCCGGAACGACGGTGGAAATCGCATGCTTGTAAACCATCTGCGTCACAGTGTTACGCAGCAGCACGACGTACTGATCGAACGATTCGATATTGCCTTGCAGCTTGATGCCATTGACGAGGTAGATGGACACCGGCACGTGCTCTTTGCGCAGCGCGTTCAGGAACGGGTCTTGTAGCAGTTGCCCTTTGTTGCTCATGGCACACTCCAAATTTATAGGTTTAGTGGTGAATGATGGGGATGGAACTCCCCGGTTCAAGTCAAGCGGCGCAAAAACGCGCCAGAAAAAAGATCAAAAACGGTACCAAGTCGGCGTCAATGCACAGGGAACCCCCTGCTACCGTGAATTTAGCCGCAGTTCCAAACGAACGCAAACGAAAACTGGCCCCGCCAAGGATCCGATTCCGGACTCAATCCTTCGAGTCCGCGTACGGATTTTTGTTCGTACGGAATTCGATGCGCAGGGGGGTGCCCTTGAGCTTGAAGGCCGCACGGAAACGGTTTTCCAGATACCGCCGATAGGTCTCTGCAACCCCTGACAGCGCGTTGCCATGGATCACGATGATCGGCGGATTCGAGCCCCCCTGGTGCGCATAGCGCAGCTTGGGACGCGATGCGCCGACGCGCTTGGGCTGCTGGAATTCGACCGCTTCCTGCAGCACGCGCGTCAGCTGCGGCGTCGGCAGCTTGACCATGGCCGCGGCATAGGCGTCGTCGACGGAACGCATCAGCGCGCCGATGCCGGTGCGCTCGCGCGCCGACACAAAGTGGAAATTCGCGAAATTCAGGAATTGCAGCTTGCGCTCGAGGTCGTGCTTGATGCGGTCGCGGGTATGGCCGTCCAGCCCGTCCCATTTATTGACGCCGACCACCAGCGCGCGGCCGGATTCAACGATAAAGCCCGCGATATGCGCGTCCTGGTCGGAGATGTCCTGTTGCGCATCCAGCAGCAGGATCACGACGTTGGCATCGGCGATCGATTGCAGCGTCTTGACCACTGAAAATTTTTCAATCGCCTCGAACACCTTGCCGCGCCGGCGCAGGCCCGCCGTGTCGATCAGCGTATAAGGCTTGCCGCCGCGTTCGAATTCCACGTAGATGGCGTCGCGGGTCGTGCCTGGCATGTCGAACGCGATCACGCGCTCCTCGCCGATCAGCGTATTGACCAGCGTGGACTTCCCCACATTGGGGCGCCCGACGATGGCGATCTTGACGCCCTTGCCGTCCACGGGCTCTTCGGCGGCCAGTTCCGGGCGCTCCTGCACCGCCAGCTCGATCGCTTCGTCGACCAGCTCGCGCACGCCGTCGCCGTGGGCAGCGGAGATCGCGTACGGATCGCCCATGCCGAGCTCGTAGAAATCCGCGGCAACCGAGGTGTACTTCATGCCCTCGGCCTTGTTCACCGCCAGCATGATGCGCCGGCCGGTCTTGCGCAGGTAGTCGGCAATGGCGCGGTCCTGCGGCGCCAGGCCGAGGCGGCCGTCGACGATAAAGATCACCACGTCGGCCTCGACCACCGCCTGCTTGGTCTGCTTGGCCATCTCGGCGACGATGCCTTCCTTGACCACCGGCTCGAAGCCGCCGGTGTCGATGGCGATGAACGGACGCTCGCCGACGCGGCCCTCGCCATAGTGGCGGTCGCGCGTCAGGCCCGGCAGGTCGGCGACGAGGGCGTCGCGCGAGCGGGTCATGCGGTTGAATAGCGTCGACTTCCCCACATTGGGACGGCCGACAAGTGCGATAACTGGTTTCATGCAATAAACGGAAACGGGGGCCGGCACCTGCCGCCCCCCCGGTTACTCCGGAGTCAATGGATCCAACGGCACGCGCACCCGTGGGCGCCCTTGCCGCTTGTCCTGTCGGGGCGCGGCGCCGGTCAGCAACCCGCTGCGCAATTTGCCGCACGACCAGGGATCATGCTACCGGATTCGGCGCGCACCGTACCGACAGGTGTACGGCAGCGCGCACTGCTTGCTGGTCAGCCCGGCTGGAACCCGAAGACGTCGCCGTCGCGGGTCTGGATCACCAGCGTCTGCCCCGCCACCACCGGCGCGGCGGTGATGGCGCTGCCATCGGTCTTCATGCGGGCGACGACCTGGCCGTCCTCGCGCGACAGGAAGTGGACATAGCCTTCGAAGTCGCCCATCACCACCGAGCGGCCCAGTGCCAGCGGCGCACCCAGGCGGCGGTTGCGCATCTGGTCGTTCTTCCAGCGCTCGGTGCCGTTCTGGCGGTCGAAGGCATGCACCACCGACTGCTCGTCGCTGGCATAGATGGCATTGTCATCCTGCGCGGGGCCGCTCGGCGACGAGAAATCCTTGCCCCACTGTGGCTGGCCGCTGGCCAGCTCAAGGCAGGCCACGCGTCCCTGGAAGGTGGTGGCGCAGACCTGGCGGCCGCTGATCATCGGCTGGCCGGTGACATCGTTCAGGCGCTCGATCTCGGATACGCCCTTGGGATAGGAGATCGTGCTTTCCCAACGCAGCACGCCGTTGCCCGGCGTCAGCACGCCCAGCTTGCCGCCGGGAAAGCCCATCACGATGCCGTCACCGGCAAACACCATCCCCATCGCGGCACGCAGGTTCAGCGGCGTCTGCGAGCGCTGGTAGATCCAGCGGCGCTCGCCGGTCCCGGCGTCGAGGCCGAACACGCGCGTGTCGGTGGTGCGCACCACCACCAGGCCGTTGCCGACCAGCGGCGCGGACAGCACCTCGCCGTTGACCTGCTTCTTCCAGATCTGCTTGCCGCTGGCGTCGAAGGCGTAGATCGCGCCCTTCTCGCCGGCGACCGCGGTCACCGAGCCATCGCTGCCCGGGCCGGAGGTCAGGTCCAGGTCGGTCTTGGCCTTCCACAGCACGCGCCCGGAGGCGCCTTCCAGCGCCATCACGTTGCCGTTGTTGGACGACACATAGACATTGTTGCCCGCCGCGGCGGGCTGCATCGAATACGGGCCGCTCTTGCCCACATCGGCCTTCCACGCCTGGCGCACGGTCAGCGTGGCCGAGACCGGCTTGAGTTCGGCGGGCGGGTGCTTGTTTTCCTTGCTGAACAGCGAGCAGCCGCCCAGCGCGGCCAGGCAGGCAGCCGCCACCAGCGCACGGGTCACGGCGCGGGCGCGCTGGCGGTGTACGGCACGGGAAAGCACTGACGTCATAAGGTTACGGTCCTGGTTTTGCGTGATGCTATAAAGCGCGCGCGGCCGCATCAGGCCGCGCCCAGCGCATCGAGCTTGAACTGGATGATCTGGCGCGTGGCCGGCTCGGCCTCGCCCAGCTTGTCCAGCGCCTTGCGATAGGCGGCGCGCGCGTCGTCGCGCTTGTCCTGCGCGGCGAGCAGGTCGCCGCGGCGGTCGGCATACAGCGACATGAACGCTGCCGGCGGTTCGTCCTTCAGCAACGCCAGGCCTTTGTCATAAGCCTTTTCGTCGAGCAGCACGCCGGCCAGGCGCACCCGCGCCAGATGCGCGTATTCTTCGTCGCCGTGGTCGATGGCCCACTGCAGCTGGGTCTTGGCCGCGGCCAGGTCGCCCGCGTCATACAACACGCGGCCGGCGACCAGTGCGCTCATCTGGCCATAGGCGGTACGCCCGTACTTGTCCTCGAGGTCGGTTGCCGCACGCTTGATGCGTTCGACATCGCGTGCCTCGGCGGCCTTGAGCACCTGCTCGTACAGCACCGCGGCCTCGCCGGCCTGCTTGCGCTCCCAGTACTTCCAGCCGTTCCAGCCGGCAAACGCCAGCAGCGCGGCGATGACCACCCAGGTCAGCGCATTGCCGTACTGGCGCCACCAGGCCTTCAGATTCTCAAGCTGTTCCTGTTCTTCTAGATCGTAAGCCATGTCGAGGCAATCACCTGCGTTGGTTGGATACGGGCGTCTTGGATGACGGTGCGGCGGGCGCGCTTATTCGCTGGCGCCGACCATGGCGTCGATCAGGTAGTCGACCAGGCCCTCGGCCTGCACGGTGGCCTGTTGCCCACCGCCTTCGGCCTGATCGCGCTGGCGAAGTTCCTTGACCTGGACCACGCCAGCGGCCACTTCGTCGTCGCCAATGATAACGGCATAGGCCGCGCCGCTTGCGTCGGCGCGCTTCATCTGCGACTTAAAGCTGCCGCCCTTGCCGTCGGGGCTGGCGTGGAGCACCACGTCCAGGCCGGCGTCGCGCAGCCGCTCGGCCGCGACCATCGCCTGCTGCGCGGCGGCTTCGCCCTGGTGCACGAGGTAGACATCGCAACCCGCGGCGTCGGGCACCACGCCCTCTTCGCGGATCAGCTCGATGATGCGCTCGACGCCCATGGCCCAGCCGCAAGCCGGTGCCGGCTTGCCGCCCATCTGCGCGATCAGCGGGTCATAGCGGCCGCCGCCGGCGATGGTGCCCTGCGCGCCGAGCTTGTCGGTGATCCACTCGAACACCGTCAGGTTGTAGTAGTCCAGCCCGCGCACCAGGCGCGGATTGATCTTGAAGGGGATGTTGTTGGCCTTGAGCAGGCGCTGCACGCCCTCGAAGTGAGCCAGCGACTCTTCGCCCAGGAAGTCGATCAGCTTGGGCGCATTGGCGGCCATTTCCTGCAGCGCCGGATTCTTGGTATCCAGCACGCGCAGCGGGTTGGTGTACAGGCGGCGCTTGCTGTCATCGTCCAGGATGTCCTGGAAGCCCTCCAGGTACTTGATCAGCTCCTCGCGGTGGGCGGCACGCTCATTGGCCTGCCCCAGCGAATTGATCTCCAGGCGCACGCCGACCAGGCCCAGGTCGTCCCACAGGCGCTGGCACATCAGGATGATCTCGGCGTCGACGTCCGGACCGGCAAAGCCCAGCGCCTCGGCGCCCAGCTGGTGGAACTGGCGATAGCGGCCGCGCTGCGGGCGCTCGTGGCGGAACATCGGGCCGGTGTACCACAGGCGCTTGGGGCCGTCGTACAGAAGGTTGTGCTCGATGGTCGCGCGCACGGCGGCGGCGGTCCCTTCGGGACGCAACGTCAGCTGCTCGCCGTTGAGCGCATCGGTGAAGGAGTACATCTCCTTCTCGACGATGTCGGTCACCTCGCCGATGCCGCGCACGAACAGCTGCGTGTGCTCGACGATCGGCGTGCGCAGCTGCTGGTAGCCGTAGGCGCGCAACATGGCGCGGGCGGCATTCTCGAAATGCTCCCACAGCGGCGCGTCGGCCGGAAGCATGTCGTTCATGCCCTTCACGCCCTGCAGCGCCTTGGCGGGCTTCACCTTCTGCTCGGCTTTCAGTTCAGCCTTCGGTTCAGTCTTGGCAGCGCCGGCGGCGGCTGCGTTGTCGGATTGCGTCATTCTGTTCTTGTCAGCTTCTGGGGCCTGGCCGGTGCGGCTCAGGCTGCCACTTCTTTATCGGCCCGTGCAGCACCCGGGCCGTAATGCGTGCGAACGTACTCGTCGACGATCGCCTGAAATTCCTCGGCAATGCGCTCGCCGCGCAGCGTCTTTACCTTGACGCCGTCGACGAACACCGGCGCCGCGGGCGACTCGCCCGAGCCCGGCAGCGAAATGCCGATATTGGCGTGCTTGCTCTCGCCCGGGCCGTTGACGATGCAGCCCATCACGGCCACATCCATTTCCTCGACGCCCGGATAGGCGGTTTTCCAATGCGGCATCTGCTCGCGCAGGTACGTCTGGATGCTTGCCGCGAGCTCCTGGAACACCGTGCTGGTGGTGCGGCCACATCCCGGGCATGCAATCACCATCGGGGTGAAGTTGCGCAGGCCCATGGTCTGCAGGATTTCCTGCCCCACATACACTTCCTTCTCGCGCGGCGCGCCGGGTTCCGGCGTCAGCGAGATGCGGACCGTGTCGCCGATGCCTTCCTGCAGCAGCACCGACAGCGCCGCCGTGGAGGCGACGATGCCCTTGCTGCCCATGCCGGC
The DNA here is from genome assembly GCF_015549295.1 of Cupriavidus sp. IK-TO18. Classification (NCBI taxonomy): domain Bacteria; kingdom Pseudomonadati; phylum Pseudomonadota; class Betaproteobacteria; order Burkholderiales; family Burkholderiaceae; genus Cupriavidus; species Cupriavidus sp. IK-TO18. The sequence continues at coordinate 9,957 of NZ_JADGMP010000046.1, forward strand.
CTCGGTCAGGCCCAGGTGCAGCGCATAGTCGCAGCGGCGCGCCAGTTCGCGGTAGACCGCGATCAGCTCCTGCACCTGCGATACCTTGCACGACAGGATGATCTGGCTGCCCGGCAGGCCGATCTCTTCAGCCTTTTTCGCCGAATCGATCGCCGAGGTGATCAGCGCCTCGATCATCACGCTCTGCGCCGGCCAAGGCTCGGCGCGCGACGCGTTCTCGTCCATGATGCGCGCCAGCAGGTCCTGGTCCAGGCTGCCCCAGTTCACGCCAATGCGCACCGGCTTGTTGTAGCGGCACGCCATCTCGATCATCTGCGCGAACTGCGTGTCGCGCTTGGCGCCCTGCCCCACGTTGCCCGGGTTGATGCGGTACTTGGACAGCGCCTCGGCGCAGGCCGGATAGTCCTGCAGCAGCTTGTGGCCGTTGTAGTGGAAGTCGCCCACCAGCGGCACGTCGACGCCCATGCGGTCGAGCTGCTCACGGATCGACGGCACCGCGGCGGCGGCCTCGGGCGTGTTCACCGTGATGCGCACGATTTCCGAACCCGCGCGCGCCAGGTCCTTCACCTGGATCGCCGTGCCGATGGCGTCGACCGTGTCCGTGTTGGTCATCGACTGCACGCGCACCGGCGCATCGCCGCCGATGGTCACCACGTTATCGCCCCACACGACGCGCGCCTGGCGCGTCTGGCGGCGCGGCAGCGAGCCGGGCAGGACCGGGAGACAGAGCTGTTGGTTCATAGCATTACCACCTTGCAAAGACGCACTGCGCCGCACCTTTCGCCGGCCCGGATCAGGGCAGCGTCAGGCGCGCCACGTTGTTGCGGTTGGCTGCCTTCAGGTCGACCGGCTCGCCGTTGCGCGTCATCGACTCGACACCCTTGACGTTGCCGATCACCACCTTGTACGGGGCCTTGCCGCCGCCGGCCACGGCCTGGCCGGCCTTGGCCGTGCCGCCCAGCACGATCTTGCCGCTGCTGTCGCGGACTTCATACCAGGTGTCGGCGGCGAAGCGGATCTGCAGTTCGCCGGCGCCCGCAGGCGCTGCGGGCACCGGCGCGGGCGTTGCTGCGGCCGGCGCAACAATGGGCGCAACAACTGGCACGGCAGCCACGGCCGATGCCGGCGCGGCAGTCGCGACCGCGGCGCTGACCGGCGTGGTTTCGGCCGAGGGCGCCGGCGAGTCGGCGGCGGCCATTACCGGCGGCAGCGCTGCGGTCACCGTGCCGGGCTCGGTCGGTTGCGCGGCGGCATGTTCTTCCGTCACGGCAGTCTCGGTCGCGCTGCTGCGGGTCTCGATCCACTGGCGGATATGGTCCAGGCCGAACCAGCCACCGGCGGCCAGCACCACCGCCACCAGCGCCAGCCAGACCCAGCGGCCGCCAGCTCCGCCGCTGCGGAAGCGCTTGCGGTCGTCGAACGCCGCATTGAGGCTGCCCTCGCGCTGGCGCGCGATTTCGTTGACCGGTGCCACCGGAGGCTGGAAGCGCGCCAGCAGCGCGTCGATATCGACATGCAGCATGCGCGCGTAGGCCCGCATCACGCCCTTGGCGAAAGTGACGTCGGGCAGCGACTGCAGGTCGCCGGCTTCGATCGCGCGCAGCTTTGGCGCCGCCACTTTCAGGCGTGCGCTGACATCTTCCACCGACAGCCGCTGCGCTTCGCGCTCGCGCGCCAGTGCCGCGCCAATCTCGCGCGCTGCGGCTTCGCGTTCTCCTTCGTGCGCGCCACCGCCGACGTATTGCGTCGGTACGGCCTGGCCTGCGGCGCGGTCGTGCTCACTCATCCCATGCTCCTTGTTCGTATGCGGTCAACTCACGCGAATCGGGGAAGCGGCTGCGCAGCTGCGCGACCAGCGCATCCTGCGTGCGGCCATCGCCCTGGCGGTGTGCAATGCGCGCTCCCAGCCAGAGGGATTGCGCACTGGCAAATTGGCTGCTGTTGACGCGCTGGGCATACTGCCGGGCCTGCGCGAAATCGCCGCGCCGGTAGTAGACCAGCGCCAGATTGGTGTTTGCCACCGGATTGTTGCGGTCGTAGCCTAGTGCGGCCTTCAGATTCTTTTCCGCCTCGGCGCTGTTGCCGCGACGCAGCTCGCACGCACCCAGGCTGATCAGCGGTTTCACCGGACCACCGGCCGACGGCGCCGACACGGCGCGCTGCAGCATCGGCACGGCCTCGCCATAGCGGCCCGACTGGCACAGGAACCAGCCATAGTTGTTGAGCAGGTCGCCGTCGTTGCCGCGCATCGATACCGCGGTGCGGAAGCTGTCGTCGGCCAGCGCCTGCTCGTTCATATTCATGTAGATCAGCGCGCGCACATGGTAGGCATCCGCGAGCGACGGATCGATGGCGATCGCCTGCTTGATCTCGTCAAGCGCGACCGCATTCTGGCCGGCTTCGAGATAGTTGGTGGCCAGCTGCAGCCGGATGCCGGCGCGGCGCCTTGCATCGGTCTGGTCGGAAGCGGTCTGGAGATCCTGAGCCGGCGAGTGCGGCAGCTGGCAGCCGGACAACATCAGCAGCCCGAACAGGGCCGCAGCGATCAGACGGATCATGCAGGGCGAGCCTCCCGAGGCTGGCCGGCGCTGTTGACCGGCACCAGTGGCGTGATCTTGCCGAACTTGCCGCGCTCGGCCAGGCGGGTACGGTCCTTCACTTCCCCGGCCAGCTGTCCGCAGGCGGCGTCGATATCGTCGCCGCGCGTCTTGCGGATGGTGGTCACGATGCCCGCGTCCATCAGCACCTGCGCGAAGCGCCGGATCTGCTCGTTGTTGGAACGCTTCAGGCCCGATTCGGGGAACGGGTTGAACGGGATCAGGTTGAACTTGCACGGCACGTCGGCGACAAGCTTCAGCAGTTCCCGCGCATGCTCGACGCCATCGTTGACGCCGTCCAGCATGCAGTATTCGAAAGTAATGAAATCGCGCGGCGCGAATTCCAGGTAGCGGCGGCATGCCGCCATCAGTTCGGCCAGCGGGTATTTCTTGTTCAGCGGCACCAGCACGTCGCGCAAGGCGTCGTTGGACGCGTGCAGCGACACGGCGAGCGCCACCGGCAGGTCCTTGGACAGCCGGTCCATCATCGGCACCACGCCGGAAGTGGACAGGGTCACGCGGCGGCGCGACAGGCCGTAGGCGTTGTCGTCCAGCATCAGCCGCATGGCCGGCACCACGGCATCGTAGTTCAGCAGCGGCTCGCCCATGCCCATCATCACCACGTTGGAGATGACGCGGTCGTCCTTGGGGCCTCGGCCCAGCTGCTCGCGCATGGCAAACTCCGCCATCCACAGCTGGCCAATGATTTCGCCCGTGGTCAGGTTGCGCGAAAAGCCCTGCTTGCCGGTCGAGCAGAAGCGGCAGTTGACCGCGCAGCCCGCCTGCGAGGAGACGCACAGCGTGCCGCGCGTTTCCTCGGGGATGTACACCGTTTCCACCGCATTGCCCTCACCGACGTCGAGCAGCCACTTGCGCGTGCCGTCGGCCGACAGGTTGTCGGTGATGGCGGCAGGCGCGCGGATCTCGGCCCGGGTCGAGAGCTTTTCGCGCAGCGACTTGGCGAGATCCGACATGGCGTCGAAACGGCTGGCACCGTAGTGGTGGATCCAGCGTTGCAGTTGCCGCGCACGGAACGGCTTCTCGCCGAGCTCGCCGCAATAGGCGGTGAGCGCGTCCGCGTCGAGGTCGAGCAGGTTGACGAGATCGTTCATGACGGCAAACTCGGCTTCAGTTCAGTCAGCAGCCAATTAGCGGCTGTAGACGTTCATGCCCGGGAAGAAGAAGGAAACTTCCACGGCAGCGGTTTCGGCGGCGTCCGAGCCGTGCACGGCGTTGGCGTCGATGCTGTCGGCGAAGTCGGCGCGGATGGTGCCCTTCTCGGCCTTCTTCGGGTCGGTGGCGCCCATCAGGTCACGGTTCTTGGCGATGGCGTTTTCGCCTTCCAGGGCCTGGATCATGACCGGGCCGGAAACCATGAAGTCGACCAGATCCTTGAAGAACGGACGCTCCTTGTGCACAGCATAGAACTGCTCGGCTTCACCGCGCGACAGGTGCACCATCTTGGCAGCAACGATCTTCAGGCCGGCGGCCTCGAAACGGGCGTAGATCTGGCCGATGACGTTCTTGGCCACGGCATCCGGCTTGATAATCGACAGGGTGCGTTCGATCGCCATGAAAAACTCCGAAAAATGAAGGGGTTACAAATGGATTAAACGTGCAATTCTAGCACGAAGACGATGACCCTTTCGAGGGTCTGGGCCGCTCTGGCGCGGGTGTCACCGGTCAAAAGCCACATCCTGGCCGCAAGTAGCACTGGCTGCACATTACATCCTCGTCATGTCTGGAACGTGGCGCCCCGGCGTCCGTCAAACGAAGGCAGCACGGAACAGGCCGAAACAGGGGCGCGGGTGCCTGCGGGATTACCCCGCCCTTGCAATTCGGCCAACCAGATGCCACATTGACGATGGTTCCGTCCGCGGTCGATCCGAAAATTCTCTTTATTTCGGACAGGCCCGGCGCCTCACCGTTTCGAGACAGGAGTCACCATGGATAACAAGCTGAATACCTACGGTTTCGGCAACAGTGCGTCGACCGTCACTGACGTCGTCGTTCGCAACCGGGTCTTGCGCAACACTTACTGGCTGCTGGCCCTTTCGATGATCCCCACCGTGCTGGGTGCATGGGTCGGCGTGGCCACCGGCTTCAGCTTCATGGCGGGCAGCCCCGGCCTGTCGCTAATCCTGTTCCTGGCCATCGCGTTCGGGTTCTTCTTCGCCATCGAGAAAACCAAGAACAGCAGCATGGGCGTGGTGCTGTTGCTGGCATTCACGTTCTTCATGGGACTGATGCTGTCGCGCCTGATCAGCGCAACGCTGGCGTTTTCCAACGGACCGGCGCTGATCATGTACGCCTTTGGCGGCACGGCGGCAGTGTTCGGCGCGATGGCGACCATCGCCACCGTCAGCAAGCGCGATTTTTCCGGCCTGGGCAAGTTCCTGTTCGTCGGCCTGATCCTGCTGATCCTGGCCAGCGTTGCCAATATCTGGCTGCAGCTGCCGTCGCTGATGATCACGGTGTCGGTGATCGCGATCGGTATCTTCTCGGCTTACATCCTGTTCGATGTACAGCGCGTGGTGAACGGCGGCGAGACCAACTACATCACCGCCACGCTGGCGATCTACCTCGACGTGTACAACGTCTTCGCCAACCTGCTGGCGCTGCTGGGCATCTTCGGCGGCAGCCGGGAATGACGGCAAACGCCGCGGCATGAAAAAAGCCGGCCAAGGCCGGCTTTTTCTTTTGGCGCACGGCGCGGTCAGTCGCGGTCGAATACCGCAATCGACTCCACGTGCGACGTGTGGGGGAACATATTGACCACGCCGGCGCCGCTCAGGCGGTAGCCCGCCTCGTGCACCAGCAGGCCGGCATCGCGCGCCAGCGTGGCGGGACTGCACGACACGTAGACGATGCGCCGCGGCAGCACGTGGCTGCCCTGCTGCGCCAGCTCGCCGAGCGCCTTGCTCACCGCGAGCGCGCCTTCGCGCGGCGGATCGACCAGCCAGCGGTCGAAGCGGCCCAGCGCGGCGATGTCGTCGGCAGTGACTTCGAACAGGTTGCGGCACGCGAACTCGGTTTTGGCGGCCAGCCCGTTGTATTCCGCATTGGCCAGTGCGCGCGTGGTCAGCGCCTCGCTGCCCTCGATGCCCATCACCGACTTGCCCTGCGTGGCCAGCGGCAGCGTGAAATTGCCGATGCCGCAGAACAGGTCGAGCAGGCGGTCGCCCGGCTGCGCATCGAGCAGGCGCAGCGCGCGGCCGATCAGCACGCGATTGATCTGGTGGTTCACCTGCGTGAAGTCGGTCGGCTTGAACGGCATGCGGATGCCGAATTCCGGCAGCGTATAGGCCAGCTCGACGTCGGTCGGGTAGAACGGGTAGACCGTGTCCGGCCCCTTCGGCTGCAGCCAGAACTGCACCTTGTATTTATCGGCGAAGGCGCGCAGCAGGTCCTTGTCGGCATCGGTCAGCGGCTCGAGGATGCGCAGCACCAGCGCCGTCACTTCATGCCCGACGGCCAGCTCGATCTGCGGCATGCGGTCGCGGATCGACAGGCCCGCCACCAGTTCGCGCAGCGGCACCAGCATCGCCGAGACATGCGGCGGCAGGATTTCACAACGCGTCATGTCGGCGACATAGCTGCTCTTGCGCTCATGGAAGCCCACCAGCACGCCGCCCTTCTTCACCACGTGGCGCACGGTCAGGCGCGCGCGGTAGCGGTAGCCCCAGTCCGGACCGGCGATCGGCCGGAACACCACGTCGGGCTTCACCTTGGACAGGTGCCACAAGTTGTCTTCCAGCACGCGCTGCTTGATCGCAAGCTGCGCGCGCGAATCCAGATGCTGCATCGAGCACCCGCCGCAGACACCGAAATGCTGGCAGCCCGGCTTTACGCGCATCACCGATTCTTGCAGGACTTCGCCGAGGTGCGCCTGCTCGAAGCTGGGCTTGCGCCGGTAGCTGCGATAACTGACGGTCTCGCCCGGCAATGCGCCTTCGACGAAGATCACCTTGCCAGGCGTGCCGTCCTCGTTCACCAGGCGGCCGACGCCGCGTGCCTCCATGTCGAGGCTGTCGATCGACACCACGGGGTCGACGCCCGGAGCATTGCCATTGGCATTGCCACGGCCACGGGGCTCTTTTGCGGCGGGAGCGGCACCCGGTGCAGCTGATTCGGGCGCGACGGCGGTCGTTTCTTGTGGGGAGGACACGGCTTGGGACACCAGATAAAACCTGACGTATTGTTTTACGAAAGCGCGATTGTATGCCAGACCGGCCGGGTCAACGATGGAGGCGTCGCATGGAACTGATTTCTTGGAATATCCAATGGGGCCGCGGCGCGGACGGGCGTGTGGACCTGGCGCGGCAGGTGGACACACTGCACGCGATGGCCGATGTCGATGTGATCTGCCTGCAGGAAGTCACGCGCGGATTCGGTGAACTGCGCGGCGAGCCAGGCATCGACCAGGTTGCCGAACTGACCGCCCTGCTGCCAGGCTATCACCTGCTCTTTGCGTCAGGCGTGGACCGGCGCGACCGCAACGGCACACACAAGCAATTCGGCAACCTGATCGCCACGCGGCTACCAGTACGCGAGGTATTCCGGCACGCCTTGCCGTGGCCGGCGGACCCGCAAGTGGCGTCGATGCCGCGCGTTGCGCTGGAAGTCACTGTCGAAGCCGGCACGCAGTCGCTGCGCGTGATCTGCACGCACCTTGAGTATTACTCGGCGCTCCAGCGCGCGGCGCAGGCCGAAGCCCTGCGCGACTGGCATGCCCAGGCCTGCGACCACGCGCGTCGCCCGGGCCGCAGCGAGAAGTGGCCCGGGCCGTTCACGCCGGAACCGCGCCCCGCCGAAGCCATCCTGTGCGGCGATTTCAACAGCAAACCCGACGACATTGCCTATCGGCGCATGCTGGAGCCGTTCGACGACGCCACCACGCCATGGCGCGACGCCTGGCTGCTCACACATCCCGGCCAGCCGCACGCGCCGACCTGCGCCATCCATGACAAGGAGCAATGGCCCGAGCCACCGTTCGCCTGCGACTTCATGTTCGTCACGGACAACCTGGCCGCGCGGATCCGGCGTTGCGAGATCAACGCAGATACGGCCGACTCGGACCACCAGCCGATCCTGCTATCGCTGGACCTTTAAGGCCGTGGCGCCCGCCGGCGGGTGTCCGCGGGCGCAGGCGCGATCAGTCCTCGAAGTCGTCGGCTTCGGGCGTGAGGCGCTGCAGGCGGAAGGCCTGCAGGTATTCCATCCACTGTTCGCCAGGCAGTTCCGCCAGCGATTCCTGAACGAGTTCCATCTCCATGTCGAACTCGCGCGGCGACATGCCGCCGCGCATCAGCTGGAAACGGCAGTACATCAGGTAGGTATTGACGACGTCGGTCTCGCAGTAGGCGCGGATCTCGTCGAGCTGGCCAGCCTGGTAAGCATGCCAGACCTTGCTGCCATCCATCCCCATCTTGCCCGGGAAACCGCAGAGCTTGGCGAGGTCATCCAGCGGCGCGCTGGCGCGCGGCTGGTACATCGCCAGCAGGTCCATCAAGTCCAGGTGCCGCATGTGGTAGCGGCTGATGTAGTTGTTCCACTTGAAGTCACGGCTATCTTCGTCGCGGCCCTCGCCCATCTCCCAGTAGCGCGGCGCGGTGACGCCGTTGACCAGGCCGCGGTAATGCAGCACGGGGAGATCGAATCCGCCACCGTTCCATGAAACCAGTTGCGGGCTGTAGCGGGCGATCAGTTCGTAGAACTTCTGGATCAGCGTGGCTTCGTTGTCCTCGATGGTGCCGAGCGAGCCCACATGGAACACCGCCGAGCCATCGCGGTGCGTGCGCCGCAGCACGCAGGAAATCGCGGCGACACGCTGAAGGTAGTGCGGCAGGAAATCGCTGCCGGTTTTCTCGCGGCGGGCGGCGAAGGCGTGTTCGGCGACTTCGCCGTCGCTCATTGCATCGGGGTGGTCATGCAAACGGCGCAGGCCGGCGACATCGGGAATGGTCTCGATGTCGAATACCAGCACAGGGGTCATAAAACGGCGTCCTTCCTGACACCTTGCGAAGCGAAATGCCGCTTGAGCTTGACCAGCGCCTCCTGCTGGATCTGGCGTACGCGCTCGCGCGTGAGGCCCATCTCCTCGGCGAGCTCTTCCAGCGTGGCGGGCTCGATATGGTTGAGGCCGAAGCGGCGCTCCACCACATAGCGATGCTTTTCCGACAGGCGTGCCAGCCAGAGCTTCATCAGCCCTTCCAGCTCGCGGTGCGCCACCTCCTGGTCGGGGGCGGCGTTGTGCTCGTCGGAGAGGAAATCCAGGAGGCTCGAGCCGGGATCGAGGTCGAACGGCGTATCGAGCGAGGTGGTATGTTCGTTGAGTGCCAGGACGTCCTGCACTTCGTCCGGCGTCTTGCCCAGCAGGTGGGCGATGTCTTCCAGGCTGGCATCGCGCCCGTCGGTGCCGCCCTTCTCCAGATGGCGCTTGGCGCGCAGCACCTGGTTCAGTTCACGGATCACGTGCACCGGCAGGCGAACGGTGCGGGCCTGGTTCATGATGGCGCGCTCGATGCTCTGGCGGATCCACCAGGTCGCATAGGTCGAGAAGCGGAACCCGCGCGACGGATCGAATTTCTCGATCGCGTGCATCAGGCCCAGGTTGCCTTCCTCGATCAGGTCGAGCAGCGGCACGCCGCGATTGAGGTAACCCTTGGCGATGCTGACCACCAGCCGCAGGTTGCGCTCGATCATGACCTGGCGCGCGGCAAAGTCGCCGTCCTTGGCCAGCGTGGAAAAATGCAGTTCCTCCGGCGCGGACAGCAGCGGCTTGATGCTGATGCGGTTCAGGTAATGCTGGACGGTGTCGGCGGCCAGCTCGGTATGCAGCACCGTGCGGAAGTCATCGTGCTCGGCCGCTGCGCCGTCGCTGCCGTTCTCGCCTTCGCTGTCTTCCTCGTCCTCGGACTCGTCATCGTCATCATCGCGCAGATGGCGGTCGTTGTCGTCGGCGAGCAGGTCCGCTTCGCGCAGGCCCACCGAAGTGGACGTGGCGATCGGCTCGTCGGTCGCGGGAATCAGGTCGGCAGCGAGATCGGGCTCGAACGCTTGCGCGTCGGCGTGCTCGTCGGGATGTGCCACACCAGCCTTCACTTCCGGCTGCTTGGGACGGCGAGCCCTGCTGACAGTTGTTCCGGAGGAGACGGTTTTCTGGCGTGGCATGAACCCTCACTGTGGCGGCAGGTACCGCATCGGATCAACCGGTTTTCCGTTCTTGCGAACTTCGAAGTGAAGCTTCACCCGGTCGGTATCACTGTTGCCCATCTCCGCAATCTTCTGGCCCTTGCGGACCGCGGATTGCTCTGCCACGAGCACCTTTTCGTTGTGCCCGTACGCAGTAAGAAATGTCTCGTTGTGTTTGATGATGACAAGATTCCCGTAGCCGCGCAAGGGGCCAACGTGAATCACTCGGCCATCGTCGGCGGCCAGCACCGCATCGCCCTTCTTGCCCGCAATATCGATGCCTTTATTGCCCTTGTCATCGAATTTACCGACCATCTGGCCGGCTGCCGGCCAGGCCAGCTTGATCGCGCCGTCAGCGGCCGGCGCGGCGGGGGTGGCGGCCGCTGCCGCGGGCGTTGCCGGCGCCGCCGCTGCGGCGGCAGGCGGTGCTGCGGGCGTGCCCACCGGGCGCGCCTGGTCGATCGGCTGGGACTGCACCGTGGCCGGGGCGATCGGCGTGGTGGAAACCCCGGGCGCAGCGTTGACGTCGGCACCCGGAGGCACGATGCGCAACAACTGGCCAACTTCGATCTGGTTCACATTGGACAGGTTGTTCCAGGTCGCGACGTCACGGTACGACTGGCCGTTTTCCAGGGCGATTCGATAAAGCGTATCGCCTCGCTTGACCCGATAGTATCCAGGCGGTGCCGGCTCCATCGACGCGGCGGCAGCGCCCGAGGTGGAGGTGCGGTCAACGACAGGGGCCGGCATCGGCGAATTAGCGCAGGCGGCCAGCAGGGCCGTCAGCGCGGAAGCCGTAAAAAGTTGACCGGCGCGTGCGAAATATTGCGATTTCACGATGTTGTGCATAGTTCGACTCAGATGGTGCCCGATTTTAAGGGCACAAAGAAAACGGCTTCAAGCGCGGTTCGGTGAAAGCGATGGCGGTTGCGCCGCTCGATCAGCAGCAGCTGCTGCGTCACCGTCTGGCCGGGCACGCCCGCCGGCGGCACCACGGCCACCGGGGCGATCAGCCGCCCGCCTACCTCCAGCTGTTCCAGCAGCGCCTGTGGCACCTCCATGCCGGCAGCGGCCAGGATGATGGCCGAGAACGGGGCCGCCTGCGGCAGCCCGAGCATGCCGTCGCCATAGTGCAGGCGCAGGTTGGGTACGCGCAGCGGGCGCAGGTTCGCCTTGGCCTGTTCGTGCAGCGGCCGGATGCGCTCGATCGAGAAGACTTCGCGCGCCACCTGGCTCAGCACCGCGGCCTGGTAGCCGCAGCCGGTGCCGATCTCCAGCACGCGCTCCAGCGGCGTGTCGGCGGCCAGGCCGTCGCGCAGCAGTTCGATCATGCGCGCCACCACCGACGGTTTGGAAATGGTCTGCTGGTGGCCGATCGGCAGCGCGGCGTCTTCATACGCCTGCGAGGCCAGCCCCGGCTCGACGAACAGGTGGCGCGGCACCGTGGCGATGGCCGACAGCACGCGCTCGTCGCGGATGCCGCCGGCGCGCAGTCGGCCCGCCAGCGCGGCACGCGCACGCGCGGAAGCCATGCCCCCGCCGCCGGCCGTAGCCGCCGAGGCGCGCTGCTCCACGGCGCTCGCGGGTGCGGGCGCCGGCGCAGGCGCGGCTGTACGCGGCAGCCTTGGCTTGGCGGGTTTCGGGGGCGGCGCGGCTGCCGTCCCCGTGCGCCGCGCGTCGACGGCAGGCATGCCAGCGGTGCGTGCCGGTGCGGGCTTGCGTTCGACGACCGCGTCCAGCGGCAGGGGGAACTTGTTGCGTCGGGGCGTGGAACTCATCGGGGGCGCGACACTGCGGAGCGGCTGCCTATTTCAGCCACTGGTCGAGCGCGTCGAGCTGCCCGCGGTGGGTCAGGTCGAGCTGCAACGGCGTCAGCGAGACATAGCCGGCGGCAGTGGCATGGAAGTCCGTGCCTTCGCTGGCATCGCGCGCATCGCCGGCCGGGCCGATCCAGTAGTTGGTGTCGCCGCGCGGATTCACCTGCGTGATCACCGGCTGGGAAGGATGGCGCTTGCCCAGGCGCGTGGCGCGATAGCCCTTGATATGTTCGAACGGCAGGCTCGGGATATTGACGTTGAGCAGGAAGGGCTCGGCGGGCGGCTGGCTGATGATGCGCTCGACCACGGTGCGCGCGATGCGCGCGGCTGCATCGAGATGCTCCCAGCCCTTGTCGACCTGCGAGAAGGCCACCGACGGGATGCCGAGCAGATAGCCTTCGATGGCGGCGGCGACGGTGCCGGAATACAGCACGTCCTCGCCCATGTTCTGTCCCTGGTTGATGCCGGACACCACCAGGTCGGGCTTCTCATCCAGCAGCCCGGTCAGCGCGATGTGCACGCAGTCGGTCGGCGTGCCGTTGACGAAGCGGAATCCCTTCTGCACGCCTTCGCGCGCTTCGTAGATCGACAGCGGGCGCTGCAGCGTCAGGGAGTTGGAAGCGCCGCTGTGGTTCTGCTCGGGCGCAATGACCGTAATCCGGCCCAGCGGGGCGAGCGCAGCATGCAGAACGGCCAATCCCGGCGCGAGATAACCGTCATCGTTGGCAAGGAGGATATGCATGGCGCGATTGTACCTGAGCGCGCGCCGCACAAGCGCCCCGTGCGCCGCGCCGGAATCCCGTCCGGGCGCACGCCGCGAGCCGGTATGCAGGGCGCAAATAACCGCCCCCGCGGGTTCGGCATGGAACAGAACGACCGTGCTATTTGTACGCTACACTTGCCCTGCCCGCCCGCTTAAGCTTGACTGGCGCGGAAGCCATACACATCGAAACGGAGACAAGATGAAAGCCGTACTGTGCAAAGCCTGGGGCCCCCCTGATTCCCTGACCGTGGAAACCCTGCCTGACCTGGTGCCGGGCGCTGGCGAAGTGGTCATCGACGTGAAGGCGGCCGCCGTCAACTTCCCGGATGTGCTCATCATCCAGAACAAATACCAGGCCAAGCCTGCGCTGCCGTTCAGCCCCGGCTCCGAGCTGGCCGGCGTGGTCAATGCTGTGGGCGAAGGCGTCACCCACGTCAAGCCGGGCGACAAGGTCATCGCCTACCTGGGCAATGGCGCATTTGCCACGCAGGCCAAGGCGCCCGCCGCCTCGGTGGTGCCGATGCCGCCGGGCATCGACTTCGAGACCGCCGCGGCCTTCACGCTGACCTACGGCACTTCGCACCATGCGGTGATCGACCGCGGCGAGCTGAAGGCGGGCCAGACCATGCTCGTGCTGGGTGCGGCCGGCGGCGTGGGCATCGCGGCGATCGAGATCGGCAAGGCCATCGGCGCGCGCGTGATCGCCGCCGCGTCTACCGACGAAAAGCTGGCGGTGTGCAAGGAGCACGGAGCCGATGCGCTGATCAACTACAGCACCGAAGACCTCCGCGAGCGCGTCAAGGCGCTGACCGACGGCAAGGGCCCGGATGTGGTCTACGATCCGGTGGGCGGCATCTATGCCGAGCCGGCGTTCCGCTCGATCGGCTGGCGCGGCCGCTACCTGGTGGTGGGTTTTGCCAATGGCGAGATCCCGAGGCTGCCGCTGAACCTGGCGCTGCTCAAGGGCGCATCGCTGGTGGGCGTGTTCTGGGGCGACTTCGTGCGCCGCGAGCCTAAGGCCAACCAGGCCAACATGGCGCAGATGCTGGGCTGGATGAAGGAAGGCAAGATCCGTCCGCATATCTCGGCGCGCTATCCGCTGGAACAGGCGCCGCAGGCGCTCAAGGACATGGAAGCGCGCAAGGTGACCGGCAAGATCGTGATCGTGCCCTAATCGTGCCCTCGGCGTGCGCTGAAGCACGCGCCAGGCGGCGGGCGCCCTGCCCGCCGCCGATAAGAGAGGCGCAGGACATGCGGCAACGCCCTGCGCCCGCTGCTGACGGTGTCGGTCTGTTTCGGGGCCACAGGACTGTGTGCCCGTCTCTCGCTTAAGGCAAAGGAAGCAAACCAGCGCGGACCCGGAGGTCAGAGCTTCTCCGTCTCCCCGCTCCTGGGCTGCCACTTCATCAGCCGCTTCTCGCCGATGCCGACCATCCAGTCCAGCATCAGCGCGAATGCCGTCAGCACCACGATGCCGGCAAACACCGTGTTGATGTCGAAGGTGCCCTCGGCCTGCAGGATCAGGTAGCCCACGCCGCGCGCCGAGCCCAGGTACTCGCCCACGACTGCACCGACGAAGGCCAGTCCCACCGAGGTATGCAGCGACGAAAACACCCAGCTGGTTGCACTCGGCAGGTACACATGGCGCAGCAGCTGATGCTGGTTTGCGCCCAGCATGCGCGCGTTGGCCAGCACCACCGGGCTCACTTCCTTCACGCCCTGGTAGACGTTAAAGAAGACGATAAAGAACACCAGCGTCACCGCCAGCGCCACCTTCGACCAGATCCCCAGGCCGAACCACACCGCGAAGATCGGCGCCAGGATCACGCGCGGCATCGAGTTCATCGCCTTGACGTAGGGATCCAGGATGGCCGAGGTCATCGGGCTCAGCGCCAGCCACAGGCCTACGCCGAGACCCGCCAGCGTGCCGATGCCGAAGGCCAGCACGGTCTCGAGCAGCGTCACGCCCAGGTGCAGGTAGATATCGCGCTCGATGAAAAACCAGTTCCAGATCCGCTGCGCGACCATCAGCGGTTCGCCAAAGAAGAAGGCGACCTGCTGCGAACGCGTGGCGATGTGCCAGATGCTCAGGATCACCACCAGCACCAGCAGCTGCCAGACGCGCAGCATGCCCTTGGAGTCGTTGCGGAATGCCATCAGGGTTCGGTTGTCGTTCGGTTGTCGTTGTGATGACGTAGCAATGGCAGGCTCAGGCCACCTTGAGCTGCTGCGCATAGCCCTTGAGCACTTCCTCGCGCAGCACGTCCCAGATCGCGGCGTGCAGTTCGACAAAGCGCGGATGATTGCGGATCTCGGCCACGTCGCGCGGGCGCGGCAGGTCGATGGCGAACTCGCCGATCGGATGCGTGGCCGGGCCTGCCGACAGCACCACCACGCGGTCGCTCATGGCGATGGCCTCGTCGAGGTCGTGGGTGATGAACAGCACCGCCTTGCGCTTCGCGGCCCACAGGTCCAGCACCTCGTTCTCCATCAGTTGTCGCGTCTGGATATCGAGCGCCGAGAACGGCTCGTCCATCAGGATGATGTCCGGGTCCAGCACCAGCGTCTGCGCCAGCGCCACGCGCTTGCGCATGCCGCCGGAGAGCTGGTGCGGATAGCGGTCGCCGAAGCCGCCCAGGCCCACGCGGCGCAGCCAGTCCTCGCCCTGCCGCACGGCCTCGGCGCGCGCCACGCCGCGGAATTCGAGCCCGGCGACGACGTTGTCGAGCGCGCTGCGCCACGGCATCAGCGCCTCGGTCTGGAACATGTAGCCGGCGCGCCGGTTGATGCCGCGCAGCGGCTCGCCGAACACGCGTACCTCGCCGCTGGAAGGCTCCAGCAGGCCCGCCCCGACGTTCAGCAACGTCGACTTGCCGCAGCCGGTCGGGCCGACCACCGAGACGAACTCGCCCGGCTGGATCGACAGCGTGACGTCCTTGACCGCGGTATAGCGCTGACTGCGGTCATCGCGCGAGACAAAGGTGCAGGTGACCTTGTCGAGGGAAAGTGCGGGAATGCTCATGGTGCACCGTGTCGTTCGCCATTCGTGCCGCTGGCGAGTGATGAGGGAATGCCTGCCGCTGCCGCAAAGCAAAGGCCCGCTGCGGGCAGCGGGCCGGTGGCGTGCGCGACGCGGTCTTACTTGTACTTGGCGTTGGCCTTCTGCACGAAGGCGTTGGTATAGGTCTCTTCCAGCTTGATCGGCTTGCCCTTCAGTTCGGCGTCGAACTGCTGCAGCGTGTTCAGCGCGGTGCGCGGACCATCGGCCGGCATGGTGCCGTCCGGCGAGATCGCTTCCTTGACCTTGTCCCACGCGGCCAGGTACAGCGCGCGGTCGCCAAGCAGGTAGCTTTCCGGCACGGTCTTGACGATGTCGGACGGGCCGGCCTTCTGCAGCCACTTCAGCGCGCGCACCATGGCATTGGTCAGCGCCTGGGTGGTGTTGGGGTTCTGCTGGATAAAGGCCTGCGATGCATACAGGCAGCCCGACGGCATGTTGCCGCCAAACACCGCCTGCGTGTCCTTGAGCGTGCGCGTGTCCGAGGCGATGCGCACCTCGTTCTTCTGCATCAGCATCGAGATCACCGGGTCGAGGTTGGCCATCGCATCGATCTGGCCCGAACGCATCGCCGCCACCGCGCCGGCGCTGGCGCCCACGCCGATGAACGACACGTCCGACGGCTTCAGGCCATGCTTGGCCAGCACAAAGTTGGCCATCATGTTGGTCGACGACCCCGGCGCGGTCACGCCGATCTTCTTGCCCTTCAGGTCGGCGATCGACTTGAAGTTAGGCATGGTCTTGTTCGACACCACCAGCACGATCTGCGGCGCACGGCCCTGCAGCACGAATTCCTGGTAGCGCTGGCCCTTGGCCTGCAGGTTGATGGTGTGCTCGTAGGCGCCCGAAACCACGTCGGCGCTGCCGCCCACCACGGCCTGCAGCGCCTTGGCGCCGCCGGCGAAGTCGACGATCTCGACGTCCAGGCCTTCGTCCTTGAAATAGCCCTGGCGCTCGGCGATGGTCAGCGGCAGGTAGTAGAACAGGTTCTTGCCGCCGACCGCGATGGTGACCTTGGTTTTCTCCGGCTTGCCCTGCGCCTGCGCATGACCGAAGGTGAACCAGCCGGCCAGGAACAGCGCCAGCGCGATCAGGAACTGCTTCCAGAATTTCTTGTTATACATGCTTGTCTCCTACCCGTTTCCTGTCCGTTTGTTGTCCATTTGGATTCGGACGGCGATGCGCGAAAGCACGGCGTGCCGCCGTGCGGCAAGTTGCGATGCTACCGGGTGGATGGAGGGTCCGCATCGGTATCTATACCTAGGCGGGCTCCTGGTGTGCTCCCCTCTCCCGCATGCGGGAGAGGGGAGACAACATCCGCGCTTCAATGCTTACTCAGCGTGAATATCCGCAGACTTGATCACCTTGCCCCAGCGCGCCAGTTCGGCCTTCTGGTACTGCGCCAGTTGCTGTGGGTTCATGTACTTCGCCTCGGCACCCAGTTCCTCCGCCTTCTTGCGGAAGGCTGCGGTGCGCATGATCTTCTCGATCTCGCCGGTCAGCTTGTCGACCACGGCCTTGGGCGTGCCGGCCGGCGCATACATCGCGAACCACGACGACACGTCGAGGTCGGGATAGCCCGCCTCGGGCGCCGACGGCACGTCCTTCAAGCTGGGCAGGCGCGTCTTGCTGGTCACCACCAGCGGGCGCAGCTTGCCGGCGGCGATATGCCCCATCAGCGGCGGCGGCGTGGTCATGGTCAGGTCGACCGTGCCGCCCAGCAGGTCGGTGATGGCCGGCCCGGTGCCCTTGTAAGGAACGTGCGCGATCTTGGTGCCGGCCATCTGGTTCAGCAGCTCGGTCGAGACGTGCTGCAGCGAACCGTTGCCCGACGACGCGTAGTTGAGCTTGTCCGGGTTGGCCTTGGCGTATGCGACCAGTTCCTTCAGCGACTTGACTGGCAGGTTCTGGCGCACCACCAGCACCTGCGGCGCCGACAGGATATTGGCCACCGGCGCGAAGTCCTTGACCGGATCCCACGACAGGTTCTTCATCAGCAGCGGCGTGATCACGTGGAAGCCCGAGTACTGCAGCATCAGCGTGTAGCCGTCCGGCTTGGCGCGCGCCACCAGCTGCGCGGCAATTCCGCCATTGCCGCCGGGCTTGTTGTCGACCACCACCGGCTGGCCAAGCGCCTTGGACAGCGGCTCGGAAATCATCCGTGCCGCGATGTCGGTGGTGCCGCCTGCCGCGGCGGATACCACCAGCGTGACCGGGCGGCTGGGATAGGCGTCCTGCGCCAGCGCGGCAGGCGCCAGCCACGCGGTACCGAGCGCGGCCAGCGTGGCAGCGACGGCCTTGCGCCGGGCGATAAGGGTGGACGTGGCCGGCTTGGCAGCGTTGCGTTGAAGGGCTTGCTTCATGAGGGTCTCCATTTGTATTGCTGTCTTGTTGTTGTCGGGGTGCGGCGCTAGGCCTGCACCGCGAAATGCTCCGCCATCCATCCCGGCGGCTGGTGCGTGCGCAGGCGCGGGCCGGCGCTGAGCAACTGGCTGTGGATGTCGCGCCCGACCAGCGCCGGCAGGCCGGCCACCGCGCCGAGCAGCGCGCCGAGGCTGACCCCGGTCTGCACGCCCATGCAGTCGAACATGTGGACCAGGTCCTCGGTGCTGACATTGCCGCTGGCCCCGGGTGCATAGGGGCAGCCGCCGAGGCCGCCGGCGGCCGCGTCGAAGCGGGTTACGCCGGTCTCCCATGCCGCCAGCGCGTTGGCCAGGCCCATGCCGCGCGTGTTGTGCAGGTGGATGGTCAGGCCGGTGCCGGGCAGCGCCGCCTGGAAGCGCTCGCACAGCGCGGCCACTTGCGTGGGATAGGCCATGCCGGTGGTGTCGCACAGCGTAATGCCCGCCGCGCCGGCTTCGGCGAAGCGCGTGGCCAGCGCCATCACCGCGTCGGCCTCGACCTCGCCCTCAAAGGGGCAGCCGAACACCGTCGACAGCGAGATATTGACCGGCACGCCGGCGGCGCTGGCGGCTTCGATCATCGCCAGCAACTGCGCCTGCGACTGCTCGCGCGTCATGCGCAGGTTGGCGCGGTTATGCGTCTCGCTGGCCGACATCACCAGGTTGACCTCGTCCGGCCGGCACGACAGCGCGCGTTCCAGCCCGCGCAGGTTGGGCACCAGCACGGTGTAGCGCACGCCGGGGAAGCGCTGGATCTGGTGCATCACCGCTTCGGCATCGGCGAGCGCGGGGATGGCGCGTGCCGACGTGAACGAGGTGGCTTCGATGCGGGCGAAGCCGCAGGCCGACAGCGCATCGACAAAGGCGACCTTGCCGTCGGTGGGCACCACCACCGGCTCGATCTGCAGGCCGTCGCGCGGCGCGACTTCATTGATTTCGACGCGGGCCGGGCCGCGCAGCTGGGCGGCGGCGCTCATGCGATCACCTTGCGCGCGCGCAGGTCGGCGATGGCGGCATCGTCGAAGCCCGCCTGCTTCAGCACTGCATCGGTATGCTCGCCCAACGTGGGCGCGCGGTCATGGATGCCGCCCGGGCTGGCCGACAGCTTGGGCACCACGCCCGGCACTTCCACGGTCAGGCCGCCGGCCGAGGTCACCGACTCGATCACGCCGCGGGCGCGGTAGTGCGGGTCTTCGGCAATATCCTTGACGGTATAGATGCGGCCCGACGGCACCTGCGCCTCGCGCAGCACCGCCAGCACCGATTCCACCGTCTGCGTGCGGGTCCAGTCGGCGATGGCGGCATCGATCTCGTCGACACGTTTCACGCGGCCGTCGTTCTGGGCCAGCGCCGGGTCATCGGCCAGGTCGGGCCGGCCGATGGCCAGCATCATGCGCTTGAAGATGGCATCGCCGTTGGCCGCCACCAGCACGTATTCGCCGCTGCTGCAGGGATAGGCGTTGGACGGGGCGATGCCCGGCAGCGCGCCGCCGGCGGGCTGGCGCACCGCGCCAAAGGCGGAGTATTCCGGCAGCAGGCTTTCACTCAGGTTGAACAGCGATTCATACAGCGCCACGTCGATCACCTGGCCCTCGCCGCCGCGCGCATCGCGCTGGTACAGCGCCAGCAGCACGCCCATGGCGCCGTGCAGCCCGGCGATGGTGTCGCCCAGCGACAATCCGGCGCGCACCGGCGCGCGGCCCGGCTCGCCGGTCAGGTGACGCAGTCCCGCCATGGCCTCGGCCACCGCGGCAAAGCCCGGCTCGTCTTTCTTGGGGCCGGTCTGGCCGTAGCCCGACACGCGCAGCATGATCAGGCGCGGGTTGTCGGCATGCAGCACGTCCCAGCCCAGGCCCCACTTTTCCATGGTGCCGGGGCGGAAGTTCTCGATCAGCACATCGGCCTCGGCGGCCAGCTTTCGCACCAG
This sequence comes from Cupriavidus sp. IK-TO18, assembly GCF_015549295.1. Taxonomy (NCBI): domain Bacteria; kingdom Pseudomonadati; phylum Pseudomonadota; class Betaproteobacteria; order Burkholderiales; family Burkholderiaceae; genus Cupriavidus; species Cupriavidus sp. IK-TO18. Next base: position 29,715 of record NZ_JADGMP010000046.1, read on the forward strand.
CGCCTGCCCTTCCGGCTGGCGCAGGTCGATGCAGATCGATTCCTTGTTGCGCGACTGCGCTTCCCACCACACCGACGTGCCCTCATGCAGCATGCGCCATTTGCGCAGCGGGTCGCCCTGCCCGGGCGGCTCTACCTTGATGATGTGGGCGCCGAAATCGGCCAGGGTTTTCGCGGCAAAGGGGCCGGCGATAAGTTGTCCGAGTTCGAGGACGCGGATGCCCTCGAGGATCTGTTGCGCCATGGCGTGTCTCCGTGCAATGCGGGGGATTCGTTGCGCCGCGGAAATTCGATCTGGTGATCGATACCGCCGCGTCTGTCATTGGCACGGAGTGTGCCCCAGCGAGGGGCGAGCCAGGAATCGGCAATCGGAGAAGCGGGCTTTCTCGGAACGCGAAAGGCTCCGGGGGGCACCTGGCGCCCCAGGACGTCAGAACGGCGCCTTGTCCCCGCAAAGATGGGTGATCAGCAGACGCGCCGACACCGTCAGGCCTGCAGGATCGCGCAGCCCGATCAGCAGCGAGCGGCGCGCCCACGCATCCTGCAGCGACACCAGCGACAAACCCATCGACTTGACGTGCGGCTCGGCCGCGATGCGCGGCAGCACGCCCACGCCGAGGCCGGCCATCACCATGCGGCACATGGCGTCGAAGCTGCGCACCTGGATGCGCAGCCGGAAGGGCCGGTCGAGCCGGCTGCTTTCTTCGAGCAGACGCGCCGCCAGCGAAGTTTCCTGCGGCAGGCTGACGAAGTCGAATTCGAGCGTATCGGCATACCGCACCGGGCCGCGTGCAGCCAACGGATGGTTGGGCGGCGTGATGATGACCAGTTCGTCCTGGCGGTACTCGACCGTCATCAGCCCCGCCGCTGGCGTGCGGTCGGCAAAGATGCCGACGTCGGCGCGGTTCTCCACCAGCGCGGCGACGATGTCGCGGCTGTTCTGTTCTTCCAGCTCGATGCGGATGGTGGGATGGCGCTGCATGAACGACGCCAGGTCGTCGGGCAGGAACTGCGTGATCGCCGACGTGTTGGCGCAGACGCGCACCTGCCCGCGCACGCCGGACGCATAGTCGGACATCACGCCAGCCATGCGCTCCACGTCCTGCAGGATGGTCAGCGCGTGGTGGAAGCAGGCCTGCCCGGCCTCGGTCAGCTGCACGCCGGCGGCATGGCGGAAAAACAGCGGCGCGCCCACCGCGGTCTCAAGGTCCGAGATGCGCTTGCTGGCGGCCGCCACCGCCAGGTGCGACTGGCGCGCGCCGGCCGAGATGCTGCCTTGGCGCGCCACGGCAACGAACAAGCCAAGCGTGACGAGATCGAAGCGGGCCAGGTTCATGGGACAGGCGGACGCGAAAAAGTCCGGCGCGGGCATGCCGCCCAGCGCCGCAGGGATCAGAGGTTGCGGCGGTCCATCACCGCGCGCGCGATGGTGCCGGCGTCGACGTATTCCAGCTCGCCGCCGACCGGCACTCCGCGCGCCAGGCGCGACACCTTGAGGCCGCGCGCCTTCAGCATTTCGCCGATGTAGTGCGCGGTGGCCTCGCCTTCACTGGTGAAGTTGGTGGCGACGATGACTTCGCCGACCGGCCCGCCCAGCTCCGGCTCGGTGGCGCGCGCCAGCAGCCGGTCCAGGTGGATCTCGCGCGGGCCGATGCCGTCCAGCGGCGACAGCCGGCCCATCAGCACGAAGTACTTGCCGCGGTAAGTGAGGGTCTGCTCGATCATGACCTGGTCGGCCGGCGTTTCCACCACGCACAGCAGCGCGGCGTCGCGGCGGTCATCCAGGCAGGTCTCGCAGATTTCCTGCTCGGTGAAGGTGTTGCAGCGCTGGCAGTGGCGGATATGGTCCGCCGCGCCGCGCAGCGCGTCGCCCAGCTTGCGCGCGCCCTCGCGGTCGTGCTGCAGCAGGTGGTACGCCATGCGCTGGGCCGACTTCGGCCCGACGCCCGGCAGCACCCGCAGCGCCTCGACCAGCGCCTGCAGCGAAGTCGGCGCGGAACCCTTCCCCCCCGCTTTCACGCTTGCCTTCAGAACGGCAGCTTGAAGCCCGGGGGCAGCGGCAGGCCGGAGGTCATCGAGCCCATCTTTTCCTGCGTGGTGGCCTCGGCCTTGCGCACGGCGTCGTTGAAGGCGGCGGCGACCAGGTCTTCCAGCAGGTCCTTGTCCTCGCCCTCGGCCAGCAGGCTGGGGTCGATGGTGACGCGCTTGACGTCGTTCTTGCAGGTCATGACCACCTTGACGAGACCGGCGCCGGACTGGCCCTCGACCTCGATCTGGGCCAGTTGCTCCTGCATCTTCTTCATGTTTTCCTGCATCTGCTGGGCTTGCTTCATCAGCCCGGCGAGTTGACCTTTCATCATGATGGAACGCTCCTGGATTCGGTAAAAAAATTCGGTGGTGGAAATTCGTGGCGGATGGCGCGGACTGGGGCTGTCAGGCCGCGCGCGGCTGGATCGAGCCCGGCACGATCTGGCCGCCAAAGTCGCGCAGCAGCCCTTGCACAAACGGATCGGCCTCGATCGCGGCCTCGGCTTCGCGCTGGCGCTCGGCACGGGCCTGGGCATCGGCCGCCGCGGCGGTGACCGCGACCGCGCCGACTTCGCACAGCACGCGCACGGGCTGGCCGAAGTGGTCGCACAGAACTTGCTGCAGGCGTTCGGCGACGCCGTTCTCGCCGAGGGCGGCCACCGGGATGCGCAGGTTGAAGGTCTTGCCGACCACCTGCGTCAGTTCGCTCTGGTACGCCAGCTGTTGCGCCAGGCCCTTGAGCGGCAGGCCGGCAGCCAGCACCGGCCAGTCGCCGGCGAAGACCGGCGGCGAGCCGTCTTCGGCCGGCGCGGGCGGGCGCGGGGCGACGTACTTGGCACCCTCGGCCGGTGCCGCGGGCGCAGCGGCCTCACGCACAGGTTCGGCTTCGCGTACGGGCGCGCTGGTGGCGCCGCTGCGTGGATTGACGCGGGCCGGCCGCTCGCTGAAACCGTTGTCGCTGAAGCCGTTGTCTCGCTCGTCCGCACGAAAACCGGGGTCGCTGTCATAGGGGCCGATCACCGGCAAGTCCGGCGGCAGGTCTTCCCATGGCGGCACATCGCTGCCGCCGGACATCTCCCACGGCGGCACCGATTCGGGTTCGGGCTGGCGAGCGGCCGGACCTGGCCTGGCGGGCGCGGCGGCGGGACGGCTGACGGCAGATGCACCGGGCGCGCGCAAGGGCTGTGCCGGCGGACGCTGCGCGGGAGCCGCTGCGGCGGCGGGCGCGGCAGGCGGCGGGGCATTGCGCGCGCCACCGCGCGCGGATGCGGCACGGGCGGCCGCCAGCGCGGCACGGGCCGGCGACATGGCAGCATCCGGCGCTGGGCGCGCGGGTGCGGCGGGCGCAGCCGGTGCGGTGGTTGCAACGGGCTCGGCCACCGGTTCGGATACGGGCGCCGGCGCCGCCGGCTTTGCCGCCACGGGCATCGGCGCCGCTACAGCGGAAGGTGCAGCGGAAGGTGCAGCGGAAGGTGCAGCGGAAGGTGCAGCCGGTGCTGCCGCCACGGCGGCATGCCGGGGCGTGGCCGGATCGGCCGCCAGCGCCGCACTGCGCGGCCGCGACGGCGCGGCGCCGCCGCCCTGCCCTTGCGCCACGGTCGGGGGCGTCGGCTCCGGCGACGCCGAGGGCCGGAACGCCAGCATGCGCAGCAGCGTCATGGTGAAGCCGGCGTACTCGTCCGGCGCCAGCGCCAGCTCATTGCGGCCGAGGTTGGCAATCTGGTAGAAGAGCTGCACCTCCTGCGCGTCGAACACGCCGGCGAGGCGGCGCACATCGTCCGCCTCCGGCCATTCCTCCTGCACCGAAGCCGGCACGGCCTGCGCCAGCGCCACCTTGTGCAGCAGCGAAGCCAGGTCCTGCAGCGCGCCGGCAAACGACAGGCTGCGGTCGGCCATGGCATCGGCGATGCCCAGCATGGCGGCACCATCTTCGGCGGCGAGCGCATCGAGCAGCTGCACCAGGAAACCCTGGTCGATCGCGCCCAGCATGCCGCGCACTGCTTCCTCGGAGACCTGTCCCGCGCTGTAGGCGATGGCCTGGTCGGTCAGCGACAGCGCATCTCGCATCGAGCCGTGCGCGGCCTGCGCCAGCAGCCGCAGCGCGTTGCCGTCATGGGCAATGCCTTCCTGCGCCAGGATATGGTCCAGGTGCGAGACGATATGCCCTGGCGGCATCTGCTTGAGGTTGAACTGCAGGCAGCGCGACAGCACCGTGACCGGGATCTTCTGCGGATCGGTGGTGGCGAGGATGAACTTGACGTGCCCGGGCGGCTCTTCCAGCGTCTTCAGCATGGCGTTGAAGGCGTGGTTGGTGAGCATGTGCACTTCGTCGATCATGTAGACCTTGAAGCGCCCGGTGCCCGGCGCGTAGACCGCCTTGTCGAGCAGCTGCGCCATCTCGTCGACGCCGCGGTTGGAGGCGGCGTCCATCTCGATGTAGTCGACGAAGCGGCCGCTGTCGATCTCGGTGCAGGCCTTGCACACCCCGCATGGCTGGGCGGTGATGCCGCCGTTACCGTCAGCGCCGGTGCAATTCAGGGCCTTGGCCAGGATCCGCGAGAGCGTGGTCTTGCCGACCCCGCGCGTGCCGGTGAACAGGTAGGCGTGGTGCAGCCGCTGCTGTTCCAGCGCGTGCGTGAGCGCGCGGACCACGTGCTCCTGGCCGACCAGCGTGGTGAAATCCCTGGGGCGCCATTTGCGCGCTAGAACTTGATAACTCATGGCGGCGATTGTAGCAAATGGCGACCGCCCGCAACCCGCGGCGGGGCCGGAGTTTGCGGCCTGGAGCGCAGGCCTGCCAGCGGCGCCGCGCCGCTGGCGGGTTTCAGGCGCGGGACGGCCTCAGCCGCATTCGCCCACGTAGCCGCAATTGGCGCATTTCGCACAGCCGTCGACCTTGTGCAGGGCGTGCGCGCCACACTCCGGGCAAGGCTTGCCGGTGCCCACGCCGGGAGTGGCCACGCCGGCGCCGGCCTGGACCGCGATCCCGGCCTCCGCGGCCGCCGCCCCGCCCGCCTCGCGCTGCGCCAGGCGGGCTGCCAGCGCCGCCACCGGCACCTGCCCGCCTTCCGCATCAAGGAAGCCGCGCTTGATCAGGATGCGCTGCAGCGCATAGCCGAGCGCCGCCACCTCCGAGTCATGGAAACGCGGCACCTCGGTGCCGTCCTGCCGCACCAGCGAGCCATAGCGCACGGTGCCCTTGTCCCACACCACGTTGCGCATGTCGGCCAGCGCCTTGGCGACCGAGCCGCCCGAGCGCGCCACCATCGACAGCAGCCGCATGGTCGAGGTGATCCACTGCTGGCCCTCGCTGCGCTGCCCCGCCGGCATGAAGAACTCCACCGGCCGCTCGATGGCCACGGGCCTGCCGTCGGCGACGCCCGCCACGCGCATGAAATTGACGGTCAGGTAGACGGTCTTGTGGCCTTCGTAGGTCAGGTATTCGACCTTGGAGGTCACGCCCTCCAGGTCGCCGACCGGCCGGCTGTTGAACGGGCGCACCAGCGGGTTGTCGTCGGCCACCGCAGCAGGCGCTGCCGCCGGGGCGTCGACCGACAGCACCGCGCCAAGCACCGGATTGGGGCGATAGGTCGCCAGCCCCTTCAGCCCCGCCTGCCAGGCCTCCAGGTACAGGTGGCGGAAGGCCTCGTACGGATAGTCCTCCGGCACGTTGACGGTCTTGCTGATGCTGGTGTCGATATACGGCTGCACCGCTTCCAGCATGCGCATATGGTCCAGCGCCGACATCTGCAGCGCCGTGACAAAGCTGTCCGGCAGCTGCGCCATGTCGGCGCCCATGTGACGGTAGAGGCGCCAGGCGTGGTCCGCCACCTCGAACGAGCGGTAGCTGTTGTCCGGCATCCGCTTGCGGCGGTTGTAGGTCCAGGAGAAGGCCGGCTCGATGCCGTTGGAGGCATTGTCGGCAAAGGCAAGCGTGATCGTGCCGGTCGGCGCGATCGACAGCAGGTGCGAATTGCGCAGGCCGTTGCGCGCAATGGCATCGCGCACGGCCTGCGGCAGCCGGCTGGCGAAGCCGCTCTGCAGGTAGGCGTCGACATCCAGCAGCGGGAAGGCGCCCTTCAGCGCCGCCAGTTCGGTCGAGGCCAGGTAGGCCTCGTCGCGCATGCGCTCGGCAATGCGCGCCGCCAGTTGCCGCGCCGGCTCGGTGTCGTAGCGCAGGCCCAGCATCACCAGCGCGCTGCCCAGCCCCAGGAAACCCAGGCCGACGCGGCGCTTGGCGTGGGCCTCGGCCTGCTGCTCGGGCAACGGCCAGAAGGTCACGTCGAGCACGTTGTCGAGCATGCGCGTGGCCACGCGCACCACTTCGGCAAAGGCATCGAAGTCGAATTCAGCCTGCGGCGAGAACGGCTGGCGCACGAAACGCGTCAGGTTGATAGAACCCAGGCAGCAGCAGCCATACGGCGGCAGCGGCTGCTCGGCGCAGGGATTGGTGGCCTCGATGCGCTCGCAGTAATAGAGATTGTTGTCGGCATTGATGCGCGACAGGAACAGGATGCCAGGCTCGGCGTGGTCGTAGGTGGCCTGCATCACCTGATCCCACAGCTGCCGTGCCGGCAGGCGGCGGTACACCCACTGGTCGTCGTCGCGGCGATAGGCGCCGGCGGCGATCATGTCGGCGCCGGGCTCGGCTTCATGGATCAGCTCGACCTCGCCGTCGGCCTGCACCGCGCGCATGAATTCGTCGGTGACGCCGATCGAGATATTGAAGTTGGTGAGGTCGCCCTTGTCCTTGGCGTGGATGAAGCTCTCGATATCGGGATGGTCGCAGCGCAGCACGCCCATCTGCGCGCCGCGGCGCGCGCCGGCGGATTCCACCGTCGCGCACGAGGCATCGAATACCTTCATGAACGACACCGGCCCCGACGCGCGCGAATGCGTCGCACGCACCAGCGCGCCCGCCGGCCGGATCGCCGAGAAGTCATAGCCGACGCCGCCGCCGCGGCGCATGGTTTCGGCCGCCTGCGCCACCGCGGTGTAGATGCTGGGCCGGCCGTCGCGCGCTTCCGACACCGAGTCGCCCACCGGTTGCACGAAGCAGTTGATCAGCGTGGCCTGGATACCGGTGCCGGCGGCGGAATTGATGCGCCCGGCGGGCACGAAGCCGTTTTCCTGCGCCCACAGGAAGCGCGCGCTCCAGGCCTCGCGCTGGTCCTCCGGCTCGGCCTGGGCCAGCGCCAGCGCCACACGCTGCCTGACGTCGGCAATGCTGCCTTCTTCGCCTTTGGCGTATTTTTCGATCAGGACTTCGGTGGAGATTTCCTGCGGCGCCATGGCACCGTGAATGATCTGGTCGTTTGCGTTCATGTCTGGGCTCACCACGCTCCGAGGTTGGGTGAATCGGTGGATCCGGGACGCGCATCGCCGGCGCGCCGCGCCGCTGCAATGCGGCGGCCTGTCATGGTCGGGCCAGCGCGGCCTGCACTGCCTGCGCCAGATCAAGCCGGCGCCTTGCCGCTTGCAATGACCCATGGCGGACAAGGCAATTCGACGCGATGCCTCGGACTAGGTTACAATGCCGCTCGGACGGGCCTCCTCGCATGGTGGCGCGGTCAACCTGGTCAGGTCGGGAACGAAGCAGCCACAGCCGTTTTCCACCAGTGCCGAGGGTCAGGCTCGTCCACCTCCCCGCTATCCCTCCTGCTTCACCCTTCCACCGCTTCACCCCACGCTTACGCGAACAGCTTTCCGCATCGTTTCCGCATCGACATGCGCACGCCGCCTGCAGCGCCGTCCCTGTCACTTTAGTACAGCATGCCATCTGGCGCGCGCCGGACCCGGCGCACCCACGGCCCATTCTGCGCCGATTTGCGGAAGCTGTCCGGCGCGATCGCCACTCAGAATAGCGAACCCTGCTGCGTCAGCATCGGCGGCGCCAGCCGCTCGGCGGGAATCCACTGGCCGTCGGCAGTGGCCACGCCGGCCTCGATGCGCTTGCCCGGGAACAGCGGCGCGACCGCCGCCACGTAGCGCCCCAGCTGCGCGCGATAGGCGGCGTGCTCCTGCGGCAGCAGCCTCAGCTTGTAGTCGACGATGACGACGCGGTCGTCGAACTCGACCAGCCGGTCGATGCGCAGCAGCCGGCCGCGCGCGTCATACAGCTCGACTTCATTGCGCGCGCTGCCGGCCTCGTCCGACGACAGCAGTGGCGCCAGCGCCGGCGCGCCCAGCATCGCGCGCACCGCCGCGAGCGCTTCATCTACCTGCTCGCGCCACGCTTGCCGTGCCTCGACGGTATGCGCGCCGGTGAGCGGGAACCAGCGCAGCACCGTGTCGATGTCCGGAATGCCGGCAAAGGCTTCCGGATAGCGCGTCAGCCGCTCCAGCAGGGCGTGCACCAGTTCGCCGTGGCGGGCTGCCGCGGCGTTGAAGACGATGCCGTCGTCTGCCGACGGACCCTCCTCGGCCCGCGCGTCGTCCTCGAACGATGGCAGCGCCCCGGCGTCGCGGTAGCGCAGGCGGAAGTCGGTGAAGCGCACCGGCTCGCTCAGGCGTGCCAGTACTGGCGCCTCGCTGTCGCCCGCTTGTTCCGGTTGCCCTGGGTACGCGGGCAACATCTCGCCCACGCCCGCGCCCTGCAGCCGCACGTACCAGCTGCCGGCGATTTCCGCGTTGTTCTCGCCGGCGGCGGCGCGACTGGCGCGGCCCTTCACGCCGCTGACCAGCAGGCCCTGCTGCGCCCGCGTCATGGCGACGTAGAGCAGGTTCCAATTCTCCCGCTCGCCCAGCGCAGCCTCGGCCTCGAACATCGGCGCGCGCGCCAGTCCGCGTTCGCTGCGCTTGCCATACGCCGAGAAATGCCGCGGCACCGGCGACGACGGCGGCCAGTCGACCAGGATCCCGCCCTTGTCCGCGGCGGGATCGCTGTGGTTGGCATCGAGAAGCACCACGAACGGCGCCTCCAGGCCCTTGGCCGCATGCACGGTCAGGATGTGAACTGCGTCGAGGCCGGCAAAGGCGGCATCGTCCTCCGCCGGTTCGACGTCTTCGGCGTTGTCGCCCATGCCGCCTTCGTCGGGGCTCTCGCCCTCGTCGCCACGGCGGATCTCCTGCAGCTCGTCGATGAACTTGGGCAGGCTCGGGTAACGGCCGCCGTCCAGATCCAGCGACAGCTTCAGGAAGGCATCAAGATTGGCCAGCACCTGCTCGCGGATATCCGGCGGCGCGGCTTCGGCATAACGGCGCCGGACTTCGCCGCCGTGGAAGATCTGGTCGATCAGGTCGTGCACCGGCTGGTGCGGCGCGACGCGCAGCCACTGGCGCAGCCGCGGCACGCCTTCGCGCAATGCGTCCGAGACGTGCCCGGGCAGGCCGCTGGCTTCGATGCGCGCCCACCAGCCGCCCTCGCCTTCCAGCTGCGCCAGGGCCAGCAGGTCATCGTCGGTCGCGCCGACCAGCGGGCTCTTGAGCACATGGGCGAGATCGAGATCGGACTCCGGTGTCATCAGGAAGGCCAGCAAGGCCGACAGGTCCAGCGCTTCCAGCGTGGCCAGCAGGCCGCCGCGGCGCGGGCTCAGGCATGGGATGCCTCCCTCGCGCAGCGCGCGCTCGTAGTCGGCGAGATGGGTCTTGCGGCGCACCAGCAGGTGCATGTCGCTCCAGCGGGCGGGGCGCGTGGCGCCGTTCTCGTGGACCGGCACGGTGTCGCGCACATGGCGCAGCCACGCGGCCACACGCCGGCCTTCCTCCAGGCGCAGCGAATCGCCGGCCTGCCGGCGCGGCTGCAGCAGCGTGTCGCGGTGCATGGCGCCGTCGCCGGCCTGCGCTTCCGTCTCGCTCGCTTCGCTGTCGCCCGCCTTGCCTTCGGCTTTCTCTTCGGCCTCTACCAGCGGCAGCAGCCACACCGGACCGCCGCCTTCGGCCAGCGCCGAGGTCTGCGTCTCGTACAGCGGGTAGCGCCCTTCCGCGCGCGCCGCGTCGAACACGGCATTGACCCACTCCAGCACCTCGGCGCGATTGCGCCGGGTGCGGTTGGTGCGCAGCACCGTCGCCCCGAACGCGTCGCGCAGCATCTCGCCGGCAGCGCCGAACAGGCGCGCGTCGGCGCGGCGGAAGCGGTAGATCGACTGCTTGGGATCGCCCACAAGGAACACCGTCGGGCGCTCGCCCAGGCCTGCGTAGCCAGCCAGCCAGCCCTGCAGGATGCGCCACTGCAGCGGGTTGGTGTCCTGGAATTCGTCGAGCAGCAGGTGGCGGTAGCGCGCATCGAGCCGCACCTGCAGGTAGGTCGCGGTCTCTTCGTCGGACATCAGCTGCGCGGCCTGCCATTCCAGGTCGGCGAAGTCCATCGCGCGCTGTTCCTGCTTGTGCTGCTGGTAGCGCGTCAGCAACGCGTCGCCGATGCAGAACAGCGCCTGGTTGATGGCGAGCACCGCGGCCTCGCAGCAGCGGGCGCTGATCTCGTCGAGCATCGCGCAGATGGACGCGTGCTGGTCGAGCAGCGTATCGACCATGCCCTCGCCTCCCGCGGCCTTGACGAGGGCGTTGGTCCGGCGCAGCGAGCGCGGCTCGCCCGTGGTGGTGAAGAACGCCGCGCGCAATTGTGCGAACACGCGTTCGGCGGCCTTGCCCGGCGCCGCGCCGGCTTCGCGCCAGGCAGTAATGGCCATCAGCGCGTCGGTGATGCGCGTGGCATGGGTCTGCTCGGTCTTGCCGCCGCCGCCCAGGCGCAGTGCCAGCGTCTCGCAGGCATCGCGCCAGCCTTCGTCGGCCAGCGCCTGCAGCAGCACGTCGCCCTGGGCGTCTTCACCAAGGCAGTCGGACAGCGCCTGCAGCGGGCTGCCGCCCTCCTGCATCGCCCACCATTCGCTGCGGGCGTGGAACATGGCGTCGAGCAGCGCGCGCGCCTGGAAGTCCCCCACGGTGTCGACCAGCGTTTCCCATGCGGCGCGCAGGTCTTCGTATTGCGGCGTGGCCAGCGCGCGCCAGACCGGCGCCCACGCTTCACGCTTCATGCGCAACGCATCTTCGCGCAGCGACGCGCCGGGCACGATGCCCGACGCCAGCGGCGCGCCGCGCAGCAGCGTGCCGAACCAGCCGTGGAAGGTATCGATGGCCATGCGCCCGGGCGCGGCCAGCACCTGCGCGTGCAAGCGGCGCGCGCGCGGCAGCGCCTCACGGGCGGCCTCCGGGCTCAGGCCGCGCTGCACCAGCGCGGCGATGACGTCGTCGTCGGGATCGCGCGACAGTTGCGCCAGCACTTCCAGCAGGCGGTCGCGCATTTCTTCGGCGGCCTTGCGCGTGAAGGTGATCGCGAGGATCTCGTGCGGCGCGGCGCCGGCCAGCAGCAGGCGCACCAGGCGCGCCACCAGCAGCCAGGTCTTGCCGCTGCCGGCGCAGGCCTCGACCACGACGGAGCGCGCAGGATCGCAGGCCGCGCGGGTGAACTCGGCCTCCGACACGGGATGGCCATCGCGCTGGTAAGGCTGGACCTGGGTATTGAGCGGATCGTGGACCATCATGTTTTCAGCACCGGCACGGCGGTGGATTCCCAGAAGCCCTTGCGGCACAGGCCGCGGGCGGTGCAATACACGCAGGCCGAGGCATCGCCAAATGCTGGAAGCTTAGCCCCCTGCCGCATTCGCATCACGTCATGGCGCATCTGCCGTTCGAGCCAGGTGACGGCGGCCTGGAAGTCGGGCAGCCCGACCTCGCGTTGCGCTGCCGCCGAGGTGTCGCGCGCGCTTTCCTTCGCGCCTTCAAGCGACACCCAGCTGCCGTCCACCGCATCGGCGCGCAACAGCCCGTAGAACGGCAGCTGGCAGTCTTCCTCGACCTCGGCCAGCTTGCGCTTGAGCCGCGTGGCACTCTGCGTCTTGTAGTCGAGCACCGCATGCGCGCCGTCCGGCCCCTGGTCGAGCCGGTCGATGCGTCCGGTCAGCCGCAAGGGCTGGCCGTCGGGCATGGGCAGGTCGATGCCGGCATCGAGCTCGCCGCCGCGCCAGAACCAGCCCTCGGCCTCGCGCGCCGACTGCCAGGCGACATACGACGGCAGCACCTCGCACCAGCGCCGGTAATAGGCAATGGCATTGCCGTCCTCGGCCATCAGCGCGCCGAACACATCGTCCGAAATCTCGCGCAGCCGCGCCAGGCGCTGGTCTTGCGGCAGCGTTTCGCCGCGCTCGCGGCGCGCGTGCAGGTCCTTGTGGTAGCGCAGCAGCACGCGGTGCAGGTGCTCGCCGATCTCGCGCTTTTCCAGTTCGTCGCTGACGGTCTCGAGCCCGGCGAGGCCGAGCATGCGGCCGGCGAAGAACTGGTATGGGCAGCGGCGCAGCATGTTGTAGGCCTGCGCGCTCCAGCGCTGCGGCACCAGCTCCGGCAACGCGGACGGCGCGGGCATGCCTTGCGGTTCGGCGAAGGTTTCATGGGCCTGCGGCACGGCGTTGCCGTCGATGACGACGCCGCTGCGTGCGCAGCATGCCGCCAGCCGCTCGATCCAGCCCGACACGTGATGCGGTTCGCCGCGGCCGCCGAAGCGCTGCCAGGTCATCACCACGTCGGCGTTGTTCAGCAGCACCTCCGCCAGGTCGCGCGCCTGCTGGGCGAAGCGCGCCTCGCGGTCTTCGAGGTCCAGCTCGCGGCGCATCTGGTTGGAGAAGAACATCAGCTCGGCCGCGCTCGACGGCAATTGCGCATCGTCGCAACCTACGATCACCACGCCCTCGAAACGGCGCATGCGCGCGCCGTTCAGCGGCAGGATGGTGATGCGCGCCGGGCCGCTTGCCGAAGGCTCCTTGTATGCGACCGATTCGAGCAGCGCCGACAACATGGCGCGGAACTCGCCCTGCGACAGCGTGGCGTGGCCGCCGGTTTCATCGTGCGGCAGCTCCTGCAGCCGGGCCAGTGCGTCGAGCAGCTGGCTGCCGGCATCGTCGGCGGCCAGCGCGGCGCGCATGCCAAGGCCGTCGAGCATGCCGTCGAGCCGCTCCAGCCACGTTGCCAGCGGATGCTGCGCAAGGCCGCGCGGCCAGCGTGCCGCCTCGTCGGCCAACACGGCGACCAATGCACGTGCGGCGCGACGCGGCGCCTGGGCTGCCTCGTCCGCCTGTTCGTCCGCCTGTTCGTCCTCGTAGCTGCCAGGCTCGGGCGCGCTGGTCGGTACGCTGCCGAACAATTGCCGAAGGCGCGGCCAGCCGCCGGTGATGCCCTCGCGCCGCACCTGGCGCTCCAGCAGCGCGATGGCCGCGCCGCGCTCGGCGAAATCGGGCAGGCAGAACGGGCTTTTCAACAGGTCGAGCAGCGCCGCGGTATCGCCGTCGCGCACCAGCAGGTCGAACCAGCGCATCAGCGCGGCGGCCGCGCGTGTGGTCGACAGCTTCCAGCCGGTCTCGTCGCGCACCGGTGCGCCGGCACGCGCCAGCAGCGCCCGCGCGCGCCGCGCCACCACGCGGTCATGGGCCACCAGCGCAACCTGGCGGCGGCCTTCGTTGAGCCATTGCACCAGCTGCGCCGCTGCGGCCGCGGCTTCGTCCTCGAAGCGCGCGCTGCCGATCACGCGGATGGCCGGGCGTTGTTCGGGCAGTGCCGGCATGGCGGGCGGCGCAGTGACGTCTCCATCTTCGGCAATCCGTGCTTCGGGCCACAGCGACAGCAGCGTCTGGTACCAGTCGGCGGCGTCCGCATCGGAGTCCACATCTCCCTGCCCCGCCCAGTCGTACCCGACCTGCAGTACCGGCACCAGTTCGGCGGCATCGCGCAGGAACGCGGCTTCGAGCGGCGTAGGGGGCGTCGGCGCGATCCACACCACCGGGCCGCGCAGCTGCTGCGACAGTTCGCGCAGCGCGCGGCGCCGCGCCGGCAGCGGATCGTCGGGCCCCGACAGCGCCTGCCAGAACGCCAGCACGATGCGCGCCTCTTCGCCGAGGAAGCGTTCGGACAGGTGCGAGTAGGTGCGTTCCAGCGCGCCCTGCAGCAACGCGGCGCGGTCGTCGCCGTCAATGTCGTCGTCATCGCGGATGGCGGCGTCCTCGAGCCAGCGCGCATTCAGCTCGTCGCAAATCGCAAGCAGCGTTTGCGACAGGCCCCACGCCGCGGTCTCGTTCTGCGCGCCGAAGGCGCGGCGCAGCCATTCTTGCCCGCGCACGGCCTGTTGCACCGCCAACAGCCGCGCCGCATGGCTGCGTAACGGCGTGCCGTCGGGCGGCAGGTCCAGCAGCCAGTGGCCCAGCGTCAGCACGCGCGGCAACAGGCGCGGCCGTCCGGCCGCACGCGCGGCGGCATCGAGCGCCTCGCGCACGCCAGGAATCTGCGCGGCGGTCGGCACCACTACGTGTGCGCCGGCTTCGGGCGCGCCGCAGCGGTCCAGGAAAAACCAGGCAGCAGTGGCCGCCTGCTCGAGGAAATCAGGGCCAGGGCGAAAACTCAGCGACGTCATGGGCTCTTGAGCCGCAGCGCGGCGTGGCTGCGGTAACTGCATCGGTCGGGGAAGAAGTCAGGCGTCAGGGCGTCAGGGGGCAAAGAGAATACCGCACGCCGCCGGCCAGCACGGCCGGCGGCGATTCATGGAAGGGCCCCGGTGGGCGGAGCGGCTTGCGCGCGGGCGGGCCGCTCAGTGCGTGCCGCCCTCCAGCCTGGCGCGGATCTCGCGCGCGGTCTCGAGCAGGCCCTCGTAGCCGGAGCGCGCATGCTCGGGCAGGTCCGGGTCGCCCACCAGGGTACCCAGCGTCTCGATGATGCTGTAGACCAGGCCCTTGGCGGCGCCGCTGGCAATGCTGTTGGTCTCGACCGCGCTGCTGATATGGTCCAGCGCATCGCTCAGGTGGTCCACGTCCGGCGCCTGGCCGGACTCGGGCTGGGTAGGCTTGCGGGGATCGGTGTTCATATCGATGACCTTGTCGATGGCCGCCTTGTCGATGGCCTTCTGGGGAGAGCAGGGTTCGTGAGGATCGGCCGGCCGGCGCGCGGCCCGCTTTCTATTCTACGCGCACGCAACGCGGATCCGGCACTGCGCCGCGCCCCCATGTGCACGCCATGGCACCCACCCCGATTGGCTGAATCTCTTGGCGCCATTGAAAATAAGCATTTCTACTAATCACCCGATTGCAGCAGAATCATTACCGTTGCCGGCGGGTTTTCAGCCCCACACCGGTGCCGGTCTTGAAAATCGGCAAACTGGTAACATATCGGCAGCAACGGGCGCGGCTACGGCCGCCAGAGCCAGCCGGCAGGCGGCAATGGCGTCCCCGGCGGGTCCGCGCAATCTCGTGTAAGGTTACGGTTCTGCCCTACCCAGTTTCCCGGCCTTCAACATAAACAGAGCGAAACCAGAGGTTTTCCGCCATGAGCGAACAAATCAAGTATGTGAGCGACGCCTCCTTCGACGCCGACGTCCTCCAGTCCGACAAGCCCGTCCTGCTCGATTTCTGGGCCGAATGGTGCGGCCCCTGCAAGATGATCGCCCCGATCCTGGACGAAGTCGCCAAGGACTATGGCGACAAGCTGCAGGTCGCCAAGATCAATGTCGATGAAAACCAGCAGGTCCCGGCCAAGTTCGGCATCCGCGGCATCCCGACGCTGATCCTGTTCAAGAACGGCGCGGTCGCGGCCCAGAAGGTCGGCGCGCTGTCCAAGTCGCAACTGACTGCCTTCCTCGACGGCAACCTGTAAGCTGCGCACCGGAGCCAGACCAGCCGCTCCGGTTTTGTCACGATCCGACGTGCGTGCGCCACACCCTGGCGCACCGGTCGGATTGTGCTAAGATGCCACCAACAACTCCCCGAGCGTTCGCTCATTTTTCCCCCTTCTCTTTCAGTCTCGCCCGTCCGGGCAAATCTGTACCCCTCGTCTATGCACCTGACAGAACTCAAATCGCTTCACGTGTCTGCGCTTCTCGAAATGGCGGCAACGCTCGAGATCGACAACGCACAGCGGATGCGCAAACAGGAACTGATGTTTGCGATCCTGAAGAAGCGCGCCAAGATGGGCGAAACCATCTTCGGAGACGGCACGCTGGAAGTTCTGCCGGACGGCTTCGGCTTCCTGCGCTCGCCGGAGACTTCGTACCTGGCCAGCACGGACGATATCTACATCAGCCCGTCGCAGATCCGCCGCTTCAACCTGCATACCGGCGACTCGATCGAAGGTGAAGTGCGCACGCCCAAGGACGGCGAGCGCTACTTTGCGCTGGTGAAGGTGGACAAGGTCAACGGGCAGCCTCCCGAAGCGGTCAAGAACCGCATCATGTTCGAGAACCTGACGCCGCTGCATCCGAATCGGCCGCTCACGCTCGAACGCGACATCAAGGCGGAAGAGAACATCACCGGCCGCATCATCGACATGATCGCGCCGATCGGCCGCGGCCAGCGCGCGCTGCTGGTGGCCTCGCCCAAGTCCGGCAAGACCGTGATGCTGCAGCACATTGCACACGCGATCGCCAACAATCATCCGGAAGCCGACCTGTTCGTGCTGCTGATCGATGAGCGTCCGGAAGAAGTGACCGAGATGCAGCGTTCGGTGCGCGGCGAAGTGGTAGCGTCCACCTTCGACGAACCGGCCATCCGCCACGTGCAGGTTGCCGAAATGGTGATCGAGAAGGCCAAGCGCCTGGTCGAGCTGAAGCGCGACGTGGTGATCCTGCTGGACTCGATCACCCGCCTGGCGCGTGCCTACAACACGGTGGTGCCGGCCTCGGGCAAGGTGCTGACCGGCGGTGTCGACGCCAACGCGCTGCAGCGTCCGAAGCGCTTCTTCGGCGCCGCGCGCAACCTGGAAGAAGGCGGTTCGCTGACCATCATCGCCACCGCGCTGATCGAAACCGGCAGCCGCATGGACGACGTGATCTATGAAGAGTTCAAGGGCACCGGCAACATGGAAGTGCACCTGGAACGCCGCCTGGCCGAAAAGCGGGTCTACCCGTCGATCAACCTGAACAAGTCCGGCACGCGCCGCGAAGAACTGCTGATCAAGCCGGAAATCCTGCAGAAGATCTGGGTGCTGCGCAAGTTCATCTCCGACATGGACGAAGTGCAGGCCATGGAATTCATCATGGACAAGATGAAGGCCACGAAGAACAACGCGGAGTTTTTCGATATGATGCGCAGAGGCGGCTAAGCCTCGGTGCGGCGTACCGCTTACGGACGCGCCGCAAGATGAACAAGAAGGCGTGCCACGGCACGCCTTTTTTGTTGCCCGATGGGTTTCCTATGCTCGGCAAACTGACTGCATTCCTGCGCACCCGCTCCAGGGCCCGCAAGCTGGAGCACTACGCGATCCCCGACGACCTGTGGGAACGCACCGTCGCCGCGCTGCCGTTCGTGCAACGCTATGGAAGCGAAGATCTGGCCGCGCTGCGCGAGCTGGCCACGCTATTCATTGCGGAGAAGGAATACTCCACCGCGCACGAGCTGCCGCTGGACGACGACATGGTCGTCAGCGTCGCCGTGCAAGCGTGCGTGCCGATACTGAAGCTGGGGCTGGCGTGGTACCGCGGCTGGCATGGCATCGTGCTGTATCCCGGTGAATTCATCATCCGCCGGACCGTGCAGGACGAGATCGGCCTGGTGCACGGCGTGGTGGAGGAAGCCAGCGGCGAAGCCTGGGAGCATGGCCCCGTGATCCTGTCCTGGCCGGACGTGCATACGCCGGGCGCCGGCATCGACAGCGAACACGAGCTGCCGGCAGACACCTACAACGTGGTCATCCATGAATTTGCCCACAAGCTGGACATGCTCGACGGCGAGCCGGACGGCGTGCCGCCCTTCTCGCGCGTGCTGCATCCGGATATCGATGCGGAAGCGTGGGCGGACACTTTCCTCACCGAATACGACCGCTTTGCCGAGGCATGGGAGGCACGCAAGGAATCGGATTGGGAGCATCCCGAACGGCTGCCGCCGGCGCTGCGCGTCATCGACCCGTACGGTGGCGAGGCACCCAGCGAATTCTTTGCAGTGACCTCCGAGGCATTTTTTGTTGAGCCGGGCGGGCTGGCTCGCCATTGGCCGGTTGTCTACCAGTCGCTCGCCTCTTTTTACCGCCAGCACCCCGCTGCGATGTGAGTAAAAAGGCATATCAAGCCTTGCAGGCAGACGGCGCGCGATATACCTGTTCCCCTTCCCCAAGTTATTGTTTTTCTGCCATAATCCCGGTTTGCCCGTTACCGGCAAGTGGTTCGTTCGTCGACGCGTCGTGTTTTCAGCGGTGAATTCAGCAGTAAAGCGCGGATCGCAACGGACTGGCTACCCAACCAGAAAGGACTCATCATGAAAGAAGGCATTCACCCGAATTACCGCGAAGTCGTGTTCCAGGACATGTCCAGCGACTTCAGCTTCATCACCCGCTCGACCATCCAGACCAAGGACACGATCGTGAAGGACGGCAAGGAATACCCGCTGGCCAAGATCGAAGTCTCGTCGGAATCGCACCCGTTCTACACCGGCACCCAGAAGATCATGGACACGGCCGGCCGCGTCGAGAAGTTCCGCCAGAAGTTCGGCAGCAAGCTGGGCAAGGTCGCGAAGTAATCGCTTTCGGCGAACCCCGCTTCGCGCGGCCTGCGGACAGATGCTCCAGGCCGGCGCGAACCAGCAAAGAGGCAGCATCGGCTGCCTCTTTTCTTTTGTGCCCGCCGTTTGCGTGCCACCGGCCGAGCGGCGCCGGCACTGTTGTATCCACCGGAATCCCTCACCCGCGTGAGGCTTCTACGGCATGTCACGGCCCTCGCGGCCGCCGCATGCGCGATACTGTGGCCTTCGCGCCATTGCGCCACGGCCCGACCTGAGCATCGATGCGTCAAGCCAATACCTCACCCGTCCAGTTGACCGCTGCCGCGACCGGCGCCCTGCCGCGCGCCCTGCTGCTGGCGATCTGCATCATCTACGGCCTGGTCGGCCTGTTCGGCCGCGATCCGTGGAAGAACGAGGACGCCGCCGGCTTCGGCGTGATGTGGCAATTGGCCACCGGCGGCCTGCATGACTGGCTGATGCCGAACATCGTCGGCCGGCCGTTTACGGAGGACGGCCCGCTGGTGTTCTGGATCGGCGCGCTGATGATCCGCGGCTTCGGCGGCTGGCTGGGACCCACCGACGCCGCGCGCCTTGCCACCGCCCTGTTCTTCTTCTCGACCTGCGCCTGCATCTGGTACAGCACTTACCTGCTGGGCCGGCGCGACGAGGTCCAGCCGTTCGCCTATGCGTTCGGCGGCCAGCCCAATGCGCGCGACTATGGCCGCACGCTGGCCGATGGCGCACTGCTGATCTTCCTGGCCTGCGTCGGCCTGGCCATGCGCGGGCACGAGACCACGCCGCAGGTCGGCCAGGTGGCCTTTATCGCGCTGGCGCTGTACGCGCTGGTGCGCAGCCTCGACAAGCCGCTGATGGGCAGCCTGGTCTATGGCGCCGCGCTTGGCGGCCTGGCGCTGGCCAGCGGCCCCATCCTGCCGCTGGCGCTGCTGTTCGGCACCGTCGTCTGCGCGCTGGTGTGCAAGCCCTTGCCGTGGCAGCGGCTCGCCGCCATCGGCATTCCGCTGGCGTTGCTGATCGTCGCGGCCTGGCTGGCTTCGACTTATTTCGGCGCGACGGACCGCACCGAGGCTGTCACCTTTATCCGCGAATGGGCACGCTACGACCGGCGCAACTATGGTTCGCCGAACATGCAGACGTTCGGCTTCAACATGCGCAACCTGTTCCTGTACACGTGGCCGGTCTGGCCGATCGCGGCATGGGCATGGGTTGCCTGGGCCGGAATGCGCCGCGCCGCCCATGTGGCCATGCCGCTGGCGGTGCTGCTGCCTGTCGTGGTGCTGCTGTTTCTGCAACGCAGCGGCGGCGACGTGCAGTTCATCCTGCTGCTGCCGCCGATGGCGGTGCTGGCAGCCTTCGCACTGCCCACGCTGGCGCGCGGCGTGATCAACGCGATCGACTGGTTCGCGCTGCTGTTCTTCACCATCTTCGGCGGCACGGTCTGGTTCATGTGGATCGCAAAGACCACCGGCTGGCCGCCGCGCGTAGCGCGCAATGTGTTCCGCCAGCTGCCCGGCTACCAGCATGAGTTCACGATCACCGCGGTGCTGATCGCGCTGGCGGCCACCATTGCCTGGGTGCTGATCGTGCGCTGGCGCCTGTCGCGCGCGCCCAAGCAGATCTGGCGCCCGGTGGTGATCTCGGCCGCCGGCACCACGCTGATGTGGGTGATGGCGATGACGCTGTGGCTGCCGTCGATCAACTACGGCAAGACCTATCGTGACGTGGCCCAGGCCGCCGCGATGGCGCTGCCGCCCGCATACCGGTGCGTGCAGCCGATCCGCATGGGCGACGCGCAGCTCGCGTCGTTCGCCTACTTCGGCCATATCCGCTTTGGCGGCCCAAGCGACGGTTGCGACGTGCTGCTGCGCCACGATGCGGTGGACTATGGCGAGCCCGGCAATATCTCGCATTTCGAATGGCGGCTGATCTGGGAAGGCCGCCGCCCCGCGGACCGCGACGAGCGCTTCCGCATGTACCGGCTGGTCGATACCGCGCGCGCGGTGCACCCGCGCCCCGACCTGCCGCGCCGCCGCCTGCCGCGGCAGCCCTGACCCCACCGGCACGAGCCTCCGCAGCGCACCGCAGCGCCATCGATCCATTCCGGCCGCAGGCGGCTGCGGGCATCGTGCCCGGTCAACGCCCCTGACATTGCCCCTGAGGCCTGAATGACCCTGCTCCAAGACCTTCGCCGCATCTTCAGCCTGGCGGCCCCGGTACTGGCCGGGCAGCTGGCAGTGATCGCCTTTGGTGTCATCGACACCGTGATGGCCGGCCGCGCCTCCGCCACCGACCTCGCCGCCGTCGGCCTGGGCGGTTCGATCTACGTTACCGTCTATATCAGCCTGATGGGCGTGCTGCAGGCGCTGGCGCCCGTCGCCGGCCAGCTCTATGGCGCCGGCCGCCTTGAGGCGATTGGTGCGGAGGTGCGCCAGGCCGCGTGGCTCGGCGCCGCGCTGGCGCTCCCCGGCGTGCTGCTGCTGGCCTTCCCGGCGCCGCTGCTGGCCTTTGCCAAGGCGCCGCCCGAACTGGTCGACAAGGCCACCGCCTACCTGCATTTCGCCGCGTTCGGGCTGCCCGCGGCGCTCGGCTTCCGCATCTATTCGGCGCTCAACAATGCGATGTCGCGCCCGATCATGGTCACGGTGCTGCAGGTCGGCGGCCTGGCGCTGAAGATTCCGCTCAATGCCTGGTTTATCCACGGCGGCCTGGGCGTGACCGCCATGGGCGGGCCCGGCTGCGGGCTGGCCTCGACGCTGATCAGCTGGGCATGGTGCATCGCCGCGCTGCTGATCCTGCGCTATGGCGCCGCCTACCAGCCGCTGCGGATCTTTGCGACATGGAGCTGGCCGGCAACCGCGCCGTTGCGCGCGCTGCTGCGCCTGGGCGTGCCGATGGGGCTGACCTACCTGATCGAGATCACCTCGTTCACCCTGATGTCGATCTTTATCACGCGCCTGGGCACGGTCACGCTGGCGGGGCACCAGATCATCGCCAACCTGGGCGCCGTTGCCTACATGCTGCCGCTGTCGCTGGGCATCGCCACCTCGACACTGGTCGCTCAGCATATCGGCGCACGCGATCTCGCCGGCGCAAGCCGCATTGCCTGGCGCGGCATCCGCGCAGCCGTGGCACTGGCCATGCTGACCGGCGCGCTGCTGTGGCTGCTGCGCGAACCGATCCTGCACGCCTATGCGAGCGACCCCGCCGTGGTGGCGGCCGCGCTGCCGCTGGTGCTGTTCGTGGCCTTCTACCAGGCGTTCGATGCCGTGCAGGTGCTGACGGCGTTTATCCTGCGCGCCTACAAGATCGCGGTGATTCCGACGCTGATCTATGCGGGATCGCTGTGGGGCATCGGGCTGGGTGGCGGCTATGTGCTCGGGTTCGGACTGATTGAAGGCCTGCCGGCGTTCACGCACGGGGCCAGCGGGTTCTGGCTGGCCAACAGCATAAGCCTCGCCATTGCCGGCGGATTGCTGGTGCGGTATTTCGCGCGGGTAAGCAGCGCCGACGTGAAGCACTGAGCCCGGCGCTAAGCGCCTGCGCTTGCCGCAGGCGCGCCACTCTACCGATGTGGGGGTGAAAATCCTGGAGCTGAAAAGAAAAACGCCCGCTTGCGCGGGCGTTTAATTTGGCGGAGTGGACGGGACTCGAACCCGCGACCCCCGGCGTGACAGGCCGGTATTCTAACCGACTGAACTACCACTCCTTAGTCGGCTGCCACCTCGAGCAAAGCTCTTGGCGACGCGCTGGACGTTTGATTACGCCCTGCTATTTTGGCGTCCCCTAGGGGATTCGAACCCCTGTACTCACCGTGAAAGGGTGATGTCCTAGGCCTCTAGACGAAGGGGACAGGAACTTGTTTTACAACGCGTTTTTTCTGTCTTGCGCTGGAAAGTCCGCCATTCTAACAGACTTTTTCGCGCCTGGGAAGCATCTTTTTTGACGCCTCCCGAATCCTTGGTGGAGGATGACGGGATCGAACCGACGACCCCCTGCTTGCAAAGCAGGTGCTCTCCCAGCTGAGCTAATCCCCCCTCGGATAACTGCCTGATACTGCTTTCGCGGCTTTCACAAACTGCTGTATTTGCAGCGAAGTCAGAATTATATATCGATTTCCGCAACGATTGCAACATTTTTTACTGTTGCCGCGGCGATTATCAACATAATCCCTCACACTAAAAGAAAAACCCGCATGGCGATTAACCATGCGGGTTTAGTTTTGGCGGAGTGGACGGGACTCGAACCCGCGACCCCCGGCGTGACAGGCCGGTATTCTAACCGACTGAACTACCACTCCTTAGTCGGCTGCCACCTCGAGCAAAGCTCTTGGCGACGCGCTGGACGTTTGATTACGCCCTGCTATTTTGGCGTCCCCTAGGGGATTCGAACCCCTGTACTCACCGTGAAAGGGTGATGTCCTAGGCCTCTAGACGAAGGGGACAGAAACTTGTCTTTCAACACGTTCCGTCTGGCGCCACCCGATACTGACTGGATGCCACCTAAATCTTGGTGGAGCTAAGCGGGATCGAACCGCTGACCTCTTGCATGCCATGCAAGCGCTCTCCCAGCTGAGCTATAGCCCCATGGTACTGCCATTTACTGCAACTTGCGTTATTTTCGCTTGATTTAACTACCGTTTCAAGCGAAGCCAAGATTATATATCAACTACTAATCTTTGCAAGCTCCCTATTTAACTTTTTTCGCTTTTCTCCTTGCTTTCTAAAAAGCATGGAGACCGCGTAGACCCTTGCGGATCCGTCAGCCCGCTTGGTCAGGGACCGCGCCGCAGGGAGAACGAGATTATGCGCAACTCCGGCCCGGAGCGCAAGCCCCAGGCGCGGATTTTTGCGAGATTTTTTACGCGGCGATACCGGCGCCCAGACGGCGCAGCACCGTGTCGCGGCCGAACAGTTCGAGCACCGCGTCAATGCTCGGCGTTTGCAGCTGGCCCGCCACCAGCAGGCGCACCGGCATGGCCAGCTTGGGCATCTTCAGGCCGAACTCGGCCAGCACTACCTTGAAGGTCGCGCTGATGGCCTCGCGCTTCCACTCAGGCAGCGCGCCCAGCTGGCTGGACAGCGCGGCCAGCGCGGGCTGGATCTCCGGCGTCAGGTGCTCGGCCTTGAGCGCGGCATCCGCCTGCGGCTCGCCGCGATAGAACAGCAGCGCGGCCTGTGCGACTTCCTTCAGCGTGTTGGCGCGGTCCTTCACCAGGGCCACCACGCCGACCAGGTCGGCGCCTTCCACCTTGCCGCCGAGCGCTTCAATGAACGGCTGCGTGAGCCCTGCCAGGCGCTGGTTGTCGCCGACCTTGATGTAGTGGTTGTTCAGCCAGGCCAGTTTTTCCGGGTTGTACTGCGCCGGCGATTTGCCCAGGTGCTCCAGATCGAACCATTCGATGAACTGCTCGCGCGAGAAGATCTCGGCGTCGCCGTGGGCCCAGCCCAGGCGGGCCAGGTAGTTCAGCACGGCTTCGGGCAGATAGCCTTCGTCGCGGTAGCCGGTCACGGCCATGGCGCCGTGGCGCTTGCTCATCTTCTCGCCCTGCTCGTTCAGCACGGTCGGCAGGTGCGCGTAGACCGGCGCGGTGCCGCCGAGCGCGCGGATGATGTTGATCTGGCGCGGGGTATTGTTGACGTGGTCGTCGCCGCGGATCACGTGCGTGATCTTCATGTCGAGGTCGTCCACCACCACGCAGAAGTTGTACGTGGGCGTGCCGTCCGGGCGCGCGATCACCAGGTCATCGAGCTCGTCGTTGGAGATCTCTATGCGGCCCTTGACCGCGTCGTCCCACACCACGCTGCCGCCGATCGGGTTCCTGAAGCGGATCACCGGATCCACGCCGGCCGGCGGCTCGGGCAGGACCTTGCCCTCTTCCGGACGCCAGAAGCCGTTGTAGCGCGGCTTCTCGCCGCGCTCGCGCTGCGCTTCGCGCAGTGCGTCGAGTTCCGCGGTGCTCATGTAGCAGCGGTAGGCCAGGCCGGCGTCGACCATCTGCGCCACGACCTCACGGTAGCGGTCCATGCGCTGCATCTGGTAGAACGGGCCTTCGTCGATGTCCATGTCCAGCCAGGCCATGCTTTCCAGGATCACGTCGACCGCTTCCTGCGACGAACGCTCGACGTCGGTGTCTTCGATACGCAGGATGAAGTCGCCCTTCATGCGGCGGGCGAAGGCCCAGGGATAGAGCGCGGAGCGGATATTGCCGAGGTGGATAAAGCCGGTCGGGCTCGGCGCAAAGCGGGTGCGGACGCGTTGGGTCATGGTCAGGGGCAGAAACAAGAAAGCCCGCGCGCAGCGGCGCGCGGGCTGGTGTGTGCAGGCTTTGCATTATACAAGCACGTTCCTGCCGCCCTCCGCATGGCGCCGGGCGTGCGCGGAATCGTGCGCGGAATCATTTATGCTTGCGCCGGTCTGAGATCGTGCCGGTCGACAGGCATGCCGGCGCAAGACGCATAAAGCAGCGTTGACATCACATGCCACAGCAGTCCCGGCCACCCCCGATTTACTGATCCCGCTTCATGCAACGACGTCATTTCCTCGGCCTCTCCGCGGCCGCCCTGCTGGCGGGCTGCGCCTTCGGCCCGCGCACTGCGCCGCCGGTAGCGACCACGCCCGCCGTCCCACCCACTCCGCGTCCGGTCAAGATCGGCCTGGCGCTTGGCGGCGGCGCCGCGCGCGGCTTTGCCCATATCGGCGTGATCAAGGCGCTCGAGGCACAGGGGATCCATGCCGACCTGGTGACCGGCACCAGCGCCGGCGCGGTCGTGGCCGCGCTGTATGCGAGCGGCCTGGACGGCTTCAGGCTGAACAAGCTGGCGCTGACCATGGACGAGGCGTCGATCGCCGACTGGGCCCTGCCCTTCGGCACCCGCTTCGGCGGCTGGCTCAAGGGCGAGGCGCTGCAGAACTACGTCAACCGACAGGTGCTGAACCGGCCGATCGAGGCAATGAAGCTGCCGCTGGGCATCGTCGCCACCGACCTGAAGACCGGTGAAAAGATCCTGTTCCGCCGCGGCAATACCGGACAGGCCGTGCGTGCGTCGAGCAGCGTGCCGGGCGTATTCCAGCCGGTGTCGATCCAGGGACATGACTACGTCGACGGCGGCCTGGTCGAGCCGGTGCCGGTCGACTCGGCGCGCGCCATGGGCGCCGACTTCGTCATCGCGGTGAATATCTCCGCCGACCCGTCGGCACAGAAGAACGCCGGCCAGAGCGGCGTACTGCTGCAGACCACCGCGATCATGGGCCAGTCGATCAACAAGATGGCGCTGTCGCGCGCCGACGTGGTGATCCGCCCCGAACTGCCCGACATGAGCGGCAGCGACTTCAACGCCCGCAACCGCGCGGTGCTGGCGGGCGAACAGGCGACCGCCGCGGTGATGGCCACGCTGCGGCACAAGCTGGAGCAGGCGCGGCTACAGCCGGCCGGCACGTTGGCGGCGCAATAGCGACGCATAGCGGCGCCCGACGCGGAAAACAAAAAGGACTGCCGCGGCAGTCCTTTTCCTTTGTGGCGTTGCGTTGAAGCTCAGCCGCCGTACATGGTGGCCCGTACGGCCTTGGGATCGTAGCGCTTGAGCGTCTCGACCATGTCGCCGAGGCTTTCGCTGCGGCTGTTGCCATCGTCCTCGATACGGCGCGCGCCGTTGTAGCGCGTCACCCAGTACGCGGCGCGCATGTCGTCGACACGGATCTTGCTGCCCGTCGAGGGGGCGTGCACGAACTTGTTGTCGCCGATATAGATGCCGACGTGCGAGAAGGTCTGGCGCATGGTGTTGAAGAACACCAGGTCGCCCGGACGCAGGTCGCTGGTCGCCACGTTGGTGCCGACACGGCTGATTTCGACAGAGCGGCGCGGCAGCATGAAGCCGAAGGTGTCATGGAACACGTAGCGGACAAAGCCGCTGCAGTCGAGGCCGGATTCGGGGCTGTTGCCGCCGAAGCGGTAACGCACGCCGATCAGGCCCAGCGCGTTCATGACCAGGTCGCCAGCCTTGCTGGCAACGTTGCTGGTGGAATTCACCATCGACGACAGCAAGCCACGCTTGCCTTCCGCATGCGAGTCCGCGGCCGGGGCCGTGGCATCGATACGGGCGTCGGCGTCCTTGAACACCGTGTCCGCCAGCACTCCATTCGACACAGTCGCACCGCAGGCAATGGCAATTCCGACGGCGGCGCGCGCCAGGGAATGAAGCACCGATCGCTGCATTGGTTCTCCCGTTGAACGTTTCCAAAGCAAGCCCCGGCACAAAGTCCGGGGCTGCTGGGTATCTGTGTACAGCGTGTGCACCACGCCGGTACTACGGGGAGGACGTAACGCAACATCCGCGCCAGGCAGAGGTGACGCTATTGCGTCACGACCGCGCCGAAACCGCGCCGATAAACCGCGCCGACAATCGCACCGTCAACGTGCACTGCGCGATTCAATGCGTCGGACACACCACCCCCGAAAGTAGTACTCGCCGGATGGTAAAGGGTTGTCATTCACATGTCAAAGTTCGTTACAAATTCGCCGGATTTGACTTGCGAATCAACGATATAGGCCGAATTTTGCATCTTGTTTATCGGATTGCGCATATCAAAACGCCGCCAGTCCGGCGGCGCAAAAAGCGATGCTGCGAGGCACTGCGGTCAGGCAGCACCAACCTGCGCCGCGGCCATCAGCTTGCGGGTATAGGGATGCTGCGGCGCACCGAGCACGGCCTCGGTTTCCCCGGTCTCTACCACCTCCCCCGCCTTCATCACGATGACGCGGTGCGCCATGGCCCGGATCACCGCCAGGTCGTGGCTGATAAAGAGATAGCTCAGGTTGTACTTGTGCTGCAGCTGGGACAGCAGCGCCAGCACCTGCTGCTGGATCGAGACGTCCAGCGCCGAGGTCGGTTCGTCCAGCACCAGCACCTGGGGCTTGAGGATCAGCACCCGCGCGATCGCGATGCGCTGGCGCTGGCCGCCGGAGAACTCGTGCGGATAGCGCCCCAGCGCGGTGCGGTCGAGCCCGACTTCGCGCAGGGCGTCGATCACGCGCTCGCGCGTGGCCTCGCGCGACAGGCCGGGCTGGTGCAGCGCCAGCCCTTCGCCGACGATCTGCTCGATGGTCATGCGCGGCGACAGCGAGCCGAACGGATCCTGGAACACCACCTGCATGCGCGAGCGCAGCTGGCAGCGGTCCTTGCGCGTGGCGTCGTCAAAGCTGCGGCCAAGGAAATGGATGGTGCCGGCGCCCTTGCGCTGCAGCGCCAGCACGGTATGCGCCAGTGTGGTCTTGCCCGAGCCGGATTCGCCGACGATGCCGATGGTCTCGCCTTCGCGCAACTGGAAATCGACATCCTTGACCGCCGCGAACTGGTCCTTGCCGAACCAGCCGGCCACGCCACGGCGCTTGCGCGCGTAGTTGACGCTGAGGTTGCGCGCCTCCAGCAGCACCGGCGCCAGCGGCACCAGCGGCAGCACCTCGCGCTTCGGGCGGCTGTCGATCAGCTTGCGCGTGTACGGGTGCTGGGGCGCGGCAAACACCTGGGCGGTCTCGCCGGTCTCGACCAGCACGCCCTTCTCCATCACGCCCACGCGCTGGGCAAATGAACGCACCAGGTTCAGGTCGTGGGTGATCAGCATCACCGCCATGCCGAATTCGGCCTGCAGGTCGCGCAGCAGGTCCATGATCTGCGCGCGGATGGTCACGTCCAGCGCCGTGGTGGGCTCGTCGGCCAGCAGCAGCTTGGGCCGGCACGCCAGCGCCATGGCGATCATGGCGCGCTGGCGCTGGCCGCCGGACAGCTGGTGCGGGAAGCTGTCGAAACGGTGGGCGGCGTCGGTGATGCCGGTGCGCTCCAGCAGCGCGATGGCACGCTCGCGCGCGGCGCGGCGGTCCAGGCCTTCATGCAGCGCCAGCGTTTCGACGATCTGGTTGCCGATGGTGTACAGCGGGTTCAGCGCCGTCATCGGTTCCTGGAAGATCATCGCGATCTCGGCGCCGCGGATTGCCCGCATCTCGCGGTCGGAGACGTCGAGCAGGTTCTTGCCTTCGAAGCGGATCGCGCCGTCGTAGTAGGCATCTTCAACCAGGCGCAGCATGGCCAGCGCGGTCACGGTCTTGCCCGAGCCCGATTCGCCGACCAGCGCGTAGCGCTCGCCGGCGCGCAGGTCAAAGCTGACCTCGCGCACCGCGCGGGTGGCATGTTCGCCGTGACCGAAGGTGACGGACAGCTTGTCCACGCACATCAGCGTGGAGCCAGGCGCGGGGATCTCGGCGGGGGCGAGGCCGGTGGCGGCCTGCAGCAGCGGCGACACGGCGCTCATGGCGTGACTCCCGGCGCCGGCGCCGCCGGCGCGCCGGCCGGGACCTTGGGTTCGACCCGACCACGCAGCGCGGCCAGGCCCAGGCGGGTGTCGAAGGCATCGCGCAGCGCGTCGCCCATGAAGGTCAGCAGCATCAGCGTCACCACCAGCACGGTGAAGGTCGACAGCGAAATCCACCAGGCATCGAGGTTGCCCTTGCCCTGCGCCAGCAGCTCGCCCAGGCTGGGCGTGGTCGGCGGCACGCCAAGGCCAAGGAAATCCAGGCTGGTCAGCGCCAGGATCGCCGCGCTCATGCGGAACGGCAGGAACGTGATCACCGGCGTCAGGCTGTTGGGCAGGATATGGCGCCACATGATCTGCACGTTGGACAAGCCCAGCGCGCGCGCCGCCTTGACGTAGTCGAGCGAGCGGTTGCGGTAGAACTCGGCGCGCACGTAGTCGGACAGCCCCATCCAGCCGAACAGCGACAGCAGGATGATCAGCAGCGCCAGGCTGGGCTCGAAGATCGAGGCGAAGATGATCAGCAGGTACAGCTCGGGCATCGAGCTCCAGATCTCGATGGCACGCTGCGAGAACAGGTCGAAGCGGCCGCCGAAGAAGCCCATCAGCGCCCCGGTCAGCGTGCCGATCACCACGCCGATCACGGTCAGCGCCAGGCTGAACAGCACCGATACGCGGAAGCCGTACAGCAGCCGCGCCAGGATGTCGCGGCCACGGTCGTCGGTGCCAAGCCAGTTCTCGGCCGACGGCGGCGCCGGGTTGGGCTCCTTGGCGAAGTAGTTCAGCGAGTCGTACGAATACCGGTTCAGCGGGAAGACCGCGAAATTGCCGTCGCTGGTGATGCGGTCGCGGATAAACGGATCGAGATAGTCGGCCTGCGTCGGGAAGTCGCCGCCGAAGGTCGTCTCCGGGTAGGTCTTGACGATCGGGAAGTAGTAGTCGCCGTTGTAGCGCACCACCAGCGGGCGGTTGCTGGACAACATCTCCGCGCCCAGGCTCAGCACGAAGATGGCGACGAAGATCACCAGGCTCCAGTAGCCGCGGCGGTTGCGGCGGAAGCGCTGCCAGGCGCGCTGGCGCGGCGAGGGCGAATGCGGCAGGCCGTTGGGCACCGCGTGCGAGAACGGTTTCATCGGTGCAGGCCCTCGAAATGGATGCGCGGATCGACCAGCACGTAGCAGACGTCGGAAATCAGGCGCGTGACCAGCCCGATCAGCGTGAACAGGTAGAGCGTGCCGAGCACCACCGGGTAGTCGCGCCGCAGCACGGCCTCATACGACAGCAGGCCCAGCCCGTCGAGCGAGAACAGTGTCTCGATCAGCAGCGAGCCGGTGAAGAAGGCGCCGATAAAGGCCGCCGGAAAGCCGGTCACCAGCGGGATCAGCGCGTTGCGGAACACATGCTTCCACAGTACGCGGCGCTCGCCCAGCCCCTTGGCTCGCGCGGTCAGCACGTACTGCTTGCGGATTTCCTCCAGGAAGGCGTTCTTGGTCAGCATGGTCACCACCGCGAAGCTGCCCACCACCGAGGCGGTGATCGGCAGCACCAGGTGCCACAGGTAGTCCATCACCTTGCCCATCAGCGACAGCTGTTCCCAGTTGTCGGAGGTCAGCCCGCGCAGCGGGAACCACTGCACGAAGGTGCCGCCGCCGAACAGCACCAGCAGCAGCACGCCCAGCACGAAGCCGGGAATCGCATAGCCGACCAGCACGACGATGCTGGTGACCACGTCGAAGCGGCTGCCCGCCCGGATCGCCTTGGAGATGCCGAGCGGCACCGATATCAGGTAGGTCAGGAAAAACGTCCACAAACCCAGGCTGACCGACACCGGCAGCTTGGACTTGACCAGCTCCCACACGCTGCGGTGCTGGAAATAGCTCTGGCCCAGGTCGAACTGGGCGAAGCGCTTGAGCATCAGGAAGTAGCGCTCCAGCGGCGGCTTGTCGAAGCCGTACAGGGCCTGGATCTCCTTGATCTTCTCCGGGTCGACGCCGCGGCGGCCGCGGTATTCGGCGCCGCCGCCGCTGGCTTCGCCAGCGCCGCCCCGCCCTTTCAGTTCCATCATCATCTGCTCGACCGGACCGCCCGGCACGAACTGGATGACGACAAAGGTCAGCGTGATGACGCCGATCAGCGTCGGGATCATCAGCAGGATGCGCTTGAGCAGGTAGGCAAGCATCGGCCGGTCCTTGTTCCTTTAGCTAATCTGCACTGAAAGCGTCAGCGCGCTTGCGGCTGGACGTCCTTGCGCCACCACTGGCTCAGGATCCAGCCTTCGGCCGTATAGAAATAGGGAAGCCGCTCCGGATAAGCCAGTTCCTTGCGGTACGAGACCCGGTGTGACGCACTGTACCAGTTGGGCACGATGTAGTAGCCGTGCATCAGCACCCGGTCGAGCGCGCGCCCGGCAGTAATCAGCTCCTGGCGGGTATGGGCATGCAGCAGGTTGTCGACCAGCTTGTCGACGACCGGCGACTTCAGCCCGAACAGGTTGTCCGAGCCGGGCGTGGTCGCGGCCTCGCTGGCAAAGCGGTCGCGCAGTTCGTTGCCCGGGCTCTGCGAGTCGGGGAAGCGGATCGACACCATGTCGAAATCGAAGTCTTCCAGCCGCTTCTGGTACAGCGCAAAGTCAGTGGTGCGCTGGTGCACCTGGATGCCGAGCTTTTCCAGGTTGCGCACATAGGTGGTGATGACGCGGCTCATGGCGCCGCCATCGTCCAGGAACTCGAATACCAGCGGCTCGCCCTTGGTGTTGCGCAGCGCGCCGTCGGTGTAGGTCCAGCCGGCCTGCGCCAGCAGGCGCCGGGCCAGGCGCAGGTTGTCGCGCAGCGACCGCGGCGCCGCGGTGCTGGGCTGCACCACGTCGGGGCCGAAGACCTCGGGCGGCAGCTCGGCGCGCAGCGGCTCCAGCAGCGCCATCTCGCCGGGGCCGGGCCGGCCGTCGACGGTGGCGCTGGCGGCCAGCTCGCTGTTGGAGAACCAGCTGTCCAGCCGCTTGTACGCGCCGTAGAACAGCTGCCGGTTCAGCCATTCGAAGTCCAGCGCCAGGATCAGCGCCTGGCGCACCCGCACGTCCTGGAACACAGGCTTGCGCATGTTCATCACGAAGCCCTGCATGCCGGCGCCGTTGCGGTGCGGGAACTCGGTCTTGATCAGCTCGCCGTTGCGGAAGCGCGTGCCCTGGTAGCTCTTGGCCCAGTTCTTGGCACGGTACTCGACGATGGCATCGAACTCGCCGGCCTTGTAGGCCTCCAGCTTGGCGGTCTCGTCCTTGTACAGGCGGTAGACCACGCGCGCGAAGTTGAAGGTGCCGCGGCGCACCGCCAGATCCTTGCCCCAATAGCCGGGATCGCGCTTGAAGATGATGCCGCGGCCGGCGTCGTAGCGCTCGATCAGGTAGGGGCCACTGGTGATGGGCGGCTCGAAGGTCAGCTTCTCGAACGGCACCTTGGCGGTCCACTTCTTCGAGAACACCGGCAGTGCGCCGACGATCAGCGGCAGTTCGCGGTTGCGCTGCTTGAAGTCGTAGCGCAGCGTGCGCTCGCCGGTCACCACCACCGCCTTCACATCGGTGCACATGCTGCGGTAGCCGGGGCTCGACGCCTTGCTCATCAGCATGTCATAAGAATGCTTGACGTCAGATGCCAGCACCGGGTCGCCATTGGAGAAGCGCGCCTGCGGGCGGATGCGGAAGGTGACCGACATCTCGTCCGGCGCGACCGTGACGTCCTCGGCCAGCAGGCCGTAGGCACTGGCGGTCTCGTCGGCGCTGCTGACCAGCAGCGACTCGAACATCAGCGCATTGAGCCCGGGCGCCGACGTGCCCTTCAGCGTGAACGGGTTGAACTTGTCGAAGCTGGTGCGCCGGTCCGGATTGGCGAGCGTGAGCGTGCCGCCAGCCGGTGCGTTGGGGTTGACATAGTCGAAGTGCGGAAAATTCTCGGCGTATTTCAGGTCTCCGTGCAGCGCGAACCCATGCGCCGCCATGGCCGGGGAAGAGACCAGAGAGACCAGGGAGACCCCCGCCGCCAGCATGGTCGCCAGCCCGAACCGCAGTACCGCATCCCGCCGGAAGCACTGCCATGCCGCCTGAAGCGGCCAACGTGCTTGAATAGGCATCCCGTTGGATTCCTCCACTATGACCTCTGGGGTCCCGGCGTTCTGCGGCCGGGCCAAGTATGAGACAATTTTACATGCGTCCGGGGTGGCGCCAGCCATCCGGACATTCCCTCTGCGCGGCGCAATAAAACGGCCGCAGAACAGCCAGGGCACGCGCACGGCCGCACGGCGGACGCAGGAAGCGTGCCTGATACACCACCTTGGAGAACTTATGGGATTTCTGGCAGGTAAGCGGATCCTTATCACGGGCTTGCTCTCGAACCGCTCGATCGCCTATGGCATTGCCTCCGCGTGCAAGCGCGAAGGCGCCGAACTCGCCTTCACCTATGTCGGCGAACGGTTCAAGGACCGGATCAGCGAGTTTGCCAAGGAATTCGGTACCGACATGGTGTTCGAGTGCGACGTCGGCAGCGACGAGCAGATTGCCGCGACCTTCGCCGCGCTGGGCCAGCGCTGGGAGAAGTTCGACGGGCTGGTGCACTCGATCGGCTTTGCGCCGCGCGAAGCCATCGCCGGCGATTTCCTCGAGGGCCTGTCGCGCGAAGGCTTCCGCATCGCGCATGACATTTCCGCCTACAGCTTCCCGGCGCTGGCCAAGGCCGCGCTGCCGCTGCTGTCGGACAAGGCCTCGCTGCTGACGCTGACCTACCTGGGCGCCGAGCGCGTGGTTCCCAACTACAACACCATGGGCCTGGCCAAAGCCGCGCTGGAAGCCAGCGTGCGCTACCTGGCTTCCTCGGTCGGCCCGCGCGGCATCCGCGCCAACGGCATCTCGGCCGGCCCGATCAAGACGCTGGCCGCGTCGGGGATCAAGGACTTCGGCAAGCTGCTGGGCCACTTCGAGCAGGCCGCGCCGCTGCGCCGCAACGTGACCATCGACGAAGTCGGCAACGTGGCCGCCTTCCTGCTGTCCGACCTGGCCAGCGGCGTGACCGGTGAGATCACCTACGTCGACGGCGGCTTCAATATCGTCGGCGCGAGCGTCGCGGACGCCTGAGGGCAGCACTGCCGGCCGCAGCGCCGGAATCGACAAGGGGCGCCAGCGATGGCGCCCTTTTTTCCTGGCAGGTTGCAAGCCGGCTGTCGTAGCGCCGCGAGCAAGATCAAGCCGTGGCAGTGGCGCCGCGGCGGTCCATGTCGAGCACCGACCAGGCATAGATCGCCAGGCCGCCCAGCGCCAGCAGCAGGCCGACCCAGCCGGTCGAGGTCCAGCCATAGCCGGCTGCGATGGTCACGCCGCCCAGCCACGCGCCGAGCGCATTGGCCATGTTGAACGCCGAGTGGTTGAGCGCGGCCGCCAGTGCCTGCGCATCGCCGGCCACGTCCATCAGCCGGATCTGCAGCGCCGGGCCCAGTGCCACCACGGTGCCGACCAGCAGCACATTGGCCGCGGCCAGCCACGCATGCGGCGCGGTGAAGGTGAAGGCGCCCAGCACCAGCGCGGTCCACACCAGCACGCCGCCGATGGTCGGCATCAGCGCCTTGTCGGCCAGCCGCGCGCCGGCGAGGTTGCCCACCACCATGCCGACGCCGAACAGCGCCAGCACCACGGGGATGCCCGCGGCCGGCATGTGCGCCAGTTCGAGCATGGTCGGCTTGATGTAGCTGAACACCGAGAACATGCCCCCAAACCCGATCGCGCCGATGCCCAGCGTCAGCCACACCTGCTTGCGCCTGAGCGCCGACAACTCGCGCAGCGGGCTGGCATGCCGGTCGGCCGGCACGAACGGCACGCAGCGCCACACCAGCAGTGCGGTCAGCGCGCCGAGCGCACCCACGATCACGAAGGCCGATCGCCAGCCGAGCCAGGTGCCGACCGTGGCGGCGATCGGTACGCCGACCAGCGTCGCGCTGGTCAGCCCAAGCATCACCAGTCCTACCGCCTGCGCGCGCCGCTCGCGCGGCACCAGCCCCGCGGCGACCAGCGCCGCCACGCCAAAGTAGGTGCCGTGCGGGAAGCCGGTCAGCAGCCGCGCCACCAGCATCGACAGGTAGGCCGGCGCCATCGCGCTGGCGAGATTGCCCGCCGCGAACACCGCCATCAGCGCCACCAGCAGGTTGCGCCGCGGCCAGCGCGCGCCCAGCACCGCCAGCAGCGGCGCGCCGATGACCACGCCCAGCGCATAGGCGCTGATCAGGTGGCCGGCTTCGGGGATGGAGATGGCGAGGTCGCGCGCGGCATCGGGCAGCAGACCCATGATGACAAATTCGCCGGTACCGATGGCGAAGCTGCCGACGCCAAGCGCCAGCAGTGCGAGGCGGCCGGAACTTGCCGGCCGTCTGGCCTTTGCAGGGTGGTCGGAAAGATTCGGCGTGCTCGCATCGCGCGAGGGGCCGGAAGGCGGAACGCCGCGGACGGCGTCCGCGGCGGCGTGTGCATGTGGGGCGGCCATGTACAGGATTGCAGGGGGTTCTACGAAAATGCCGCCCGCTGCCGGGCGGGTCGATGACCCCGCCTCTGGTGATCCAGCGTGCTCCTGTGCGGCGCGCAAGGCGTTATTGTGCGGCAAAACGCGGAAACGTGCCGGCACGCCGCCGCGTTCAGCCCACGCCCGGCCCGCGCTCAGGCTTGAAGCCGGCAGCGCTCCAGCCAGTGCGCGTAAGGCGCCGGCAGTACCCACGACGGCGTCGGGCGTGGAGAGCCGACGCTGACGTTGAGCAGGTCGAGGCCGCCCTCGCGCATCGCGCGCGCCAGCTCGATCGTGCGCGCAAGGCCTTCGCGCATGCGGAGGCGGTCAAGTTGGTCGACTCTGGCCCGCCGGCGGTCGATACGCTCTGGCTGGTCCATCGTGCCGAGTGGCCGCTGTCGCCGCGCGCCGCCCGGGTGCTGGAGCACCTGCGGGCAGGAAGTCGCGCGCTGCACGGCCGCGCGGACAAGGCATCGCGCGGCATCCGGTGAAGGCCTATGCCCTAGCGGTCCTGCCGTTCGCGCCACGCCTCATACAGGTCCGGGCCTTCGTCGCGCGCCGGCAGGTAGGCCAGCTTCATCTCGCGCTGTTCGACAGGCCGCGCCAGCTCGACATAGCCGCGCTCCGCGGACAGGTCGTAAGGCGCGCCGTCTTCGTTGGAATAGGCGTAGTAGACCGCCCCGACACCGGCCAGGTACATCGCCGTCAGGCACATCGGGCACGGGTAGCCGCTGGCGTAGACCGTGCAGCCGCTCAGGTCGGGCTTGCCCAGTGCACGGCTCGCGGCGCGCACTGCCTGCATTTCGGCGTGCGCGCTGGGATCGCAGGTGGCTTCCACCTCGTTGACCGCGCGCGCCAGCACCTTGCCGTCCTTGACCACCACGGCGCCGAAGGGCCAGGTGTTGCGCTCCCGCACGTTTTCCATGGCAAGGCGGATGGAATCGATCAGATAGGTTTCCGTGGTCGACACGCGTTATCTCCTGTGAGGGCTCGGCCCTGGTTGGGCCGATGAGGTGGCTGGCTGACAGACTATAGGCCAGCGTGCGTGCGCGGCGTGCGGCAAGTTGTTATACAGCGAATTTGGTTCCAGCTCGCTGCCGGTGCTGAGCCGCAACGCGGCTTGACGGCGACGCTTTCGCCGGGACCCGGTGCGGCGCGTCACCGGCGACCGGCGTACTGCTCCGTTGCCTCCCGCTGCGCGGCTGCCATTTTCTGTGGCCAGGTACTCTTGATATACGCCAGCACGGCGATGATGTCTGCATCGGACAGCAACGGTGCGAACGCCGGCATGTCGCTCTCATAGCCCTCCGGCGCGGTAACGCCCGGGACCAGGCCATTCCGGGTAATGGCAAACAGCACGGCGTCGGGATGATGCCACGTGTGGCCGGAAGCATCATGCGGAGGCGCCGGCATCCGGCCGCTTGGCAGTCGCTGGCGCCACTCGGGCTGCCCCTGCAGGCTGGCGCCATGACACGACCTGCACTGCTGCGCGTAGATCTTCCGACCCTGCGCAACCAGTACCGTATCGGAGGCATCGATGCGAAGCTGCCGCGCATCGCTTGCCTTTCCGGCAGGGATGGGCGCCTCGATATATCGCTTGGCCTGCAGCGCAACGGCGGCGGCAGCCGCCGCGCCGAGTGCGATCAGTCCAGCGATGCGCCAGCGTCGCTTGCTTGAATCTTCCATGTTGGCTCGCGTCAAGTAGCAGCCCCCCTGAGCCGCAACGCATTGGTAATGACCGAGGCAGAACTCAGGCTCATCGCCAGCGCCGCAATCATCGGCGGCCGGGACCCATCGAGGCATCCGCTTTGCCTATTACCGTGGCGTTGCCCCTGGCTCCTTTTGGCTGCCATGGAAGAAATGCATCAGCGGGTACGGCAACACTATCGCAAAGGGCGGCCGGGAGGCAATGTGGCTCCCCCATTGGCTCCCAAACGCGGGCGCACCCGCGAATCCATCGTATGAGGCCTTCTCTCACCAGGACGTTACGCGGCCATTACATCCCGGTAAGGTGTCTGGCGAATTGGCGCTCCCATCCATGGCCGGCAGCATGCGCTTGACGTGCGACAAAGCGCCACAACCGGCATATGCTGCAAGCAGGCAAAGGCTGCTACCATTCGTGCCACACCGGCATCACAACATGCGTACTCCCCTTCATCGGCTCTTGCTTGCCGTATTCCTGCTGAGCGCTTTCCTGACAGTGCAACTGGCAGCGGCAGCGTATGCCTGCGAGGGCAGCCGGTATTCGCTTGGCTCGATGGAGGGAATGCCGGGCATGACGGAAGCCTGCCCCGACATGGCAAAGGAAGACGCCGCGCCGGGCATGCATGACGGGCTTTGCCAGGAGCACTGCCAGCTCGGCTCCAAGTCGGCCGACCATGCAACACCCCAGGTTCCCGCCTTCCATCCGGTGCTCGTCAATATTGTGGTGCCCACCCCGGTACCGGTACTGGCACATCGCGTAGCGGTTTCCCGCGACGCAATTCCGCGCGCGCCGCCACGCCCCCTCCCTATCCTCAACTGCTGCTTCCGAACGTAGCCTCCGAAGCAACGCCTGCCATCGTGCCCTGAGCCATAGGCGTCAGGGCGGTCGTTGCTTTGCGGAGGCTTTATGCATTTGCGTTTCCCCACCATGTGCGGGCGCCGGCTGGTGCTCGCCATCACGCTGCTTGCCATTGTCCATCCGGCACGGGCGGAATCCCTGGCCGCGCTCTCCCTGCAAGAAGCGGTCGCACGCGCATCGTCGCGTTCGACGGATGCCGAGACATCGCGGTCGGCGGTCCAGTCAGCCATTGAGATGGCAGTAGCCGGCAAGCAGTTGCCGGACCCGGTGCTGAAGGTCGGCGTCAACAACGTGCCGGCGAATGGCCCTGACCGGTTCTCGCTTGGCACGGATTCGATGACCATGAGGTCGATCAGCGTCATGCAGGAATTCACGCGCGCGGCGAAGCGCCAGGCCCGCGCCGAGCGCTTCGAGGCCGAAGCGTCTTCGGCCGAGGCCCAACGCACGGTGGCGCTGGCCGCCGTGCAGCGCGGCGCCGCCACGGCATGGCTCGAGCGCTGGTATGCCGAGCGCGCATACGGCGTGCTCACCGAACAGTCGCAGTCGATCAAGCTGCTGGTGGATGCGGCACAGGCCGCCTATCGCGGCAACCGCGGTTCGCGTGCCGATATCCTGGCGGCCGAGATTGAATGGCAGCGACTGCAGGATCGCGAAGACGAAGCCCGCGCCGCGGTCGCTTCGTCCCGGGCGATGCTGCGCCGGTGGGTCGGCAACGCTGCGGAATTGCCGCTGACCGAGCGCCCCGCGCTCGATGCGCCGGCCTGGCTCGATACGCTCGACGCTGCCGGCGCCACGCAAGTGCCAGAGGTTGCCGCCGCGGAGGCCCAGGTCGGCGTGGCCGACGCGGAAAGCCGCTTCGCGCGCGAGAGCAAGGTTCCGGACGTCAGCGTCGAACTGATGTACAGCCAGCGCGGTCCCGCCTATTCGAACATGGTGTCGCTGAATGTTTCGCTGCCGGTGCCGTGGGACCAGAAGAATCGCCAGGATCGCGAACTGGCCTCCAGGCTCGCGCAGGCCAATGCCGCACGGGCGCAAGCCGAATCGGTACGCCGCGGCGTGATTGGACAGCTCCGCGGCAAGCAGGCCGAACTGCAACTCGGCCGCTCGCGCCTGGAGCGCTATCGAAATGCCACCTTGCCATTGGCGAAGGCGCAGACCGAGGCGGCCCTGAGCGCCTATCGCGCCGGCGCCGGCAGCCTGACAGCGGTGGCCGAGGCCAGCCGCAAGGCGCTCGACCTCTCGCTCGAGCGGCTCAAGCTGGAGGCAGCTACCGCCAGGCTCTGGGCCGAGCTCGCTTTCCTGATGCCTTTGCCGACTGCCGCACAAGCCATGTTTCCGCAAGGAGTCCAGCAATGAAAAGGACCACGATTGCACGGGCAGGAGCAACCCTCGCTGTGGTGGCGAGCGTCGCCGGTGCCTACTACCTCGGCCAGCAACAGGGACGCCAGCATACGGCCGCGTCGACGACGCCCGCGGGCGACCCTGGCGATGCGAGCCTGAAGGCCGGGGATATCGATCCCCGAAACGGCAAGCGCATCCTCTATTGGCATGACCCGATGGTGCCGGGCCAGCGCTTTGACAAGCCTGGCAAGTCGCCATTCATGGATATGGCGCTGTCGCCCGTGTACGAAGACGCCGGTGGCGGCGCGGCTGTCACCATCGATAGCCGTGTCAGCCAAAGCCTCGGCATTCGAACCGCGGAAGTCAAGCTGGGTCGCCTGGCATCCGCACTGGAAGTTCCAGGGAATGTCGCGATCGACGAACGCGGCATCGAAGTGCTGCAGGCCCGTACGACTGGGTTCGTCGAGCACACCTATGCCAGGACGACGCTGGACCCGGTCCGTAAAGGCCAGCCACTGGCGCAGATCTACTCGCCTGACTGGGTCGCCGCGCAAGAGGAGTACCTGGCCGTGGCCCGCATGAGCGGTAACCTGCAGGGCGATTTGCGCGAAGCCGCCATTGCCCGCATGCGGCAGGCCGGCATGGCCGACAGCCACATCCGCCTGGTGCAGGACACCGGCAAGCTGCAGCCGCGGCTCACCGTTGCAAGTCCCGCAGACGGCATCGTCACCGAGATCGGCGCGCGCGAGGGCATGACGGTGTCCCCCGGCACGACGCTCTTTCGCATTGCCAGCCTGGCCACGGTATGGGTGCTGGCCGAAGTGCCAGAGAGCCAGGCCGCGCAGCTACGGCCCGGACAAGCCTTGTCGGCAATCGCGGCAGCGCTGCCCGGACAAGCGCTGACTGGCAAGGTCGACGCCATCCTTCCGGACATCAACCCAGGCACCCGGACGATCAAGGTACGGATTGAGTTGCAGAACAAGGACCGTCAGTTGCTGCCTGGCATGTTCGTGACTGCCCGCTTTGGTGCCCCGCCCGGACCGGACCGGCTGCTTGTCCCGACCGAGTCGCTGATCCGCACCGGGACGCGCACGCTTGCCATGGTGGAAGCCGGCCAGGGTGGCTTCAGTCCCGTCGAGGTCAAGACAGGTGCCGAGGCCGGCGGACAGACCGAAGTGATCGAGGGCCTCAAGGCCGGACAGAAGGTCGTGGTATCCGGCCAGTTCCTGATCGACTCCGAAGCCAGCCTGCGCGGTACCGCGCAGCGCATGACGGCAGCGCCAGCCGCTTCGGCACCCGCCGCCGCGGCCGCAGGGCCGGAGCACGAAGGCGTCGGGCGTGTGGAGGCGGTGAGCGCTGAAGGCATGACGATTTCCCACGGCCCGATCCAGTCGATGCAGTGGGGCGCCATGACCATGGACTTTGCCGCACCGCCGACAGGCATGGCGAAGGGCTTCAAGCCAGGTGACCGCATCCGCTTCCGCTTCCGCGTGAACAACGAAGGCGCGGCGATCCTGTCGTCGGTGGAGCCCGCCAGCTCTGCACAGGGAGCCAGGCCATGATTGCGCGGCTCATCCTTGCTTCCATCCGGAATCGCTTCCTGGTCCTGCTGGCCACCGCCATGCTCACCGCCTGGGGCTTGTGGGCCGTGCGCAGTACGCCGCTCGACGCATTGCCGGACCTGTCCGACGTACAGGTGATCATCCGTACGCCGCTCCCCGGCCAGGCACCACAGATCGTGGAGAACCAGGTCACCTATCCGCTGACCACGACGATGCTGTCCGTGCCCGGCGCCAGGACCGTACGCGGCTATTCGTTCTTCGGCGATTCCTTCGTCTACGTGCTGTTCGAGGATGGGACGGACCTCTACTGGGCGCGCTCGCGCGTGCTGGAATACCTGAACCAGGTGCAATCCCGGCTCCCCGCCGCCGCCAGGCCGGCGCTTGGGCCCGACGCGACCGGCGTGGGCTGGATCTACGAGTACGCCCTCATCGACAAGACCGGGCAGCACGACCTCAGCCAGTTGCGCGCCATGCAGGACTGGTTCCTGCGCTTCGAGCTCAAATCGCTGCCCAATGTGGCCGAGGTCGCGTCGCTGGGCGGGATGGTCAGGCAGTACCAGATCGTGCTGATGCCAGACCGGCTGCGTGCCCATGGCCTATCGCAGGCCAGGGTGCTGGCGGCGCTCAAGGGTGCGAACCAGGAAACCGGAGGGTCCGTGCTGGAGCTGGGAGAAGCCGAGTACATGGTGCGGGCCAGTGGCTACCTGAAGACGCTCGATGACTTCCGCCAGATCCCGCTGGTAACCAGCGAGGCCGGCATCCCGGTACGGCTCGGCGACGTGGCCACCGTTCAGTTCGGCCCCGAGATGCGGCGCGGCATTGCCGAGCTCGATGGCCAGGGCGAAGTCGCGGGCGGCGTCATCGTGATGCGATCCGGCAAGAATGCACTGGAGACCATCGACGCGGTCAAGGCCAGGCTTGCCGCCCTGCAGACAAGCCTGCCAAAGGGCGTGGAGATCGTGACCACCTACGATCGCTCGGCGCTTATCCATCGCGCCGTGGATAACCTGACGGCCAAGCTCATCGAGGAATTCATCGTGGTGGCGCTGGTCTGCCTGGTGTTCCTGTTTCACCTGCGCTCGGCCCTGGTCGCCATTGTCTCGCTGCCGCTCGGCGTGCTGGCTGCGTTCCTGGTCATGCGCTATCAGGGCGTGAACGCCAACATCATGTCCCTTGGCGGCATCGCCATCGCCATTGGCGCGATGGTCGATGCGGCGGTGGTGATGATCGAGAATGCGCACAAGCACCTGGAGCACTGGCACGCCGACAACCCGGGAGTGGAACTGTCCGCACGGGAGCGATGGCGCATCGTCGGCGATTCCGCTGCGGAAGTCGGTCCGGCCCTGTTCTTCTCGCTACTGATCATCACGCTCTCGTTTATCCCGGTATTCACGCTTGAAGCGCAAGAGGGGCGGCTCTTCTCGCCGCTGGCGTTTACAAAGACCTACTCGATGGCCGCCGCCGCGGGCTTGTCGATCACGCTGGTGCCGGTGCTGATGGGTTACATGATCCGCGGCAAGATTCCACTGGAACAGGCCAATCCGCTCAACCGGTGGCTGATCCGTGGCTACCAGCCATTGCTCGCCAGGGTGCTCTCGCATCCGAAGATCACACTGGCAATCGCGGCGCTGCTCCTGGTAGCGAGCGCCTGGCCGATTATGCGCATCGGTGGCGAGTTCATGCCGCCTCTCGATGAAGGAGACCTGCTGTACATGCCTTCGGCGTTGCCCGGGCTCTCCGCCGGCAAGGCGGCGCAACTGCTGCAACAGACCGACCGCCTGATCAAGACCGTGCCCGAGGTTGCGACCGTGTTCGGCAAGGCCGGCCGCGCCGATACCGCCACCGATCCGGCTCCCATCGAGATGTTCGAGACCACCATCCAGTTCAAGCCACGCGATCAGTGGCGTGCGGGCATGACCACCGACAAGCTGGTGGAGGAACTGGATCGCGTGGTGAAGGTGCCGGGCTTGTCGAACATCTGGGTGCCGCCGATTCGCAACCGGATCGACATGCTCGCCACGGGGATCAAGAGCCCGGTCGGCATCAAGGTGGCCGGC
Source organism: Cupriavidus sp. IK-TO18 (assembly GCF_015549295.1). Classification (NCBI taxonomy): domain Bacteria; kingdom Pseudomonadati; phylum Pseudomonadota; class Betaproteobacteria; order Burkholderiales; family Burkholderiaceae; genus Cupriavidus; species Cupriavidus sp. IK-TO18. The sequence goes on from NZ_JADGMP010000046.1 coordinate 72,569, forward strand.
ACGGACCTGATGGAGATCGACCGGCTGGCCACCCGCATCGAGGAAGCCGTCAAGAACGTCCCGGGCGTCACCTCCGCGCTGGCCGAACGCCTTACCGGCGGCCGCTATATCGACGTCGATATCGACCGCAGGGCCGCGGGCCGGTATGGCCTCAATATCGAGGACGTGCAAGGCATCGTGTCATCCGCGATCGGTGGCGAGAATGTCGGCGAAGTGGTCGACGGACTGGCGCGCTTTCCGATCAACGTCCGGTATCCGCGCGACTACCGCGATTCCATCGAGCAATTGCGAAGCCTCCCCATCGTGACCGACAAGGGGTTGCAGATCATGCTGTCCGACGTGGCCCGCGTTGAAGTCGTGCAGGGCCCGCCGATGCTGCGCAGCGAGAATGCGCGCCTGTCCGGCTGGATCTATGTCGACATTCGCGGACGCGACCTGCGTTCCGCCGTGCACGACATGCAGGCCGCGGTGGCAAAGGCGGTGCCGATGCCCGCGGGCTACTCGCTGAGCTGGTCGGGCCAGTTCGAGTACCTGGAGCGCGCCACCGGCAGGCTGAAGGTCGTGGTACCGTTCACGCTGCTGATCATCTTCGTGCTGCTCTACCTGGTATTCGGCCGCCTGGATGAGGCGATCCTGATCATGGGCACCCTGCCGCTCGCCCTGATCGGTGGATTCTGGCTGCTTTATCTGCTCGGCTACAACCTGTCCGTGGCCGGCATTGTCGGGTTTATCGCGCTGGCTGGCGTCGCGGCGGAGTTCGGCGTGATCATGCTGCTCTACCTGAAGCAGGCATGGGCCGAGCGCATCAAGAACGGAGAGACCGGCGTCACGGATTTGCTGGACGCGATCCAGGAAGGCGCAGTCCTGCGCGTTCGCCCCAAGGCGATGACCGTCGCCGTCATCCTGGCCGGCCTGATTCCCATCATGTGGTCGCACGGCACCGGCTCCGAGGTCATGCAGCGTATCGCGGCTCCCATGGTCGGCGGCATGGTGACCGCCCCGCTGCTATCGATGTTCGTGGTACCGGCCGTCTACTTGTTACTGCGCCGCCGTCACGCGAAGGCGGCTTCTTCTCTTTCCCCCAATCCCTCACTTCAGGAGGACCCGAAATGAACCACGTTAAGACGTTCGCTGCCGCCCTGGCCCTTGCTGCCGCGCCGGTCGCATTTGCTGCCGGCTCGATGGACAGCATGGACATGAAGACGCCTGCCGCAACCCGGCAAGCCCCACGCGCCGTTGCGGCCGAAATCAAAAAGATTGATGCGCGGGCCGGGAAGGTCACGCTCAAGCATGGGCCGATCGAGAACCTCGGGATGCAGGCCATGACCATGGCGTTCCCGGTCAAGGACCCTGCTTCGTTGAAGAACTTCAAGGAAGGCGAGTCGGTTTCCGCCATCTTCGACACGATCGAAGGGAAGCCGACAGTGATTGACCTACGGCACAAGTAAGGCAAGGCGCGGTGGCACACGGCAAATGGCCGGAACGGCATTTCCCGGGGCCACGCCGGTGACCGGAGCATGCAGGCGATCGCCCGCAAAGCGTGCTTGGCGCGTCCTAGAGGATTCGAACCTCTGACCGCTCGCTTAGAAGGCGAGTGCTCTATCCAACTGAGCTAAGGACGCGAAGGCGTGCATTCTACCGCAGCGCCGGCCCGCAGTGCGGATCGGAGGCGTTCAGGAAGCCAGGCGCTCGTTCGCGCGGGTGACGTAGCGGCCCGCCGCCGACGCATGGTTGCCGGCAACCGGGTGCATCGATACGCCGTTGCGGCCTTTGAGCTTGGCGTCATACAAGGCGCGGTCGGCGCGGCGCATCAGCGCGTCGGCGCCCTCCCCGGGGTTGCGCGTGGCAAGGCCGATGCTGACGGTGTAAGCGATTGCATCCGGCTCGGAAGGACAAGGGCTCGCGCGCACGGCGGTCGCCAGCCGCATGCAGGCCAGCCGGCCATTTTCCATCACGGTATCGGGCATGACGATGGCAAACTCTTCGCCGCCGAGTCGCCCGAGCACGTCGTGCGGGCCGCTGGTACGCCGCAGCAGCCCGGCGAAGTGGCGCAGCACGCTGTCGCCGGCCAGGTGGCCGTAGACATCGTTGATCGCCTTGAAGTGGTCCAGGTCCACAAAGGCCACGGTCAACGGCTTGCGCTGGCGCTCGGCCTGCAGGCAGGCTTGCTCCAGCGCTTCCCAGAAGGCGCCGCGCAGCAGCACGTCGGTCAGGTCGTCATGCCGCGCGCGCCGCTCCAGCATGCGCCGCAACCGGTCATGCGCCATCAGCGCAAAGCTGACCGAGAGGCCAACCAGCGCAAAGACGTTGAGCATGGCCAGTTCGCCGTCCCACGGCAATGGCCGCGGCCAGGCGCCGCCCTGCACCAGCGCGGCAACCGGCAAGGCCATGGTCCATGCATTGGTCGCGGCCACGGCAAGGGCAATCAGCACCAGCGAAGCAGCAGCCAGGCGCCCGACGCCGCGGGAAGTCCGCACCGATGGGCCGATGCTGCGGGTCACGTCGAGCAGCAAGCCGATATGGCATGCCGTCAGCAGCGGCGCCATCTGCAGCCCTGCCAGCGGCGCATCGGGGATGCCGGCTGCCACCAACTGCCATGCCACGCCGACAGCGGCAGCCAGGCAGGTTCCCAGTAGGAGCCCGGTCTTGCCGGAGCGACCAGCAAAATGACGCGCCCCGATCGCCATCAAGGCGAACGCAGCCAGCAACGCGAGATCGGTTGCGTCCGGCACCAGCCACGCGGGGCGCGCGTCCTGCACCGCAGCCAGCACCGAGCCGATCGCCGCGGCGGCATTGCCCAGTGCCCATGACGTCAGGCCACTGCGGCCCATGCCCGCGGATCGACGCAATACGACGCAAACCACCGCCATCTGCACGGCAAACAGCCCTGCGATGAGCACCACAATATGCGACTGAAACATCTTCATTCCCGTCCAAGGCGACCAACGGCGCCCCGCCAGGCGCCGCCTTTCCCCTTTTTATGCCGGTCCTGTGCCGGACCGTTTTCATCGATTGCCGCATATCCTGTGTCGGGCCGCCGTGGCGTTGCCAGCGGCAAAGCCAACGCGCCGAGGCGCTCGCCAGGACAGGGAGCGCCGTTCTTGTTATGGTGATCAGGCCAGTCCGGAAGGAATCTGCAAACCGGCATTCCCGACATCACGCCGGTCGGACTAAGAGCGGTGTGCGGATTATCGCAGCGCGCAAACCCAAGTCAAGCCAAAGTGTCCCCCGCCAAAAGGGGGAGCGCGCCCGCGGGACGGCTCGCGTACCGCGATGTGCCGGATACGCCAGATTGACCGGCCCTGCCGGCGCGCGCTACAATGCTCGGCTTCGGGGCGTAGCGCAGCCTGGTAGCGCATCTGATTTGGGATCAGAGGGTCGCATGTTCGAATCATGTCGCCCCGACCAGTTTTAAGTTTGGCTTCAAGGAACACGGCCTGGACAGCAATGTCCAGGCCGTTTTTCTTTTCTGCCCGCCCCCGCGCGACTGCGTCGGCCCCGCTCACCACCGCGGCATCATGTCGGGCCAGAGCAGTGCGGCCGCGATCAGCAGCAGCACCACGGCCGCCAGCACAAGGCCGCGGCTGGCACTGTCGTGTTGCTTGTCGACCTGAGGCTGCCAGCCCGGGCCGCCGTCCCGTTGTGGCGATACGGGCGCTGTCGGCGCCGCATTGGCCGGGGAGGCCGCCGCGCCGTGCACGACAGTCCGCGGCACATAGTCCGGCTGCGCCAGCAGAAAGCCCATCGGCGTGGCCTGCCCTACCGCTCCCATCTGCTGGAAGAGGAGCTTGGACAGCGCCAGGCAGTCGTCCAGCGCGATTTGCGGTCGCGGCCGGAAGATGCGCAGGTGTTCGCACAGCGTATCGAGCTTGTGGTTGGGAGCATGGAAATACTGGGACCAGCGCACCTGGCGCACCGAGCAGCGCCAATGCTTGCGCTGTACCTCGGGCAGCACCTTTTCCAGCATGCGCACATTGAATTCGGCCCCATGGGCGACCAGCACGTCAGCATCCTCGACGATGGCACGGATCGCACCGACATCGAAGCGCTGCCCGCGCAGCATCTCGGCGGTCAGGCCGTGCATGCCGGTAGCGGCCTCGCTGATCGGCACGGTGGGCTCCTGCGAACCGTAGTAGTCAGTGATTTCGCGCACGAGACTGCCCGCCCTCGGCGCTACTTCGACAAGCAGCAGGCCGATGCTGACAGGCTCGTCCACTGGCGTGAGCCCGGTTGTCTCGGTACTGACGATTGCGACCCGCATGGGCACTCCGGTGTAGCCGTCCGCAAGGCACGTTGGCGGCGGCCGCTATGGTCGTTTGCCTCTAGCGTAGTGCGGGGGTGCCAAACGTCATATCAACCAGATGGGCTAGCCGGAGGCGCCATCGGTTGGAGATAGGCCGGCGCCTCGGCACCAGGCCGGCCATCTCAGGCCTGCTGCGGGCCGGTGGAATCGCCGCGGCGCCGCTCAAGATTCACGTACACATCCGCCGCGACCAGCCCGAACAGTGCGTGGGCGAACAGGCTTTCCCACCCGCGCGCCTCGTCGAACCAGTTGAAATAGCTGCCGAACACATAAAAATTGACCAGGTAGACCACCACGCCGAACACGATGCCGACCAGCGACGCCAACCCCATGCTGGAATCGAGACGGAATGAGGACAGGATCATCGCCAGCACTGCCGAAAGTATGATCGACAGCGCAAAATGAACCGTGCCGGCCGACAGCACCACGGTCCAGTTGAAGGCATCGGCGGAAAGCGCTTCGCGGCCGAGGATAATGGCCGCCACCATCTTCACCGTGCCCCAGGCGCCCTGGTACATCAGGAAGCGCGCCGTCAGCAGCTCAAGCACCATATACACTGCACCGGCGATCAGCCCGGCCACCACGGCGGCCCGCCAGTCCGGAGTGCAGCGGACGAAGCGGTGCGAGTCCAGATGGAGTTCCATGGCAGTCTCCTTGCGAGATTCCGGCCCCGCTGACTCCCGGCGGCCGTACGAGTTAGTTCTAGCTCATACGAGGCAAATACCAAGGCATGCCGGATACGCAAAGAGCTTCATACATCACCTGACATCGCATGGACCATGCGCTGCACAATGCGCAGTTGTCCCACGGCTTCCCCATGTTCGCAGGGGCAATGCTGCAACTGCGTACGTGATACAATATGAGAGCAAGTAGCCCCGGGGTGTCCGTGCATCCCTGTAACCGGGCGTTCTCACCAGCGCGCTCTCGCGAGCGCTCAGCAGCAGCCGGCGCGGCCATCCGCGGCGACACCAGAACTGGCGAACCACCGGGTACACCTGCCCGCCCTGCTCCGCGTAGCGAACGGCCACCCAGGCCGTCACCGGCAGTGTCCACGCCAGGCAATCCGTGCCCGCCTGGCCGGGGCGCGACCGGCATGGATCGAGTATCTGGCGCCACGCGTGGCGCCGCGCGGCATCGTCCGCGTGCGCCTGCCCCGAACGACTTCATTGGCGCGGTTCGCCAGCCTGGCGAATGTGCGCCGGTTCGCGCCGTGCCCTCGGGCCGGACGAACCGGACCGGAATTTTTGATAACGCAACCATGCAGCCTTCGCGGGCTGCCGAAAAGGAAAGCAGATTGGCTAAGGAAGAACTCATTGAATTTGGCGGCGTGGTGTCGGAAGCCCTGCCCGACAACCGCTATCGTGTCACGCTGGAAAACGGCGTGGAAATCTGGGCATACGCTTCGGGCAAGATGCAGAAGCACCGCATCCGCATCCTGGCCGGCGACCGCGTCACCCTGGAAATGTCGCCCTACGACCTGACCAAGGGCCGCATCAACTTCCGCCACAAGTCCTGAGTCTTCGCACGGCCGGAGCCCGCCGCTCCCGCCGTACAAGTGAATTCCGGGGCGTTGCCGACGCGCTGTCATGGAGCTGACACCGCGCCCGGACACACTTGCGGGCTGCCCGACGGGCGGCCCGACTTCGTTTACGGCAATTCGTGGCACCAGGCCATCCGCTTGCGCTGGTCGGGCAGCTTCACCATACTCGAAGCATCACCCTCGCCACACCCGACATGAACCTGATCCTCTGGCGCCACGCCGAAGCCGAAGACCTCCCCGACGCCCTCAGCCTGAGCCGCCATGCCGACATGCAGCGGCCCCTGACGCGCCGCGGCCGCAAGCAGGCGGAGGCGTCCGCCAAATGGCTGCGTGCGCACCTGCCATCGGACACGCGCGTGCTGTGCAGCCCCTCCGTACGCACCCGCGAAACCGCGGCGGCGTTGACGGGCAACGCGCAGATCGTCGAGGAGCTGGCCCCCGGCGCCGACGTCAGCGCGGTGCTGGCCGCGGTGCAATGGCCCGAACGCACCGAGCACGTGGTGGTCGTCGGGCACCAGCCATGGATCGGCCGCGTCGCCAGCCTGCTTCTGGCCGGCAACGAGATGGACTGGAGCGTGCGCAAGGCAGGCATCTGGTGGCTGACCGGACGGACCCGCGAAAGCGAGGCACAGACCGTGCTGCGCGCGGTTATCAATCCCGAATTTCTCTGACGCGGCCCAGATATTTCCGACTTCGCCATTGCAGCCGGCACGCATGAGCCGGCTGCAGCTTCTGGCATGGCCGGCATGGTCGCGCCTGGCAAAAATCCGAAATAGCTGATGGCAGCCGCATTCTCCGCTCCCTAGAGTCGCTACGGCGCAGCCCTCTGGCCGCGCCGCCCTCGCCATGCCAGGCATGGGCTTCGACCACAGGTGTCACGGAGATTTCCATGGATTGCCCGTCGGACCCCCATCTTCCCCGCCAACCCGCAGGCGCGCCGGCAGAACCATCCCCCGAAGCTGGCCGGTCGCGCAACGGCGCCACCGGCACCAGCACCAGCACCTCGCCGGACGTCACGGAAGCGTCATCGCCAGGTCACGGCAATGTCACCGCGGCTCACTACATTGCATCGCAACAGTTTCGTCACCAAAAGGACATACTGATGCGAGACCTCCCCACGCCGACCCAGCCGCTTTTTGACTCTTTGCCCAATGGCCTTGCCGGCCAGACGGCGCGGAGCCGTCTTCATCGCCAATCGGATAAGGCAAGTGAGTCGCCTGCTCTCAGCGTGGCGTGGGCGCGCCACCAGGACGAAGTAGTCGAGGCGCAGCGCCTGCGCTACAAGGTGTTCGCCGAGGAGATGGGCGCACGCCTGACGTCTTCGGTGCCGGAGCTGGACATCGACATGTTCGATGGCTACTGCGACCACCTGATCGTGCGCGACATGGCCACGCTGCGCGTGGTCGGCACCTATCGCGTGCTGCCGCCGCACCAGGCCAAGCGCCTGGGCTGCCTCTACGCGGAATCGGAATTCGACCTGGTGCGCCTGTCCCACCTGCGCCCCAAGATGCTGGAACTGGGCCGCTCCTGCGTGCACCGCGACTATCGCTCGGGCAGCGTCATCATGGCGCTGTGGGGCGGGCTGGGCGAGTACCTGCAGCGCTGGGGCATCGAGTCGATGCTGGGCTGCGCCAGCGTGCCGATGAGCGACGGCGGCCACTATGCTGCCAGCCTGCACCGGTTGTTCAGCGAGCGCTACCTGGCACCGATCGAATACCATGCCTTCCCGCGCCTGCCGCTGCCGGTCGAGGACCTGAACCAGCAGCTCGAGGTCGAGCCGCCCGCGCTGATCAAGGGCTACCTGCGCCTCGGGGCAAAGATCTGCGGCCAGCCGGCCTGGGATCCGGATTTCAACGTGGCCGACTTCCTGACGCTGCTGCGCGTGAACGACATGAACCCGCGCTACGCCCGCCACTTCCTCGGCCTGAACCAGGCCGTATGATCGGGGCCGCCCGAGCGGCGGCCCCTTCTTCCGCGCTCAGCCGTTGGTCAGTCGTAGACGACCTTGTAGCGCTTGCCGATCCGCTGCCATTCGTCGGCCTCCTGCGCGAGGCTGTATTCGATCAGTGGATTGGCCTCGATCCACATCTTGGGCAGGCGCACCTCGAAGCCCTCGTCGAGCGCCTCGGCGAGCTGGCTGACGCGGATATCGGGCGAGCCGACGTCCGAACGGCGCCGGCACAGCACGAAGGCCAGGCGCAGGCTGAACAGCATGCGCCAGTCGACGAACTTGCCGCTGCCCGACAGCTTGCCAAGCTTGCCCGCATGCCCCAGCAGCAGCGTGGCCAGCCGCGCCTGGTCGGTCTTGGAAAAGCCCGGCATGTCCGCATGCGTGGCGATATACGCCGAATGCTTGTGGTAGCCGCTGTGCGAGATCGACATGCCGATCTCATGCAGACTCGCAGCCCAGCCCAGCAGCGCCAGGTTGTCATCGCGCCGTTCGTTGGCGGGATCCGGGAACTGGGACAGCAGCGCCTGCGAGGTACCGCGCACGCGCCCCGCCTGGGCACGGTCGACGCCGTAGCGGCGCATGAACTGGTCGACCGTGACGGTGCGCATGTCCTCATGGTGGCTGCGCCCCAGCAGGTCGTAGAGCACGCCCAGGCGCAACGCGCCGTCGGTGACGTCCATGCGGTCGATGTCGAGCTCGGCGAACACGCCCAGCATGATCGACAACCCGCCCGGCAGCACCGGGATGCGGTCCGCCTTCAGCCCGGTAAGCTTGACGCGGTTGGTGTTCTCGGCCTTGATCAGCGCGCGCTTGAGCCGCTCCAGCCCTTCGCGCGTGATGCCGTGGTCAGCCGGGTTGTCGTTCATGCCGTTGAGCTCGATCAGCTCGGCCAGCGCGCGCGCCGTACCGGACGAACCGACCGCCTGCTGCCAGCCGGCGGCGCGGTACTGGCGCACCAGCACCTGGATCTCGCGGCGCGCGGCCAGCTCGGCCTGCTTCATCGCGTATTCGTCGACGTTGCCGCTGGGGAAGAACTGCCGGCTATGCGATACGCAGCCGATGTACAGGCTTTCCATCAGCTTGGACTGGTAGCCGCTACCAATGATGAATTCGGTCGAGCCGCCGCCGATGTCCACCACCAGCCGGTTGCCCTGGCAGGCCGGCGCATCGTGCGAGGCGCCCAGGTAGATCAGCCGCGCTTCTTCGCGCCCGGCGATGACTTCGATCGGGAAGCCGAGCGCGTTCTCGGCCTCGATCAGGAACTCGGATGCATTCTTGGCGACGCGCAGCGTATTGGTGGCGACCGCACGCACCTGGTCGGGCGCAAAGTCGCGCAGGCGGTCGCCGAAGCGCCGCAGCGCATCGATGCCGCGCCGGCGCGCGGGCTGGTCCAGGTACTTGTCGGGCGTCAGGCCAGCCGCCAGCCGCACAGGCTCACGCAGGGCGTCGACCTGGAAGATCTGGCTCGCGGTGCCGTTGGCCGTGGTGGTCTCGTCCACCCGCCCGATCATCAGGCGGAAACTGTTCGAGCCCATGTCGACGGCGGCGAGCAGGCGTGGAGTGTTGTTCATCGTGTGCTAGAGAGCTGGTTCGCGTTCGTGTTGCGTGGCCCGGTCCAGGCTAGGTGTCCCGCCGCCGGCGCACGCGCCCCGCAAAAATATGTCCGTGTCATGTCCGCCTCATGACAAAATCAAACTGTCATAAAAGTGACACGATTTTATGAAAAAGTCGCCACATTACCAAAAGAAGGTCATGACCATGTCGACGACGCCGTCCAGCACGCTGCTCAACCGCGAGCTGGGCATCCTGGAATTCAATGCCCGCGTGTTGGCGCAAGCCGCGGACCCCAAGGTACCGCTGCTGGAGAGGTTGAAGTTTATCTGCATCGTGTCCAGCAATCTGGACGAGTTCTTTGAAATCCGCATGGCGGGCCTGAAGGAACAGATGCGCGACAACGCTTCGGGGCTGACGCCGGACGGTTTGTCCTTCCAGCAGACTTACCAGCTTGTCACCGAGCGCACGCAGCGGCTTGTGGCTTCGCAGTATGACATGCTGCAGAACACCATTTTTCCACTACTTGAAAAAGAAGGTGTCTTTTTCCACCTGACCACGACCTGGACCGACGCGCAGCGCGAATGGGCGCGCGAGTTCTTCCAGCGCGAGCTGGCGCCGGTGCTGACGCCGATCGCGCTGGACCCCGCCCACCCCTTCCCGCGCGTGCTCAACAAGAGCCTGAACTTCGTGGTCGAGCTGTCCGGCAAGGATGCCTTCGGCCGCGAGGCCGACCTTGCCATCGTGCAGGCGCCGCGCGCGCTGCCGCGCGTGGTGAAGATGCCGGAGAAGCTGTCGGGCTACCCGTTCGGCTTCGTGATGCTGTCGTCGTTCATGCAGGGCTTTGTGCATGAGTTGTTCCCGGCGATCGCGGTGCACGGCTGCTACCAGTTCCGCGTCACGCGCAATTCCGATCTGTTCGTTTCCGAGGACGAGATCACCGACCTGCGCGAAGCGCTGCAGGGCGAACTGCCGACGCGTCATTTCGGCGACACGGTGCGGCTGGAGGTGTCCTCCGATACGCCGACGCCGCTGGCGCGCCGGCTGTTGCTGGAATCGGGCCTGAGCGAGCAGGACCTGTACCGTGTCTCCGGCCCGGTGAACCTGGCGCGGCTGATGCAGATCCCCGACATGGTCGATCGCCCCGCCCTCAAGTACCCGCCCTATGTGCCGGCGCCGGTGAAGGCGTTTGCCACGGGGGCCTCGATGTTCGACGTGATGCGCCAGCAGGACGTGCTGCTGCACCACCCGTACGAGAGCTTCAGCTCGGTGCTCGACCTGCTGCAGCTGGCCGCCGCCGATCCCAACGTGGTCGCGATCAAGCAGACCGTGTACCGCACCGGCAACGAGTCGCTGGTGATGGAAGCGCTGATGACCGCCGCGCGCAACGGCAAGGAAGTCACGGTGGTGGTGGAGCTGCTCGCGCGCTTCGACGAAGAGACCAATATCAACTGGGCCGAGCGGCTGGAATCGGCCGGCGCGCACGTGATCTATGGCGTGGTCGGCCACAAGTGCCACGCCAAGATGCTGCTGATCGTGCGCCGCGAGCCAACCGGTCCCAAGGCCAAGCAGGTCAAGCTGCGCCGCTACGCGCACCTGGGCACGGGCAACTACCATCCGCGCACCGCACGCCTCTATACCGACTTCGGGCTGCTGACCGCCGACGAGGCGATCTGCGAAGACGTGCACCACGTGTTCCAGCTGCTGACCGGCACCGCCGGCACGATCCGGCTGAACCACCTGTGGCAATCTCCGTTCACCATGCAGACCAACCTGGTCGAGCATATCCGCGCCGAGGCCCGCAACGCGCGCGCCGGCAAGCCGGCCCGGATCATCGCCAAGATGAATGCGCTGCTGGAGGCGTCGATCATCGACGAGCTGTACAAGGCCTCGCGCGCGGGCGTGAAGATCGACCTGATCGTGCGCGGCGTCTGCGCGCTAATGCCAGGCGTGCCGGGCATGTCCGAGAACATCTCGGTGCGGTCGATCGTCGGGCGGTTCCTGGAACACCATCGCGTCTATTATTTCCGCGCGGGCGGCGAAGAGGTGCTGTACCTGTCCAGCGCCGACTGGATGGATCGCAACCTGTTCCGCCGCGTCGAGGTAGCCTTCCCAGTGCTGGACAAGGCGCTGAAGGCGCGCGTGATCAAGGAAAGCCTGCAGGTGCACCTGCGCGACAATGCTTCCGCGTGGATCATGCAGCCGGACGGCAACTACGTGCGCAAGCAGACGCGCTCCAGGCATCCGCGCGTCAGCCAGAACGACATGCTGGCGATGTTCGGCGGCAATCCGTGAATGCTGCCTGAAAAGCAACAAGCCCCGTCATGGCGGCCGCCAGGCGGGGCTTGTTGCTTTGGTGGACCGGCGAGGCAGTCCGCTCAGGCGGCCCGGCGCGAAGAATCCGGCGCCTGCGGCGATGCCGGCACGGCGGCGGCCGCGTCGCTCAGGCTGCGCACGCTGCGCTCCAGCGGGAAGATGATGCGGAACACGCTGCCGCGCCCTTCCTCGCTGGTCACGCGCAGGTCGGCATGGTGGCGCGACAGCACATGCTTGACGATGGCCAGGCCCAGCCCGGTGCCGCCGGTATCGCGCGAACGGCTGCGGTCGACGCGGTAGAAGCGCTCGGTCAGCCGCGGGATATGCTCGGCGGCGATGCCAAGCCCGGTGTCGGCCACGGAGAACACGGCATGGCCCTCTTCCCAGCCCAGCCGCAACGAGATGCGCCCGCCGTCCGGCGTGTAGCGCACTGCGTTGGACACCAGGTTGCCCAGCGCCGACAACAGCTCGGTCTCCGCGCCGCGGAATCCCACCGTGGGGTCGATCTCGGCCGTAATCCTGTGCCGGCCCTGCGAAAGCGCTTCGGCATCATGCATCAGGTGCGCAACCATTGCCTGCACGGCGACCATGTCGTTACCCGGCGGCTGCGCATCGCTTTCAAGTTTTGCCAGCGCCAGCAGGTCTTCGACGATGCTCTGCATGCGCATCGACTGCACCAGCATCATGTCGACATAGCGGCGGCGATCATCGTCCGACACCGGCAGGTCGCGCACGGTTTCCAGGAAACCGGTTAGCACCGTCAGCGGCGTCTTGAGTTCATGCGAAACGTTGGCGACGAAGTCGCGGCGCATCGCCTCGGTGTTTTCGAGCTTGGTGATGTCCTGCGTGATCACCAACTTGCGGTTATCGCCGTAGGGCAGGATCTGGACCGCGATCACGCTGTGCTTGTGTGTGCCCATGTCGCGCATCACCAGCGGATCGTCGAAGCGCTGCCGCGTCAGGTAGTGGACGAATTCGGGCCGGCGGATCAGGTGCGTGATGCGCTGGCGCACGTCGCGGCGCGCGTTCAGGCCGAAGTGCTGCTCGGCCACGTCGTTGCACCATTCGATCTGGTCGGCATCGTCCAGCATCAGCACGCCGTTGGGCGAGGCCTGGATCGCCTGGATAAAGCGGGTGTGCTGCTGCTCGACCTGCAGTACCTGCGTGCGCCAGCGCTTGACCAGACGGTGCAGCCGGTAATACACCTCGCCCCACAGGCCCACGGCGCTCGGGATCTCGCCGTAGACGGGCGCGTCGAGCACTTTCCACAGGCGGTTGATCTGGTACAGGTAGAAGCAAAGCAGCCCGAACAGCACCGCACAGGCCAGTGCCAGCGCGGCGAGCGGACCGAGGGCCAGGTAAACGCCGGCGGCTACCACCACCAGGCTGATCAGGATGGCCGCGGAACGGGCCCAGATGACGTTCATGCGCAGGGTTCAGGCTAGCGGCCGGCAGCGGCCGCATGGGTTGCGACGGAGTGTGCCACGATTTCGCCGCGCCCTGCCAGCAGCGTGGGGAGTAGCACGGGGCGAACGGCGTCGCCCCGTGCCAGCCCGGCCTGTCAGGCGCCGGGGGCGCGCGCGAGGCGGTAGCCGCTGCCGCGCACGGTTTCGATCATATTGCTGTAGCCGCCCGGGGTCAGCGCTGCGCGCAGGCGCTTGATGTGCACGTCGACGGTGCGCTCTTCGACAAAGACATGGTCGCCCCAGACCTGGTCGAGCAGCTGCGAACGGCTGTGCACGCGCTCCGGATGGGTCATCAGGAAGTGCAGCAGGCGAAACTCGGTCGGGCCCAGGTCCAGCTTGATCGGGCCGCTGTCGTCCTCGCCGGTGACACGATGCGTGGCCGGGTCCAGCCGCAGGCCATTGATCGCCACCACGTCATCGGTCAGCTGCGGCGCGCGGCGGCGCAGCACGGCCTTGATGCGGGCCAGCAACTCCTTGGGCGAAAACGGCTTGGTGACGTAGTCGTCGGCACCGGCTTCCAGGCCCATCACCTTGTCCTGCTCCTCGCCGCGGGCGGTCAGCATGATGATCGGGATCTGGCGGGTACGGTCGTTGGCCCGCAACTCCTTGGCGAAGGTTGCACCCGACTTGCCCGGGAGCATCCAGTCCAGCAGCACCAGGTCGGGCAGCACGTCGCTCATCAGCGACAGCGCCTGCTCGGCGTTATAGGCCCGGATCGGATAGTGCCCCGCGTGCTGCAGGTTGACAGCGATCAGTTCTGCGATCGCCGGTTCGTCTTCGACAACGAGAATACTGCTCGGCATGTGTATCGTTCTCCGCAATCAGGCGGGTCAGCTCAGGGCTTCGCGCTCCATGTCCTCGCGCGAGACATGGCGGACGTCCGTCCCCTTGACAATGTAAATGATAAATTCCGCGATATTTTTGGCGTGGTCGCCGATGCGCTCCACCGCCTTGGCGATAAAGAGGAAATCCAGCGCGACCGAGATCGTGCGCGGGTCTTCCATCATGTACGTGATGAGCTTGCGCACGAAGCCGCGGAATTCCTCGTCGATCGCCTTGTCGTCCTTGACGATGCGCGCGGCCGCCACGGTATCCAGGCGGGCAAAGGCATCCAGCGCCTGGCGCAGCAGCGAGATCGCCATCTCGCCCGACAGCTTCACCTCGGCGTAGTTGATACTGTGCGCCGACGCGTCTTCCATGATGTGCTTGGTGCGCTTGGCGATCTTCTCCGCCTCGTCGCCGGCACGCTCCAGGTTGGTGATGGTCTTGGAAATGGCCATCACCAGGCGCAGGTCGCGCGCGGTCGGCTGGCGCCGGGCGATGATATTGCCGCAATCGGCATCGATCTCGACTTCCAGCGCGTTGAGCTGCTGCTCGCGTGCAATGACCTGGTCGGCCAGGTCGGCGTCGAAGTCGGCCAGCGCGCGCATGGCAACTTCGATCTGCGACTCGACCAGCCCGCCCATCTGCAGCAGCTTGGTATTGATCGCGTTGAGGTCGGCGTCGAACTGGGTCGAAAGGTGCTTGTCTGGCATGGGTTTCTCCTGGCCGCTGTTGGTATGCTACGCCCTGCGGTGACGATCGGCCTAATCAACCGAAGCGGCCGGTAATGTAGTCTTCCGTTTCCTTGCGGTGCGGCTTGATGAAGATCTTCTCGGTCTCGCCGAACTCGATCAGCTCGCCCAGGTACATGTAGGCGGTGTAGTCGGAGCAGCGCGCGGCCTGCTGCATGTTGTGGGTCACGATCACCACCGTGTACTCGTCCTTCAGCTCGGCGATCAGCTCTTCGATGCGGCCGGTGGAGATCGGGTCCAGTGCCGAGCACGGCTCGTCGAGCAGCAGCACTTCGGGGCGGATGGCGATGCCGCGCGCGATGCACAGGCGCTGCTGCTGGCCGCCGGACAGGCCGTAGCCCGACTGGTTCAGCTTGTCCTTGGCTTCGTTCCACAGCGCGGCCTTGGTCAGCGCCCATTCCACGCGGTCATCCATCTCCGAGCGCGACAGCTTCTCGAACAGGCGCACGCCGAAGGCGATGTTGTCGTAGATCGACATCGGGAACGGCGTCGGCTTCTGGAACACCATGCCGACCTTGGCGCGCAGCAGGGCGATGTCCTGCCTGGCGGTCAGCAGGTTGTCGCCGTCCATGTTGATCTCGCCCTCGGCACGCTGCTCGGGATAAAGCGCATACATCTTGTTGAAGGTGCGCAGCAGCGTCGACTTGCCGCAGCCCGAGGGGCCGATGAAAGCCGTGACCTTGCGGTCGGGGATCGACATGTTGATGTTCTTCAGCGCATGGAACTGGCCGTAGTAGAAGTTCAGGTTGCGCACGTCGATCTTGGCGCGTACCGAATCAGGAATGTCGATGACGGTGGAGGTCATTGCGTTCTCTCGCTTGCAGTCAGCTTGCAGTCTTCAGGGCGAAACGTGGGATGGTCGTCCCGCCGCTTATTTCTTCTGGAACAGGATGCGCGCCAGGATGTTCAGGGCCAGCACGCCGATCGTAATCAGGAACACACCCGCCCAGGCCAGTTGCTGCCATTCGGTGAACGGACTCATGGCGAAGCGGAAGATGGTCACCGGCAGGTTGGCCATCGGCTTGTTCAGGTCGGAGGTCCAGAACTGGTTGGACAGCGCGGTGAACAGCAGCGGCGCGGTTTCACCGGCAATACGAGCCACCGCCAGCAATACGCCCGTCACAATGCCGGCGTACGATGACTTCACCGTGATCGACAGCACCATCTTCCACTTGGGCGTGCCCAGGGCGAAGGCGGCCTCGCGCAGTGCGTTGGGCACCAGGTTCAGCATGTTCTCGGTGGTGCGCACCACGATCGGTACCTGCAGCAGCGCCAGCGCGCAGATGCCGGCCCAACCCGAGAAGTGGCCCATGCGGGTCACCACCAGCGCGTAGACAAAGAGGCCGATCACGATCGACGGCGCCGACAGCAGGATGTCGTTGATGAACCGGATTAAGCTGGCGAGCGGCGAGCGCTGGCCATACTCGGCCAGGTAGATGCCGGCCAGAATGCCGAGCGGCGTGCCGAACAGTGTGGCCATGCCCACCATCACGAAGCTGCCGAAGATGGCGTTGGCCAGGCCGCCGCCGGCGGTGTTGGGTGCCGGCGTCATCTGCGTGAACAGGTCCAGCGACAGGCCGCCCACGCCCAGCGTGACGGTGGTCCACAGGATCCACGCCAGCCAGAACAGGCCGAAGCCCATCGCCACCAGCGAAGCGGTCAGCGCATACAGGTTGACGCGGCGGCGGCGGGCCTGCAGGCGCGCGCGCACGGCATCGGCATCGGGACGGACGGCGGGGATCGATACGGAAGACACAGCCTGGCTCGCTTGGGTCATTTGGCTCATTTGGCGCCCTCATTCTTGGCGAGTCGCAGCAGCAGCAGCTTCGACAACGCCAGCACCACGAAGGTAATGAAGAACAGGATCAGGCCCAGCTCCATCAGCGCGGCCGTATGCAGGCCGGCGCCGGCTTCGGCGAACTCGTTGGCGAGCGCCGAGGTGATGCTGTTGCCCGGCGAGAACAGCGAGGCGCTGTCCAGCAGGTTGGTATTGCCGATCACGAAGGTGACAGCCATGGTCTCGCCCAGCGCGCGGCCCAGGCCCAGCATCACGCCGCCGATGACGCCGGCGCGGGTGTAGGGCAGAACCACGTTCCACATCACTTCCCAGGTGGTGCAGCCCACGCCGTAGGCGGATTCCTTGAGCAGCACGGGGGTGACTTCGAACACGTCGCGCATCACCGAGGCGATGTACGGGATGATCATGATCGCCAGGATCACGCCCGCGCACAGCAGGCCGATACCCAGCGGCGCGCCCTGGAACAGCTTGCCGATCACCGGCAGCTGGCCCACAGTGGCCGCCAGGGGCTTCTGGAAATACTCGCCGAAGATCGGCGCGAACACGAGCAGGCCCCACATGCCGTACACGATCGACGGCACCGCGGCGAGCAGCTCGATGGCGGTGCCGAGCGGACGGCGCAGCCAGGCGGGCGACAGCTCGGTCAGGAACAGGGCGATGCCGAAGCTAACCGGCACCGCGATGATCAGCGCGATCAGCGAGGTCACGATGGTGCCGTAGATGGGCACCAGCGCGCCGTAGACATCGGCAGGAGGATTCCACTCCGCGGACCACAGGAAGCGCGCGCCGAAGGCCTCGATCGAGGGCCAGGCGCTGATCGCCAGCGAGACGATGATGCCGCCCAGCAGCAGCAGCGTCACGATGGCGGCGCCGCGGGTCAGGCCGCCGAACAGGATGTCGCCGAGCCGGCTCGGAGGCTGGACGCCGCGGGGGTCGGAGGGGATAGTCGCCATGTCGGAGAATTCAGGGTGGATCGCCGCTCCCGCCTGGGCGGGAGCGCGGTGTCGGGGCGGGAGTCAGGCTGCCCGACACCGGCCCCGCGCGAGCGCGGGGCCGGCGATACCGTCAGATCAGTACAGCGCCTTGCCCGAGGCGTCCTTCACGCTGGTCTTCCAGGTCGAGCGGATCTGGTTGACCACGCTCTCCGGCAGCGGCACGTAGTCCAGGTCGGCGGCCATGTTGGCGCCGCTCTTGTAGGCCCAGTCGAAGAACTTCAGCACTTCCGCGCCCTGCGCCGGCTTTTCCTGGTTCTTGTGCACCAGGATGAAGGTGGCGCCGGCGATCGGCCATGCATCCTTGCCCGGCTGGTTGGTCAGGATCTGGTAGTAGCTCTTGCTCCAGTCCGCGCCGGCAGCGGCGGCCTTGAAGGCATCGTCGCCAGGCTTGACCACGGCACCCGACGCGTTCTTCATGTTCACGTGGGTCATCTTGTTCTGCTTGGCATAGGCGTACTCGACGTAGCCGATGGCGCCGTTCAGGCGCTGCACGAAAGCGGCCACGCCCTCGTTGCCCTTGCCGCCGGTGCCGCCGCCCGGCCAGTTGACCGTGGTGCCCTCGCCCACCGAGCCCTTCCAGTCAGCGCTGACCTTGGACAGGTAGTTGGTGAAGATGAAGGTGGTGCCCGAACCGTCGGCGCGGCGCACCGGCAGGATGTCCTGGCTCGGCAGCTTGGCTTGCGGGTTCAGCGCCTTGATGGCGGGGTCGTCCCACTTCTTGATCTTGCCCAGGTAGATATTGGCCAGCACCTCGCCGGTGATGGTCAGCTCGCCCGGCTTCACGCCTTGCAGGTTGATCACCGGCACCACGCCGCCGATCACCGTCGGGAACTGGACCAGGCCCTGCTTGTTCAGTTCCTCGTCCTTCAGCGGCGCGTCCGAGGCACCGAAATCGACCGTCTTGGCACCGATCTGCTTGATGCCGCCCGACGAGCCGATGGATTGATAGTTGACCTTGTTGCCCGTTGCTTTGTTGTATGCGTCGGCCCACTTGGAATACACGGGCGCCGGGAAGGAAGCGCCTGCACCGGTAATTTCCGCCGCGAACGCAGTACCCGCTACGACCATCGAAACGATGCCTGCCACGGCAGTCTTGACCAGCTTCATATGTCCTCCAGAGAACATTGGTTGGGAATGACAAATTTTTGACAAGACGAACTGTATGCTCCCCATATGACAATTCCGTGACATCTTTAAATCTTCTTGAAAGCCGCTGCCAGCTTAGGTTTCAACGCGCCCTCGATCTCTCATGGGGGTGCAATGTGACGGCGGTTAATTGCAGAATACCCAGAAAAAACGCCGGGATGAACCCGGCGTTTGCGTCACCGCTGCGGCGGATCAGGCGCTCAGCGCATCAGCCAGCATCTTCGCGGCGCGCTCGGCCATCTCGGCCTGTTCAGCCTCTACCATCACCCGTACCACCGGCTCGGTGCCGGAGGCGCGGATCAGCACCCGGCCACGGCCTTCGAGGGCCGGCTCGACCTTGGCGCGCGCGGCTTGCAGGCCAGCGTGCGACTGCCAGTCGAATCCCTTCTGCACACGCACGTTGATCAGTGTCTGCGGGAACAGCGAGACGCCATCCAGCAGCTGCGCCAGCGTCTTGCCGCTGCGGCGCAGTGCCGCCAGAACCTGCAGCGCCGAGACGATGCCGTCGCCAGTGCTGTGGCGATCGAGGCACAGCAGGTGGCCGGAGCCCTCGCCACCCAGCGTCCACTTGCGCTTGTTCAGCTCTTCCAGCACGTAGCGGTCGCCGACCTTGGCGCGCACGAATTCCACGCCTTGGCGCTGCAGCGCCAGTTCCACCGCCATATTGGTCATCAGCGTGCCCACTGCGCCGGGCACCACCTGTCCATTGGCCTGGCGGTCGCGCACGATCAGGTACAGCAGCTCGTCGCCGTTATAAAGCCGGCCGTCGGCATCCACCACCTGCAGCCGGTCGGCGTCGCCGTCGAAGGCCAGGCCGAGGTCGGCGCCGTTGGCCTTGACCGCCTCGATCAGCCTGGCGGGCGCGGTGGCGCCATAGCCTGCGTTGATATTGCGGCCGTCCGGCTGGTTGCCGATCGAGACCACGTCGGCGCCCAGCTCGTGGAAGACGTGCGGCGCGATGTGATAGGCGGCGCCATGGGCGCAATCGACCACCAGCTTCAGGCCGTGCAGGTCCTGCTCATGGGGGAAGGTGCTCTTGCAGAACTCGATATAGCGGCCTGGGGCGTCATTGATGCGGCGGGCGCGGCCCAGGTCGTCGGAGGGCGCGCACAACATCGGCTCGTCGATGGCGGCCTCGATCTCGGCCTCGACCGCGTCGGGCAGCTTGTCCCCGTCGGCGGAGAAGAACTTGATGCCGTTGTCGTAGTACGGGTTGTGGCTGGCCGAGATCACCACGCCGGCCGACAGGCGCAGCGCGCGCGTCAGGTAGGCAATGCCCGGCGTGGGCAGCGGGCCGGTCAGCAGCACGTGCACGCCGGCCGAGGTAAAGCCGGCTTCCAGCGCAGCTTCGAGCATATAGCCGGAAATGCGGGTGTCCTTGCCGATCAGCACGGTCGGGCGGCCCTGCCCGGTCTTGGCGCCGTGCGCCAGCACCTTGCCGGCCGCATGGCCCAGGCGCATCACGAAGTCGGGGGTGATCGGCGCCTCGCCAACGCGCCCCCGGATGCCATCGGTCCCGAAATATTTGCGTGTCATTCGCTGTTCCCTTTCTGTTCTGTCCTGCGTTGCACTACCTGGCGCTCTGCGGCGCCTGCCCCGGGTGGACGGGGTGTTCAGGCTGCCGTGACGGACTCATTGCGCACGGCCCACCAGGTCTTGACCGCGTCCACGGTCTGCTCCACATCATGCACGCGTACGATAAACGCACCGCGCTCAACCGCACACACCGCGGCGGCAATGCTGGCGGCAATTCGTTGCTGTGGCGGGCGCCCGCCCAGGATCGCGCCCAGCGTGGATTTGCGCGAGATCCCCGCCAGAACCGGCAGACCCTCCAGCGCCATCCGCGGCAACTGGCCGAGCAGGCGCAGATTATGATCCGGCGTCTTGCCAAAGCCAAACCCCGGATCGAGGGATAGGCGCGCGTCGTCGATGCCGGCGGCGCGCAGCACGGCAATCCGCTCGGCCAGGAAATCCGCCACCTCGCTGACCACATCCTCGTAGTGCGGGTCTTCCTGCATGGTCTGCGGGTCGCGCTGCATGTGCATCACGCACAGCCCCGCCTGGCCCGCCTCTGGCGCCGCCAGTGCCTCCACCGCGCCCGGCATGCGGAAGCCCCAGATATCGTTGATGAGATCGGCACCGGCCGCCAGCGCGGCGCGCATGACCTCGGGCTTGTAGGTGTCGATCGACAGCGGCTTGCCGCAGTCGCGCAGCGCCTCGACCACCGGGATCACGCGCGACAGTTCATCCTCGAGCGGCAGCGCGGCCGAGCCCGGGCGGCTGGATTCGCCGCCGATGTCGATGATGTCCACGCCCTCGGCGATCATCTGCTCGGCGTGGCGCACGGCGGCGTCGCGGCCGGCGTGCTGGCCGCCGTCCGAGAAAGAGTCGGGCGTGACATTGAGGATGCCCATCACGAGCGGGCGCTGGCCAAGCGCAAAGCGGAAGCGTCCGCACTGGAAATACCGGGTCTCTGGAGTCTGCTGCAAGGTCTGAATACTCAATCAAGCGGTGCGCGAACCCGGCCGCGCAAAAGGAAAAGCCGGTGCATCAGGCACCGGCTTCAGGGTCATGCATTACACAGCCAGCATGCAGGCGTCGTCAGGTCGACGAGCTGATGCGATCAGGCCGTGGCAGGCGCGTTGGTCGGCGCCACCGGCGAGCCGCCCGGAGGCGTGCTCCCGCCACCGTTCGGGCCCGACACACCGCGCGGCGGACGCGGCGGCTTGCCGGCCATGATGTCGTTGACCTGGTCGGCGTCGATGGTTTCCCACTCCATCAGCGCGTTGGTCATGGCCTCGACCTTGTCGCGGTTATCTTCGAGCAGGCGCTTGGCCAGCGCGTATTGCTCGTCGATGATGCGGCGGATCTCGGCGTCGACCTTCTGCTGCGTGGCTTCCGACACGGTCTTCGAAGACAGCTTGCCGAACATGCCGTCCTGCTCGGTATCCACGTAGACCATGGCGCCGAGCGAATCGCTCATGCCGAAGCGGGTCACCATGTCGCGGGCGATCTTGGTGGCGCGCTCGAAGTCGTTGGACGCGCCGGTGCTCATGGCGTTGAGGAAGACCTCTTCCGCCGCGCGGCCGCCGAAGAGGATAGCGACCTCTTCCAGCATGCTGTCCTTGTACTTCGAATACTTGTCATGCTCGGGCAGCTGCCAGGTCACGCCCAGCGCCCAGCCACGCGGCATGATGGTGACCTTGTGCACCGGGTCGGCCTTGGGCAGCAGCTTGGCCACCACCGCGTGGCCCGACTCGTGGTAAGCCGTGGCCCGGCGCTCTTCCTCGCGCATGACCGTCGACTTGCGCTCCGGACCCATGTAGATCTTGTCCTTGGCGTCCTCGAAGTCCTGCATGTCGACCACGCGCTTGTTGCGGCGGGCGGCAAACAGCGCGGCCTCGTTGACCAGGTTGGCCAGGTCGGCGCCCGAGAAACCCGGGGTACCACGCGCGATCACCGAAGCGTCGACGTCGTTGCCGATCGGCACCTTGCGCATATGGACCTTCAGGATCTGCTCGCGGCCGCGGATGTCCGGCAGGCCCACGTAGACCTGGCGGTCGAAACGGCCCGGACGCAGCAGCGCCTTGTCCAGCACGTCGGCACGGTTGGTCGCGGCAATCACGATCACGCCCGAGTTGGCCTCGAAGCCGTCCATCTCGACCAGCATCTGGTTCAGGGTCTGCTCGCGCTCGTCGTTGCCGCCGCCCATGCCGGCGCCACGATGGCGGCCGACCGCGTCGATTTCATCGATGAACACGATGCAGGGGGCCTGCTTCTTGGCGTTCTCGAACATGTCGCGGACACGCGCCGCGCCCACGCCGACGAACATTTCAACGAAGTCGGAACCCGAGATGCTGAAGAACGGCACCTTGGCCTCGCCGGCGATGGCACGCGCCAGCAGCGTCTTGCCGGTACCCGGAGGGCCGACCAGCAGCACGCCGCGCGGGATACGGCCGCCCAGCTTCTGGAATTTCTGCGGATCCTTCAGGAAGTCGACCAGTTCGACCACTTCTTCCTTGGACTCGTCGCAGCCGGCCACGTCCTGGAACGTGACGGCGTTCTGGTTCTCGTCGATCAGGCGCGCACGCGACTTGCCGAATGAGAATGCGCCGCCTTTCCCGCCGCCTTGCATCTGGCGCATCATGTAGAACCAGAACACGATGATCAGCAGGGTCGGTCCGAGGTAGTACAGGGCCTGGACCAGCACGTTGGGTTCGTCATCCGCCTTGCCGGTCACCTGGACGCCGTACTTCATCAGGTCGCCGACCATCCAGATGTCGCCCGGCGAGATGATGGTGTACTTGGCGCCTTCCTTCGGCGAGACCACCAGGTTGCGGCCCTGCACGTCGACACGCGACACCTTGCCGTTCTTGGCGTCATCCATGAACTGCGAATAGGTGACGCTGTCCTGCGCACGGGGCTTGTCGAACTGCTTGAAGACGGTAAACAACACCAGCGCGATCACGAGCCAGATTGCCGCCTTTTGAAACAGGTTGTTATTCAAGGCCGAACTCCTTTGCAATTGCCTTGCCAACGGATAGCTGCATTGTAATGCAGCGCCCGCCCTCGGGGGGAAACAGCGAAACTATGACGCCGATAGCCGCGGGTGGGGCACTTTTGCCCTCTTATTTTGCCCTGGCCTGATCGGATTCAGTTAATCCACCGCCTTCAGGTAGCGCCCAAGGATAAAGGTTTCGGAAGATTTGTCGCGTGACGCCTTGGGCTTGCGCTTCGCGACCACTTTGAACTGCCGTTTGAACTTCTCCACGATCTGGCTGTAGCCGCTCCCGTGGAAACACTTTACCAGCAATGCGCCTTCCGGCTTCAAATGGGCCTGCGCAAACTCAAGGGCCAGATCGCACAAGTACTCGATCCGGGCCGAATCGGCGGAGGCCACACCTGACAAATTGGGGGCCATGTCGGAGATAACAAGGTCGATCTTGTCGCCGCCGGAGGCTTCCAGCACCAGTCTTTCGAGTTGCCGGAACACCTCTTCCTCGCGGAAATCGCCCTGGATAAAAGTGACGTCAGCGACAGGCTCCATCGGCAGGATATCGATCGCCACCACCGCGCCGTCGATCTTCCCGTCCTTGGCCCGGGTCGACGCAGCCAGCTTGTTGCGTGCGTACTGGCTCCAGCTGCCCGGGGCGGCGCCAAGGTCGACGATGACCTGCCCCGGGCGGATCAGCTTGTCCTGCTCGTCGATTTCCTTGAGCTTGTAGGCGGCGCGGGCACGGTAGCCCTCCCGTTGCGCCATCTTTACGTACGGGTCGTTGATGTGGTCGTGCAGCCACGAATGGTTGAACTTGTTCTTTGCCATGCCAGATCCAGCCTGTTGCCTGCCCCGGCACGCGGCGTGCGCCGCATGCTCAAGGTTTTTCTACTGTTTTGATGATTTTGCCGCCCGACAGTGCCGGATTGACGGATAATACGCGCCAATTCGCGCTCCGCCCGCCTGCCGAACCGGCATCTGCCGGGCCCGCCGCGCACCAAACTCCAGCGCCACCGGCGCCAACCTATGCCTGCACTACAACTGATTCCCGCCCAGCGCTCCGAACTGCGCTCCCGTGCCCATGCCCTGAACCCGGTCGTCATGGTCGGCGCCGAGGGCCTGACCCGCGCCGTACTGGCCGAAATCGACCGCAGCCTGGCTGCGCACGACCTGATCAAGATCCGCGTGTTCGGCGATGACCGCGACGCGCGCATTGCCATCTACGAAGAAATCTGTGACGCGCTGCACGCCGCGCCGATCCAGCACATCGGCAAGCTGCTGGTGGTCTGGCGCCCGGGCGAGGCACGCCTGAAGGAAAACCAGCCGGATAGCCTGGGCCGCCTTGCCCCGGCCCGCCGTGGCGGCGCCGCGCCGCGCACGGTGACGGTCAAGAAGCCCAGCGCCGCACCGAACCGTCGCCCGACCCGCAAGGAAGTGACCGTACTCGGCAACGAGCGCGTCACGGCCGGCGGCAACGTCAAGCGCGCGCGCGCGCGGCCGACCAGCCAGAAGAAGAAAGCCCTGGGCTGATCCGCCCGCTGCTTCTATTGCGGCCACCGCCAGGTGGCCGCAGCACTCCACTCACTCCCCGGCCGAACGCGGCGCCGAAGCGCGCCACACCAGCACCAGCGCGAGCAGGCTTTGCAGCAGGTAGAAAGCACTCGACGCGCCGTGCAGCATGCCGAACTGTGCCCGGTAAGGCGATTCCGAAACCCCCAGCCCCAGCGCCTGCGCCTTTTCCTTCAGGCTCCCCATGAACGGCTGGATGCCGAAGTAGCCGACCAGTACGCAGCACAGCATGCCGAGCACCAGCCAGCGCAGGCTGCGATAGCGGTTGGCGCCGCGGCGGATCATCACGTTGCACAGCACCAGCTGCAGCACGCCGATGGTCACGCCGATGATGGCTTCGGTATGAAACAGGTGACCTGCGATCATGCCAGCCATCTCGCGGCTGGGCAGTACCGAGAACAGCGTCGGCGCCACCATGTAGCCAACCGTCCACAGGCTGCCCGCCCACACCACCGTCAGCAGCAGGAATAGCCGGTGCGGCAGCGGCGGCAGGCTGTTATAGGAAGAAGAGAACACGTGCCGGTCTTTCCGGGGGCCGGATGGCGGGCGAGCGCCATACCCGGCCCGACCGGCCTCAGATATAGCGGACGGTAATGACTTCGTACTCGCGCTCGCCGCCAGGGGCCAGCACGGTGGCGACGTCGCCTTCGAACTTGCCGATCAGCGCACGCGCGATCGGCGAGCTGACCGAGATCTTGCCGGTGTCGAGGTCGGCCTCGTCATCGCCCACGATCTGGTAGCTGACCGGCCTGCCGGACTCCAGGTCTTCCAGGTCAACGGTCGCGCCAAAGACGATGCGGCCGTCGGTATCCAGCTGGGTCGGGTCGATGACCTGCGCGGTCGACAGCTTGGACTCCACTTCCAGGATGCGGCCTTCGATAAAGGCCTGCTTTTCCTTGGCAGCGTCGTATTCGGCGTTTTCGGAAAGGTCGCCTTGAGCGCGTGCTTCGGAGATGGCATTGATCACCGCCGGACGCTCGACAGCCTTGAGGCGCTGCAGCTCTTCCTTGAGCAGTTCGGCGCCACGCTTGGTAATCGGAATGGTGCTCATGTCTTCGTTCAACAAAAAAATGAGCCGCAGCGGAGCAGGAGCCATCCTGGCAATACCTGCCAGGGCACTTCCGCTCAACCGCGGCTTTCAGACAGGACCGAAGGGCCGCACACTGCATGCACTGGTGCCAGGCCGATTCGATCGATGAATTTGACGTAGTTTAGGCCAAGAAGCCCGCCGGCATCAACACCGGCGGGCTTCCGGGCCTTGCCGTCCCTTTGACCGGACGCGAGCGCCCGGCGGGATGGCAATGTGCAGCGTGGCTTACGCCAGCGTGCCGTGCAGGCCTTGCAGGTCATAGACCTCCAGGCTCTGCATGTGCTTCAGGCCCTCCACCGCGGCGCTGGCGCCGGCGATGGTGGTGTAGTAAGGCACGCGGTTGGCCAGCGCCGAGGTACGGATCGAACGCGAGTCCGCGATCGCGCCGCGGGTCTCGTCGACGGTGGTGAACACCAGCGCCAGGTCGCCGTTCTTGATCATGTCGACGATGTGCGGACGCCCGTCCTTGACCTTGTTCACCACCTTGACCGGGATGCCGGCGGCCTCGATGGCCGACGCGGTGCCGCGGGTGGCGACGATCGGGTAGCCCAGGTCGTGCAGCATGCGGGCCACGGCAACCGCGCGCGGCTTGTCGCTGTCCTTCACGGTGATCAGCACGGTGCCCTTTTCCGGCAGGCGCGAACCCGCTGCCAGCTGGCTCTTGAACAGTGCCTCGCCGAAGGTCTTGCCCACGCCCATCACTTCACCGGTGGAGCGCATTTCAGGTCCGAGGACCGGATCGACACCCGGGAACTTGTTGAACGGGAACACGGCTTCCTTGACGCTGTAGTACGGCGGCACCACCTCGTCGGTAATGCCCTGCTCGTCCAGCGACTGGCCGGCCATGCAGCGCGCGGCGATCTTGGCCAGCTGCATGCCGGTGGCCTTGGACACGTACGGCACCGTACGCGAAGCGCGCGGGTTCACTTCGAGCACATAGACGGTGTCGACACCGTTGTTATGCTGGATAGCGAACTGCACGTTCATCAGGCCGACCACGTTCAGCGCCTTGGCCATGGCGGCGGTCTGGCGCTTCAGTTCGGCCACGGTCTCGGCCGACAGCGAGTACGGCGGCAGCGAGCAGGCGGAGTCGCCCGAGTGCACGCCGGCCTGCTCGATGTGCTCCATCACGCCGCCGATGTACACGCGCTTGCCGTCGCTCAGGGCGTCGACATCGCACTCGATAGCGTCATTCAGGAAGCGGTCCAGCAGCACCGGGGAGTCATTCGACACCTTGACGGCCTCGCGCATGTAGCGCTCGAGGTCGCGCGGCTCGTGCACGATTTCCATCGCGCGGCCGCCCAGCACGTACGACGGGCGTACCACCAGCGGGTAGCCGATCTCTTCGGCCAGGCGCAGCGCTTCGTCCTCGGCACGCGCGGTGCGGTTGGGCGGCTGGCGCAGGCCCAGGTCCTGCAGCAGCTTCTGGAAGCGCTCGCGGTCTTCCGCGGCGTCGATCATGTCGGGGCTGGTACCGATGATGGGCACGCCGTTGGCTTCCAGGTCCAGTGCCAGCTTCAGCGGGGTCTGGCCACCGTACTGCACGATCACGCCGACCGGCTTCTCGATCGCGACGATCTCCAGCACGTCTTCCAGCGTCACCGGCTCGAAATACAGGCGGTCCGAGGTGTCATAGTCGGTCGACACGGTTTCCGGGTTGCAGTTGACCATGATGGTCTCGTACCCGTCTTCGCGCAGCGCCAGCGCGGCGTGCACGCAGCAGTAGTCGAATTCGATGCCCTGGCCGATCCGGTTCGGGCCGCCGCCCAGCACCATGATCTTCTTCTTGTCGGTCGGGTTGGCTTCGCACTCGCCATGCTCGGCCTCATAGGTCGAGTACATGTAGGCGGTGTTGGTGGCGAACTCGGCCGCGCAGGTATCCACGCGCTTGTAGACCGGGCGTACCTTGTGGGCGATGCGCGCTTCGCGCACGGCGCGGGCGTCGGTCTTCAGCAGCCTGGCCAGGCGGCGGTCGGAGAAGCCCTTCTGCTTCAGGTGGCGCAGTTCGGCGGCCGACAGGCTTTCCAGCGTGCGTGCCTTGACCAGGCCTTCGGTCTTGACGATGTCTTCGATCTGGGCCAGGAACCACGGATCGATATCGGTCTCGCTGTAGACCTCTTCCAGCGACATGCCGATGCGGAACGCATCGCCGACATACCAGATGCGGTCCGGACCCGCTTCGCCGATTTCCTCGACGATCTCGTCGCGGTCGGTCGACTTCTCGTCCAGGCCATCCACGCCCACTTCCAGGCCACGCAGCGCCTTCTGGAACGATTCCTGGAAGGTGCGGCCCATCGCCATCACCTCGCCCACCGACTTCATCTGGGTGGTCAGGTGGCTGTCCGCCTGCGGGAACTTCTCGAAGGCGAAGCGCGGCACCTTGGTGACCACGTAGTCGATCGACGGCTCGAACGACGCCGGCGTCGCGCCGCCAGTGATCTCGTTCTTCAACTCGTCCAGCGTGTAGCCGACGGCCAGCTTGGCCGCGACCTTGGCGATCGGGAAGCCGGTTGCCTTGGAGGCCAGCGCCGACGAACGCGACACGCGCGGGTTCATCTCGATGACGATCATGCGACCGTCCTTCGGGTTGATCGAGAACTGCACGTTGGAGCCGCCGGTGTCCACGCCGATCTCGCGCAGCACGGCCAGCGAGGCGTTGCGCAGGATCTGGTATTCCTTGTCGGTCAGGGTCTGGGCCGGGGCCACGGTGATCGAGTCGCCGGTGTGGATGCCCATCGGGTCCAGGTTCTCGATCGAGCAGATGATGATGCAGTTGTCCTTCTTATCGCGGACGACTTCCATCTCATACTCTTTCCAGCCCAGCAGCGATTCCTCGATCAGCAGCTCGCGCGTCGGCGACAGGTCCAGGCCGCGCTTGCAGATCTCTTCAAATTCCTCGCGGTTGTAGGCGATGCCGCCGCCCGTGCCGCCCAGCGTGAACGACGGACGGATCACGATCGGGTAGCCGGCGGTGCCGGTTTCCTGGGCGATGCGGCCCTGCACGGCCACGGCTTCGTCCATCGAGTGGGCGATGCCGGACTTGGCCGAGCCCAGGCCGATCTTGGTCATCGCGTCCTTGAACTTCTGGCGGTCTTCGGCCTTGTCGATGGCCTCGGGCGACGCGCCGATCAGCTCGACCTTGTACTTGTCCAGCACGCCGTGGCGGTGCAGGTCCAGCGCGCAGTTCAGCGCGGTCTGGCCGCCCATGGTCGGCAGGATCGCGTCGGGGCGCTCCTTCTCGATGATGCGCTCGACCACTTCCCAGGTGATCGGCTCGATGTAGGTCACGTCGGCCGTGGCCGGGTCGGTCATGATGGTCGCCGGATTCGAATTGACCAGGATGACCTTGAAGCCTTCTTCGCGCAGGGCCTTGCAGGCCTGGGCGCCGGAATAGTCGAACTCGCACGCCTGGCCGATGATGATGGGGCCCGCGCCGATGATCAGGATGCTCTTGATGTCTGTGCGTTTTGGCATTGCACGCTCTCTTTATGGGCCGGCCCGCTTGCATGCGGGCCGCGCCGGTAATCAGGGAATCCGTCGGGATTCGAAAATGTCAGTCTGTCCGCCGCTGCGGTTAGTTCATGGTGGCCGTGGCCAGCTTGGCGCCGAAGCCGATGAACATCGCGCCCACCCCGCTCGACATGCCCGCCGACAGGCGCCGGCGGCGCCGGAACGCATCGGCCAGCGTCGCGCCCACGAAAATGATCGTGGTCAGGTAGGCGAAGCTGCATAGCTGGGCAACCACACCCAGCACGGAGAACGACAGCGCCGGATAGGCGAAGGCCGGATCGACGAACTGAATGAAGAACGAAATGAAGAACAGGATCGCCTTCGGGTTCAGCAGGCTGATCAGCAACGCCTTGCGGAACGGGTCGGACTGGTCGGCCTTGCCCACGGGCGCAGTCGCGGCCGCATCGCCGCGCGCGGCCCAGTTGCGCACCGCGCCGCGCAGCATGCTGAAGCCGATCCACGCCAGGTAGGCCGCACCGATGTACTTCACCACGTAGAACAGCGCCGGGCTGGCCTTCAGCAGCGAGGCCACGCCCGCCGCCGACAGCACCATCAGCACGAAATCGCCCAGGAACACCCCGCACGCGCCCTTGTAGCCGGCGCGCACGCCGCGCTGCGCCGCCACCGACAGCACGTACATCGAGTTCGGCCCCGGCAGCAGCACGATAAAGATCGTGCCGAGCAGGTAGGTCCAGAAATCGGTGATGCCGAAGGCGGTTTGCATGAAGGCGTTCATGGGATGTCCCTTGGTCCAGCGCTGTTCCGGTCGCGCTTACTTGCGCGCGTCGGTCATGTGCTGGATGAAGCGGTCGAACAGGTAAGCCACGTCGTTCGGGCCAGGCGAGGCTTCCGGGTGACCCTGGAAGCAGAACGCCGGCTTGTCGGTCAGCGCGAAGCCCTGCAGCGTGCCGTCGAACAGCGACACGTGGGTCACGCGCGCGTTGGCGGGCAGCGTGTCGGCATCGACCGCGAAACCGTGGTTCTGCGACGTGATCATCACGCGGCCATCCTCCAGGTCCTTGACCGGGTGGTTGGCGCCGTGGTGGCCGGCCTTCATCTTCAGCGTCTTGGCGCCGACGGCCAGGGCCATGATCTGGTGGCCCAGGCAGATGCCGAAGGTCGGGATGCCGCGCTCGATGAACTCGCGCGTGGCGGCGATGGCGTAGTCGCACGGCTCCGGGTCGCCGGGGCCGTTGGACAGGAACACGCCGTCCGGATTCAGCGCCAGCGCGTCGGCGGCGGTGGCCTGGGCCGGCAGCACCGTCACCTTGCAGCCGCGCTCGGCCAGCATGCGCAGGATGTTGAACTTGACGCCGTAGTCATAGGCAACCACGTGGAACTGCGGCTTGTCCTGCTTGCCGTAGCCTTCGCCCAGCGCCCACTCGGACTGGGTCCACTCGTACGGTTCCTTGACCGAGACCACCTTGGCCAGGTCCATGCCGGCCAGGCCGGGGAACGAGCGGGCCAGGTCGATGGCCTTCTGCACGTTGTCCTCGCCGGCCAGGATGCAGCCGTTCTGGGCGCCCTTCTCGCGCAGGATGCGGGTCAGCTTGCGGGTATCGATGCCGGCGATCGCCACCACCTTTTCCTGCTTCAGGTAGTGCGCGAGGGTGTGTTCCTTGCGGAAATTGGAGGCCAGGATCGGCAGATCCTTGATGATCAGGCCGGCGGCATGGACTTTCGTGGCTTCGACATCCTCAGGATTGACACCGTAGTTGCCGATATGCGGATACGTCAGCGTGACGATCTGCCGCGAATAGCTCGGGTCGGTGAGGATTTCCTGGTAACCGGTGATGGCGGTGTTGAACACCACTTCACCGATGGTATGGCCGGAAGCGCCAATGGAATAGCCACGAAAGACCGTGCCGTCTGCTAGCGCGAGAATGGCGGACGGAAAAGACGGTAACACGGGTAGGCTCCTGCTGGACTCACCCCGTGACCGACCAATCGACGCCTCGTGCCTCCCAGGCTGGATCCGTGACGTCGGCAGCGGCATTGCGCCGATGCGGTCGGATCCGGTCGCGGCATGCTCTTTGCATCACATCAGGTGCGAACGGCAAAGGCGGCGCGGATGGGGGCGGCGGAAGGTGGAAAGCGGTTGGCGCTAGGGTGAAGGGTTCTGAAAGCGAAACTTTTGAATTATATCCCGCGCCACCCAATTTCTCAAGTTTTCAAGGACTTGCATCACACGGGCGCCGCCGCGGGCACCCGGCCCGCCGGTGCCCGCGCCCAGGTCCGGCGGTGTGCAGACCCCGTTACGCATCCGGCGGCACGACCGCCGTCACCTCGATTTCCACCTTGGCGCGCGGCTCGACGAGGTCGGCCACCTCGACCGCCGTCATCGCCGGAAAGTGCCGGCCAATGATGGCGCGGTAGTGCTGGCCGATCGCCCCATAGGCACCGACATATTCCGCCTTGTCCTTCACATACCAGGTCATGCGCGCGATATGTTCAGGCTTCGCCCCGCCGGCGGCCAGCACGTCGACCACATTGCGCAGCGCCTGCGCCACCTGCAGGCCGAAATCGTCGGTCTCGAACTCGCACTTGCCGTTCCAGCCGATCTGGCCGCTGACAAAGAGCAGGCGGCTGCCGGCCTGGATCTCGGCCATCATGCCGTTGGCGTAGCCACGCGGGGGCGCCCAGTCGGGCGGCTGCAGGATTTTCATGGTTGATGTCCTTTTGCTTTCTGATTGATGGATCGGGAATTCGGTCGGGAATGCGGTAGCCGGCCAGTCAGGCCGTTGCCACCAGGTAGGCCGCCATGGCCTGGCGCACGGCCTCCGGCAACGGCTGCGGCGCGATCGAGCCGGTGTCGACGCAGACCAGCCGCTGCGTCACTTCCATGCGGGTATCGTCGTGCGGGCCGGCAAAGCGGATCGCCAGCGTGAAGCTGGACTGGCCGAGCTTGAGCACGCGCAGTTCGCGCGTGAGCACCTCGCCCAGCCGGCTCGGCGCCAGGAAGCGGCATTCCAGCTCCGCGGTCGGCACGCCGGCCCGGCCCTCGCCGTGCATGACGTCGAAGGGCCAGCCCAGCGCTTCGCCGAACCAGTCTTCGATGAAGTCGTTGAGCATCTCGAAGTAGCGCGGGTAGAACACGATCCCGGCCGCGTCGCAGTGCTTGAAGCGCACCAGGACGGTGCTGCGGAAGACCGGGCTCATGATTTGCTCCCACCGTGGTTGCCGCCATTGCCCTGCTCCGCCATCTGGCGCAACCGGAAGCGCTGCAGCTTGCCGGTCTCGGTGCGCGGCAGCGCCGGCACGAACTCGATGCGGCGCGGATACTTGTACGGCGCGATCTGGCGCTTGACGTAGTCCTGCAGCGCGGTGCGCGTGGCGTCGTCCGCGGGCACGCCCTCGCGCAGCACCACGTAGGCCATGACCACCTGCCCACGCCCGTCGTCGGGTGCGCCGACCACGCCGCACTCGGCCACCGATTCGTGCTGCATCAGCGTGCTCTCCACCTCGGGGCCGGCGATGTTGTAGCCGGCCGAGATGATCATGTCGTCGGAGCGCGCCTGGTAGAAGTAATAGCCGTCTGCGTCGACCGTGAAGGTATCGCCCGGCAGGTTCCAGCCCGCCTTCACGTAGTTGGCCTGGCGCGGGTCGTCCAGGTAACGGCAGCCGGTCGGGCCCTGCACCGCCAGCTTGCCCACCTGCCCCGGAGGCAGCGGCCGCATCTCGTCGTCGACGATCTGCGCCACGTAGCCGGGCACCACCTTGCCAATGGCACCCGGCCTGACCTCGGCACCGGCGCTGGAGATAAAGATATGCATCATTTCGGTGCCGCCGATGCCGTCGGTCATCTCGATGCCGGTAGCGGCCTTCCAGCCTTGGCGCGTGGCGTCCGGCAACGCCTCGCCGGCCGATACGCTATGCCTCAGGCTGGAGATATCGAAGCGCGGCGCCAGCGCCGCCATCTGCCGGTAGAACGTGGGCGCGGTGAAGACGATGGTGGCGCGGAAGTCGTGGATCAGCTCCAGCAGCGATTCCGGCGTGAGCTTCTCCGCCAGCACCGTACTGGCGCCGATGCGCAACGGAAAGCACAGCATGCCGCCCAGCCCGAACGTGAAGGCGATCGGCGGCGTGCCGCAGAAGATATCGTCCGGCACGGAGCGCAGCACATGGCGCGGGAACAGGTCGCACATGGCCAGCACGTCGCGGTGGAAATGCATGGTGCCCTTGGGCTGTCCGGTGGTGCCGCTGGTGAAGGCAATCAGGCAGATATCGTCGCTGGCGGTGTCGCAGGCATCGAAGCTGTCGGGCTTGCCCGCCATCGCGGCTTCCAGCGAACCCTCGCCGGTGCCGTTGAAATACAGCGCGCGCGCCAGGGTCGGGCAATGGTATGCGCCGCCGGGGCGCTGGTTGGCGTCGAGGTCCTCGCGCAGCCGCGCATCGCACAGCGCCGCGGTGACCTGCGCCTTGTCGATGACCTGCTTCAGTTCCCTGGCGCGCAGCAGCGGCATGGTCGGCACGGCAATCAGGCCGGCCTTGATGGTGGCGAGCCAGCTTGCGGCCATCATCAGGTTGTTGGGCCCGCGCAGCAGCACACGGTTGCCGGGCACCAGCGCCATGTCCTCGACCAGCACATGGGCGATGCGGTTGACCAGCGCCGCCAGTTGCGCGTAGGTGACCGTCTCGATCTGGCCCGCCTGGCCTGCTTGACTCGCAGGGCGATGGCGAATGGCGATGCGCTCGCCGCGACCTTCGCGCACGTGGCGATCGACCAGTTCCACCGCGCAGTTCATCCGCGCCGGGTAGTCAGTGTCGGCATTGAAGCGGAACACCGGCCACTGCTCGGGCGGCGGCAGGCGGTCGCGGGCGAAGGTATCGAGGTGGGCGGTGGTCGCCATGGCTTGTCTCCTGTCTGCTCTGTCGGTACGGCAGTTCCGGTCGGATGGCTCAGGCCTTCCGGCCGGCCAGTGTTTCGCGGGCGATGATCAGCTTCTGCACCTCGGTGGCGCCTTCATAGATGCGCAGCGAGCGGATCTCGCGGTACAGGCTTTCCACGCGCGTGCCGACCTTGACGCCGAGGCCGCCGAACATCTGCACCGCGCGGTCGATGACCTGCTGCGCGTTCTCGGTCGCGACCATCTTGGCCATCGCCGCTTCGCGCGTGGTGCGCTCTTTCCTGACGTCGCGCAGCCAGGCCGCGCGATAGGTCAGCAGCGCGGCCGCGTCGATGGCCGTTGCCATGTCGCCGATGGCGGCCTGCGTCAGTTGCAGGTCGGCCAGCACGCCGCCGAACATCGGCCGCTCGCAGGCACGCGCCAGCGCATCGTCCAGCGCGGCGCGCCCGAAGCCCAATGCAGCCGCCGCCACCGAGGCGCGGAAGATGTCGAGCGTCATCATCGCCACCTTGAAGCCCTGCCCCGCCTCGCCCAGCCGGTTGCCGACCGGCACGCGGCAGTTGTCGAAGCGCAGCGTGGCAAGCGGGTGCGGCGCGATCACGTCGATGCGCTCGGCGATGGTCAGGCCCGGCGTGTCGGCATCGACCACGAAGGCCGAGATGCCGCGCGCGCCCGGCGCTTCGCCGGTGCGCACGAACACGCAATAAAAGTCCGCGATGCCGCCATTGGAGATCCAGGTCTTGGTGCCGTCGATCACATAGTGCTTGCCGTCTTCCGACAGCCGCGCGCTGCATTGCATCGCCGCGACATCGGAACCGGCCTCGGGCTCGGACAGGGCAAAGGCGGCGATCGCTTCGCCGCGCGCCACGCGCGGCAGGTATTGCGCGCGCAACGCTTCGCTGCCGGCAATCGAGATCGCGCCCGAGCCCAGCCCCTGCATCGCGAAGGCAAAGTCGGCCAGGCCGTCATGGCGCGCCAGCGTCTCGCGCAGCAGGCACAGCGAGCGTGAGTCGAGCGCGGGCAACGCGCCACCGTGCGTGGCCGGCACGCAATAGCGCAGCCAGCCCGCTTCGCCGAGCTGGCGCACCAGGGCGCGGCAGGCGGCATCGGCATCGCCGTGGTCGACATGCAGGTGCTGCGCGCACCAGGCGTCAAGCTCGCGCTCCAGCGTGCGGTGCGCGTCGTCGAACAGCGGCAGGTCGAGATAGGTCTTGTCTGACATCGCGGCTCCCTGGCTCAGTCGCCTTCGAACACCGGCTTCGATTTGGCCACGAAGGCATCGTAGGCGCGGCGGAAATCGCGCGTCTGCATGCAGATGGCCTGGGCTTCGGCTTCGGCTTCGATGGCCTCGTCCAGCCCCATGTTCCATTCCTGGTGCAGCAGCTTCTTGGTCACGCCGTGGGCGAAGGTCGGCCCGGCGGCGAGCTGCGCGGCCAGTGCCTGCGCCTGTGCCAGCACGGCCTCGGACGGATGCAGCGCATTGAAGAAGCCCCACTGCAGCCCCTCCTCCGCGTTCATGGCGCGGCCGGTATAGAGCAGCTCGCTGGCACGCCCCTGTCCGATCACGCGCGGCAGCAGCGAGCACGCGCCCATGTCGGCGCCAGCCAGCCCAACGCGCACGAACAGGAACGCGGTCCTGGCTTGCGCCGTGCCCAGCCGCATGTCCGAAGCCAGCGCCATCATCGCGCCCGCGCCGGCACAGATGCCGTCGACCGCGCTGATCACAGGCTGCGGGCACGCGCGCATCGCCTTGACCAGGTCGCCGGTCATGCGCGTGAAGTCGAGCAGTTCGGGCATGGTCATCTGCGTCAGCGGCCCGATGATCTCGTGCACGTCGCCGCCCGAGCAGAAATTGCCGCCGGCGCCGGTGACCACCACCGCCTTGATGTCGCTGGCGTAGCACAGCGCGCGGAACAGGTCGCGCAGCTCGGCATAGGAGTCGAACGTCAGCGGGTTCTTGCGCTCCGGCCGGTTCAGCGTGATGGTGCCGACCTTGCCGTCGTCGGACACCGACCACAGGAAGTGCCGCGGTTCGTAGCCGGCAAAGCTGCGCTTGTGGTGGCGCATGTCGAGTGCGATTTCAGTCATGGTTCTCTCTCAGGTCCTTGTCTTGTCAGCCCGCCATCACTTCGCCGCCGGCCACCGGGATCGCCTGCCCGGTGATCGCGCCGGCGGACGGCTGGCACAGCCATGCCACGGCGTCGGCCACCTCCTCGGGTTGCACCAGTCGCCGCTGCGGGTTGCGCGCGGCCAGTTCGGCGCGCGCCTGGTCCTCGCTGCGGCCGGTCTTGCCGACGATGTTGGCGACGGCGTCGCGCACGATATCGGTCTCGGTGTAGCCCGGGCAAACCGCGTTGACGGTCACGCCCTTGGCCGCGGTCTCCAGCGCCAGCGCGCGCGTCAGTCCGATCACGCCATGCTTGGCCGCGCAATAGGCGCTGACGTAGCCGTAGCCGATCAACCCGGCGGTGCTGGCCACGTTGACGATGCGGCCCCAGCCGGCTTCGAGCATCGCAGGCAGTGCGGCCTGCGTGCACAGGAAGGTGCCGGTCAGGTTCACGTCGAGCATGCGCTGCCACAGCGCGGCATCGGTCTTCATGAAGGGGGCGCTGTGCGCCTGCCCGGCGTTGTTGACCAGCATCGATACCGGACCAGCCTGCTCCGTGGCCGCGGCAAAGGCGCGCGCTACGCTGCCGGCATCGGCGATATCGGCCGTGACGAACGAAACGTTGGCGCCTGCCGGTGCCTGCTCGCGCAGGACTTGCACCGTCGCTTGCAGCGTGCCGGCATCGCGCCCCAGCAGCGTGACGCTGGCGCCGTCGGCCAGCAGCCGCCGCGCGATCGCTGCGCCGATGCCGCGCCCGCCGCCGGTGACCAGCGCGTGCCTGCCGGCCAGTGTCGCCATGCTGCCCGTCAAGCCTGCTTCTCCTGCGCCGCGGCGCGTTCGAGATTGGTTTCCAGTTGCCGCTTGCCCGCCAGGTACTGCTTGGGCCAGTTGATGTCGCGGTAGCCGATGCGCGCGGCTTCATGCAGCGTCCACGCCGGGTTGGCCAGGTGCGGCCGCGCGATCGCGCACAGGTCGGCGCGGCCCGCGGCGATGATCGAGTCGACATGATCGGCCTCGAAGATCGCGCCCACGGCGATGGTGGCGATGCCCGCCTCGTTGCGGATGCGATCGGCGAACGGGGTCTGGTACATGCGGCCATAGACCGGCGCCTGGTCCGGGCTGACCTGCCCCGACGAGCAATCGATCATGTCGGCGCCGGCGGCCTTGAAGGCGCGGGCGATTTCGACGCCGTCGTCGGGCGTGATGCCGCCTTCGACCCAGTCGTGCGCCGAGATGCGCACCGACATCGGCTTGTCCTGCGGCCATACCGCGCGCACGGCCTCGAACACCTCCAGCGGATAGCGCAGCCGCGCCGCGAGCGAGCCGCCGTATTCGTCGTTGCGCGTATTGGTCAGCGGCGAGATAAAGCTCGACAGCAGGTAGCCGTGGGCGCAGTGCAGCTCGAGCCAGTCGAAGCCCGCTTCGGCCGCGCGCCGCGCGCTGGCCACGAAGTCGTCGCGCACGCGGTCCATGTCGTCCCGCGTCATCTCGCGCGGGGTCTGCGACTCGCCGGGCAGGTACGGCAGCGGCGAGGCCGACATCACCGGCCAGTTGCCCTGCGGCAGCGGATGGTCCATCGCTTCCCAGCCAAGTTGCGTCGACCCCTTGCGGCCCGAGTGGCCGATCTGCATGGCGATGCGCGCATCGCTGTTGGCATGGACGAAATCGACGACGCGCTTCCATGCGTCGCGCTGCTCATCGTTCCACAAGCCCGGGCAGCCCGGCGTGATGCGTGCATCGGGCGACACGCAGGTCATTTCCGCCACCACCATGCCGGCGCCGCCCAGCGCGCGCGAACCGAGGTGAACCAGGTGGAAGTCGCCCGGCATGCCGTCGGTGCAGGAGTACATCGCCATCGGCGACACCACCACGCGGTTCTTCAGCGTGACGCCGCGCAGCCGGAACGGCGTGAACATCGGCGGCAACGGCTCATGCTCGCGCAGCTTCAGGCTTTGCTGCGGCACGCCGGCGTGTTGCGCCAGCCAGTGCTCGAATTGCGCCACATAATCGGCGTCGCGCACGCGCAGGTTCTCGTGCGAGATGCGCTGCGAACGCGTCAGCAGCGAATAGGCGAACTGCTCCGGCGGCAAGCTGCCGGCGTAGCGCTCGACGTTCTCGAACCACTCGGTCGAGTTGCGCGCGGCATTCTGGATCTTCAGCACTTCCACGCCGCGCGTGGCTTCATAGCGCGCCAGCGCATCAGGCAGGCCGTCGTGGCCGCTGCCGCGGATCTCTTCGGCCAGGTCGATCGCATCTTCCAGTGCCAGCTTGGTGCCGGAACCGATCGAGAAGTGCGCCGTGTGCGCGGCATCGCCCATCAGCACTACGGGCACGCGGCGACCGTCCGGCAGCGTGTTCCAATGCACCCACTGGCGGCAGATCACGCGCGGGAAGCGGATCCAGATCGCCGAGCCGCGCAGGTGCGCCGCGTTGGTAATCAGCTTGTTGCCGTCGAGGTAACGCGCAAACAGCTTCTCGCAATACGCCACGCCCTCTTCCTGGCTCATCTCGTCGATGCCGGCGGCGCGCCAGACCGATTCCGGTGTTTCGACGATAAAGGTCGAGGTGTTGTCGTCGAAGCGGTAGGCATGCGCCTGGAACCAGCCGTGCTCGGTCTTCTCGAAGGCGAAGGTGAAGGCGTCGAACAGCTTGTGCGTGCCCAGCCAGACGAAGCGGCACTGGCGCGTATCGATGTCGGGCTGGAAGGTCTCGGCGTAGCGGGTGCGGATGCGGCTGTTCAGGCCATCCGAGGCGATTACCAGGTCAGCCTGGTATTGCATCGCCAGCGCCTGGTCGTCGGTGACATCGTTCTCGAACACCAGCCTGACGCCGAGCGCTTCGCAGCGCGCCTGCAGGATGTTGAGCAGGCGCTTGCGGCCGATGCCGATAAAGCCATGGCCGCCGGAACGGATGGTGCGCCCGCCGATATGGATGTCGATGTCGTCCCAGTGGTTGAAGGCGGCGTTGATCTCGTCGGCGCTCACCGGATCGGCTTGCTTCAGGTTGTCCATGGTGGCATCGGAGAACACCACGCCCCAGCCGAAGGTGTCGTACGGCCGGTTGCGCTCGACCACGATCACTTCGTTAGCCGGGTCCTGCAGTTTCATCAACAGGCCGAAGTACAGTCCGGCGGGGCCGCCGCCAATACAAAGCACTCGCATCGCTTCATCTCCTGCCGGCCGTGCCGTCATGTAGATCATGTCTAAATATTTTATGCTTCAAATATTAGATTGCATCACGAGATAAGGCAAGCATTCGGTGCGGAGTGCCTCGCCACGCACTCCGCACCGTCGACCGCTTCAACCCTTCATCCCTTCAGCGCCGCCTGGATCTGCTCCAGCGCACCCGGATCTTCGATGGTGGTTAGGTCGCCCGGGTCGCGCCCCTCCGCCACGGCCTGCATGGCGCGCCGCAGCAGCTTGCCCGAACGCGTCTTGGGCAGCGCATTGACAAACAATACCCGCGCCGGCCGCGCCACGGCGCCGAGTTGCTGTTCCACCGTCTTCATCAGGTCGCCTTCCAGCGCCAGCCGCTCCTGCGGCGTTGCGGTGCGGGCCGGATCGCGCGCGATGCAGAACGCCATCGCCACCTGGCCCTTGAGCGCATCCTGCACGCCCACCACCGCCACCTCGGCCACGGCGGCGTTCGAAGACAGGCTTTCCTCGATCTCGCGCGTGCCCAGCCGGTGGCCGGCGACATTGATCACATCGTCCGTGCGGCCGAGGATAAAGACATAGCCGTCCTCGTCGCGCACGCCCCAGTCAAAGGTGGAATAGCACAGCCGGTTCGGCACCGCCTCCCAGTAGGTGCGCACGAAGCGGTCATCGTCGCCCCACACCGTGCTCATGCAGCCGGGCGGCAGCGGCCCGTCGATCGCGACCACGCCCTTCTGGTTGGGCGGGCATTCCTCGCCGGTGTTCTCGTCGACGATCTTCAGGTCGTAGCCGTAGGCCGGCACGCCCGGCGAGCCCAGCTTGGGCGGCAGCGGCTCGATGCCGCGCTGGATCGCCAGGATCGGCCAGCCCGACTCGGTCTGCCAGTAGTTGTCGACCACCGGCTTGCCCAGGCCGTCCTGGATCCAGCGCGCGGTGGGCTCGTCCAGCGGCTCGCCGGCCAGGAACAGCAGGCGCAGGCTGGACAGGTCGTAGCGGGTCAGCCAGGCCGGGTCCTGCTTCTTCAGCACGCGGATCGCGGTGGGCGCGCTGAACATCAGGTTGACCCGGTATTGCTCGACCAGCCGCCACAGGATGCCGCCGTCCGGGCGGATCGGCGTGCCTTCGTACATCAGCGTGGTCATCCCGGCCAGCAGGGGCCCGTAGACGATATAGCTGTGGCCGACCACCCAGCCGATATCCGAGGCCGTGAACATGGTGTCGCCCGGCTTGCCGCAGAAGATGTATTCCATCGACGTGGCCAGCGCCACCGCGTAGCCACCGGTATCGCGCTGCACGCCCTTGGGCTTGCCGGTGGTGCCGGAGGTGTAGAGCACATAAGACGGCTCGGTGGACTCCAGCCATGCGCATGGCACCTGCACGCCGGCCACGCGGTCGCGCCAGGTGGCATAGTCTTCATCGCGGCCTTCGGTGCGCGGCATGTCGGCCAGCTGGCGGTCGACCAGCAGCACCTTCTCCGGCTGGTGCGACGACAGCCGGATGGCCTCGTCCAGCAGCGGCTTGTACGGCACCACCTTGCCGGCGCGCGAGCCGGCGTCGGCGCTGATCACCACGCGCGGGCGGGCGTCGTCGATCCGTGCCGCCAGGCTCACCGAGGCAAAGCCGCCGAACACCACCGAATGGATCGCGCCGATGCGCGCGCACGCCAGCATCGCAAACGCAGCCTGCGGGATCATCGGCATGTAGACCAGCACGCGGTCGCCCTTCTGCACCCCGAGCCCCTGCAGGATCGCCGCCATGCGGTTGACCTCGTCGTGCAGCTCGGCATAGGAGTAGCTGCGGGAC
The DNA here is from genome assembly GCF_015549295.1 of Cupriavidus sp. IK-TO18. Taxonomy (NCBI): domain Bacteria; kingdom Pseudomonadati; phylum Pseudomonadota; class Betaproteobacteria; order Burkholderiales; family Burkholderiaceae; genus Cupriavidus; species Cupriavidus sp. IK-TO18. The sequence continues at coordinate 113,785 of NZ_JADGMP010000046.1, forward strand.
TGGTCGACTTCGGTCGAAACCCAGTGCAAGGCGGGCTGGCTGGCGCGCGCCGCCAGGTGGCGGTCTACCGCGTTGTGGCACAGGTTGGTGCGTCCGCCCACGAACCAGCGGGTGAACGGCGCGTGGCTGTTGTCGAGCACCTGATCGAAGGGAGTTTCCCAATCGATGCGTGCCGCCTGTTCGGCCCAGAACCCCTGCGGGTCGGCCAGCGAACGGGCATGCACGGCATGGCTTGCCGTCATGGCAGTCTCCTCCGCGTCTGCGGTCATTGTGATGATGACGGTAGTTTGCCACCGGCGCGGGCGTGGAGGAAACGGGATTCAGAGGGGTGCCGCCCCCGGCCGATGCACACGGCAGATGCAAAAAAGGCGTGCCGCCGGCACGCCTTTTTGCTCTCAAGCCCTGCGCTCAGCGCGCCTTGCTGCCCTTGCTGCTGGCCTTGACGCTGGACTTGGCCGATGCCTTCACCGGGGCCGCCTTGGCCTCGCGCGCCACCTTGGCCGTCGGCGCCGCCTTGGTACCGCGGCGCGGGGAGGCTTCCACAGTGATGCGCTTGCGCGGCTCGGCCTTGCCCCCCTGTGTCGAGACGCGCACGATTCTGCCCTTGCTGCCACGTTCGGCGCGCTCGGCGCGGTCTTCGCGCTCGGCCCGGTCGGCCCGTTCGGCACGCGCCGCGCGGACCGCGCCGGCACCGCGCACCGGCACCATCAGCACCAGGCTCTGCCCTGCCACCAGCTTGGTGCCGGACAGCTTGTTCCAGGACTGCACCTGGCCCGGCGACACGCCGTAGCGCCGCGCCACCGACGTCACCGTATCACGCCGGCTTGCACGCACCACCACGCGGCGCGCGTCGGGCAGGTCGGGCTCCATCGCCAGCATGGCGGTGTCGGCCAGGCTCGCGCTGATGTCCTGGTCGTGGCGGCCCGAACGCGGGATCATCACGGTCGAGCCGGCCTTCAGGCGCATGCCCTTGGGAATGCTGTTGATTTCGCGCAGCGTGTCGGCATCGACATTGAGCCGCGCCGCCAGCGACTCGACGCGCTCGCGCCCGTCCACCGTGACCGCGGTCCAGCTCGACAACCCGCCGCGGTAGGTGTTCAGGTTGTACTGGAAGCGCTCGGCATTGTCGAACGGCAGCAGGATCTGCGGGTTGGATGCCCCCAGGATCACCGGGCGGTTGAACGACGGGTTCAGCGCCTTGAACTCTTCCAGCGTCATGTCCGCCAGCTTGGCGGCGAGGTTCACGTCGATATCGCGCGACGTGGTCACCGTGACGAAGTACGGATGGTCCGGGATCTCCGGCAGCCTGACGCCATAGATGGCCGGGTTGGCGATGATGTTCTTGACCGCCTGCAGCTTCGGCACGTAGTAGCGCGTCTCGTTGGGCATGGTCAGGCTGGCGTAGTCGGTCGGCAGCCCGCGCGCCTGGTTGCGCGCGATCGCGCGCGACACCGCGCCCTCGCCCCAGTTGTACGCGGCCAGCGCCAGGTGCCAGTCGCCGAACATGTCATAGAGCCGCTGCAGATAGTCCAGTGCGGCATCGGTCGAGGCCAGCACATCGCGGCGCTCGTCGCGGAACATGTTCTGCTTCAGGTTGTATGACTTGCCCGTACTGGGGATGAACTGCCACATGCCGGCGGCCTTGGCGCTGGACTGGGCCTGCGGGTTGAACGCGCTCTCGACGAACGGCAGCAGCGCCAGCTCGGTCGGCATCTTGCGGCGTTCCAGTTCCTCGACGATGTGGTACAGGTAGCGGCTCGACCGCCCGACCATGCGCTCCATGTATTCCGGGCGCTGCGCATACCACTGGGTGCGGTCATCGACCAGCGTGCCCTCCAGGTCCTGCATGGCAAAGCCGCGCCGGATCCGGTCCCAGATATCGTTGGACGGGCCGCGCAGCCAGTCCAGGCCGCCCTGGTCGACATTGATGGTGGAAGAGGATGACAGCGCCGACTTGTCGCTGAGCGAATTGAGCGGATCCTGGCGCCTGGCAGTCTGGGCGGTCGCGCCGTTGGCATCGGCGTCAGGCGGCGTAGGGGTGCTGGCGCAGGCTGCAAGCAGCGCCGCACAAGCAACTACCGCCAGTAATCGACCAATTTTCATTAAGTTCTCGAATCGTGACGCTAAAAGGATGCGTGATGCTAAAAAAAACGGCCTATCGCGTCAATCAGATTTTTCTAGGTAGCGCCCCGAAAGCCTTGACCCGCAAGGGTTTTCGGCCTGCCTTTAATTTAGCGGAAATTGTCCTTCCACCCGCGCAGCGCGCCAAATGCCTTGGCATCGCTGTCGGTGGCACCGCCGTGCGCCGACACCGCTGCGCGTACCGACGGCTCGCGCGAGCGCAGGAACGGGTTGACCTCGCGCTCGTGGGCGATGGTGGTCGGCAACGTAGGCGTGTCCGCGGCACGCAGCGCATCGACGCGCTGCTCCCACGCCGCCAGCGCGGCATTATCCGGCTCGACCGCCCGGGCAAAGCGCACGTTGCTGCGCGTGTACTCGTGGGCGCAGTAGACGCGGGTGTCGCCCGGCAGGCCCGCCAGCTTGTCCAGCGACGCCAGCATCTGCGCCGGCGAGCCCTCGAAGAGGCGCCCGCAGCCGCTGGCGAACAGCGTGTCGCCGCAGAACACGGCGCGGCCCGCTTCGCCCAGGTCGCCCACATAGGCGATATGGCCGGCGGTATGCCCGGGTACGTCCAGCACCCGCAACGTCACCGGGGGCTCGGCCAGTGTCACCTCGTCGCCTTCGCGCAGCGCCCGGGTGCGTCCGCCGATACGTTCGCCGGCGGGCCCGAGCACCGGCATCGGCGCGCCCGATGGCGTGCTCGGGTGTGCCGCCAGCAGGCCGGCAACGCCGCCCTGGTGATCGCCGTGGTGGTGAGTGATTACAATAGCGCCCAGAGCCAGCCCCCGCTGCGCCAGAAATTCCTCCACCGGCGCCGACTCGCCGGGATCGACCACGGCGGCATGATGCCCATCGTGAATGGCCCAGATATAGTTATCCTGGAACGCCGGGATCGGCTCAACCTTCAACATGCGCATGCTCCTATGTCCAATCGTCCCAATCGCCGGAACGGCGAGTACGGCCAGCGCGGCCTGAATGGCCCCAATGGTCCCAATGGCCCGATTGTAAGCTGGGAAGACTGGCTGGCCTCGCCGCCCGGCAAGTACATGCTGCGCTGGGAAGCGCAGCAGTACGACCGCACCGTGGCGGACATCTTCGGCTACCACGCCGTACAGCTGGGCATGCCATACGTCGATACCCTGCGCGAGAACCGGATGCCGTTCTCGGCGCTGGCGCTGGATCCGGCCAGCGGGCCGCACGGGCCGCGCGCGGCACATCCGGACGCGCGCCAGCTGCTGTGCCGCTTCGACGAGCTGCCGTTCGACACGCAGAGCGTAGACCTGGTAACCCTGCCCCATATCCTGGAGTTTGCCGAAGACCCGCACGAAGTGCTGCGCGAAGTCTCGCGCGTGCTGATGCCCGAAGGGCGCGTGGTGGTCACCTGCTTCAACCCGATGAGCCTGTGGGGCGCGCGCCAGGGCATGAACCGGCTCGGCGCCACGCCCTTCCTGCCGACCGATGCGCAGCAGATCGGCTTCGTGCGCATCAAGGACTGGCTCAAGCTGCTCGGCTTCGATATCATCCGCGGCCGCTTCGGCTGCTACTGCCCGCCCTATCGCACCGAGCGCTGGCTGCAGCGCACCGCCTTCATGGAAAAGGCCGGCGACCGCTGGTGGCCGATCTTCGGCGCGGTCTACATGATCTCGGCGATCAAGCGCGTGCGCAACATACGACTGGTCGGCCCTGCGTGGAAAGCCAAGCCGGCGCTGGCACCGGTGGCAACGCCCGTGGCAACGCCCACCGGCACCCACGGCAAGACGCCCGGCGACGACCACTGAGCCGGAGCCACGGCGGACAACCCATGCGCCGGCCGCGCTGCGCGGCCGGCCCCCAACGGAATTCCATGCAAGAAGTCACGATCTACTCCGACGGCGCCTGCAAAGGCAACCCCGGCCGCGGCGGCTGGGGTGCGGTGCTCGTCGCCGGCACCAATGAAAAAGAACTGTTCGGCGGCGAGCCCAACACCACCAACAACCGCATGGAGATGACCGCGGTGATCGAAGCGCTGCGCGCGCTCAAGCGGCCCTGCACCGTGCGGGTCTACACCGACTCGCAATATGTCCAGAAAGGCATCAGCGAATGGCTGCCCGGCTGGAAAGCCCGCGGCTGGAAGACCGCCGACAAGAAGCCGGTGAAGAACGCCGACCTGTGGCAGGAACTCGACGCGCTGACCCAGGGACACCAGATCTCGTGGCACTGGGTGCGCGGCCACAACGGTCATCCCGGCAACGAGCGCGCCGATGCGCTGGCCAACCGCGGCGTCGAATCGATCGGCCGCTGAACCGCCGCAACGCCACAACAAGAACCGCGGGGCAATGCCGCTCCGCTAGAATGCCCGCCATGCGACAAATCGTTCTCGACACCGAAACCACCGGCCTGAATGCCGCCACCGGCGACCGCCTGATCGAAATCGGCTGCGTGGAGCTGCTTAACCGCCGCCTGACGGGGCGCCACCTGCACTTCTATGTCAACCCGGAGCGCGACATCGACGAAGGCGCGATCGCCGTCCACGGCATCACGGTCGAGTTCCTGGCGGACAAACCCCGCTTTGCCGAGGTCGTGCACGAGATCCGCGAATTCGTCGCAGATGCCGAGCTGATCATCCACAACGCGCAGTTCGACCTGGGCTTCCTCGACATGGAATTCCACCTGCTGGGCATGCCTCCCTTCCGCGAGCATGTCGGCAACGTGATCGATACGCTACGCGAAGCGCGGCAGATGTTCCCCGGCAAGCGCAACTCCCTCGACGCCCTGTGCGACCGGCTGGGGATCAGCAACGCGCACCGCACGCTGCACGGCGCATTGCTCGATGCGGAATTGCTGGCAGAGGTCTACCTGGCAATGACCCGCGGCCAGGATTCGCTGGTAATCGACACCATGGAAAGCGGCACTGGCGCAGGCGGGGCCACCGCTACGGCCGACCTCTCTCGGCTGGTACTGCCGGTGCTGCGCGCCACCGAGGCGGAACTGGAAGCCCATTTCGATCTGCTCAAGGGCCTGGACAAGGCCAGCGGCGGCAAGACGGTATGGCAGGAAGCCACGGCCGAGGAACCCGGCACGATGGCCGCCTGAACAAAAAGTTGGGAAAAGGGCTTTACAAGATACAGGGAGCCCTGCATAATCTCATTTCTCCGCTGCACGACGGCAACGACGATGCAGAAAGGGGTGGTTAGCTCAGCGGTAGAGCACTGCCTTCACACGGCAGGGGTCACAGGTTCAATCCCTGTACCACCCACCAGAACACGGAAAGCCAGCCTCGTGCTGGCTTTTCTCATTTCTGGGGTTAGGACACACTAACCCCGCGATTTCTGGCCTCCCTCGAATCGGTCCGATTGCCACAAATTTGCCACACGCAAACTTGTGAGGACCACGAATGGCGACTATTCGGCAACGGGGCTCGAACTGGGAAGCCCAGATTCGGCGCAAAGGCTGGCCTACCCTTTCCCGCAGCTTCTCCACCAAGGCAGACGCCCGTGCATGGGCGACGGTAATCGAATCCGAGATCGAGCGCGGGGTCTTCATTGATCGCACCGAAGCTGAGAAAAACACCCTGGGCGATCTGATTCGAAGGTACCTACAAGAGGTGTCCGGCCAGAAAAAAGGGGCCGAATCCGAACGATATCGGCTCACTGCGATGCTCCGCGACCCACTCGCACAGGTAAAGGTTGCCGCCCTGTCTGGCAAGCTCATCGCCGAATGGCGCGACAAACGACTGAAGCAGGTGTCCGGCTCCACAACGAACCGCGACCTGAACCTGATTTCCCATGTAATCAATGTGGCAGGCAAAGAATGGGGAATCCACATTGACAATGCCGTGTCGATGGTTCGCCGGCCCGCCGAAAACCGCGGGCGCAATCGTCGCTTGGGACACGGGAATAGGAACGACTCCTTGCCGCGCTCGAAACGCCTCCACGCGACCCAAGAGGTCGCCTTACTGGCCCGAGTGCGTATTCCGGTGAATGTGACCGCTGATTCCGGCATCGTGACCGCGGATTCCGCTTTATCGTGACCGCTGTTTCCCAGCGGTTTCCGGTTGGTCGTGACCGGCAATTCCGGCATCGTGACCGGTGATCGGTTGAGGGTGTTGCGCGGGGACGGATTCTACTCTGCCAGGCTAGGCAGTTGGGTTGCCGCTGGCTGTGGCGCTTGTTTTTTGAGCAGTCTTTCTCATTGAGTCGCCGGCCAGCGTGATGCGGTGAATGCGGTGCATCAGTCGATCGAGAATCGCATCGGCGATGGTTGCGATCAATGCCCCGTCCGGGGCGGGCATCGAGGTCTTCGATGGCGGCCTGGGGGTACTTGAGCCGGGCTCGCTGCAAGAGTCGGGCAAGCTTGCGGTCATTGCGCCAGAGCAGCCCCAACAATGCCGAACGCGATGGCACCCGCAGGGTGAAGCGCAGCAGCGATGCGGGCCGAAAGCAGCGGGTGGATCTTGCGCAGCAGCCCGAACTCCAATATCCGGGCACCCACCTGAGCGGGGCCGATCAGCGCACCGACCATCACGGCAGTTGCGAGTGTCGCACCACCTGCCTGCAGCAATCGCGGCAGGTGCGCCGCCATGGCGGTGCTAATGAACCAGGTGGCGGCGAAGACAAAGGCGAGTGTGAACGAGGCAAGCCGCTGAGAGGGCACGCCATCCTTAGGAGCCTGGGAGGACGCAGTCTTTGCGGGTGGCGGGTCCGTGGCCGTACTGTTAGGCGTGCTGAGATTGGCTGGCAATCACACGACTCGTTGGCTCCATGGCCATCCCGTCCGTTTTTTATTCGACTTCGCCGCTATCTGTGTCGGTGACCTGCGCGTCCCGTTCATGGCTCATGGCGGCCGCGGCGAGCGCGGCGACGTTCGCAGGCGCCGCTTCCTTGCGTTCGCTATAGCGGTCCGTCAGATAGTCGCTGCGATCACGCACCAGCAGAGTGAACTTGTACAGTTCCTCCATGACGTCGACCACCCGGTCATAGTAGGAGGACGGCTTCATGCGGCCGTTCGTGTCGAACTCCTGGTATGCCTTGGCTACCGATGACTGATTGGGAATCGTCACCATGCGCATCCAGCGCCCCAGCACGCGTAGCGCGTTGACCGCGTTGAACGACTGCGAGCCGCCGCAGACCTGCATCACCGCGAGCGTGCGACCCTGAGTCGGTCGGATGGATCCGATCTCCAGGGGCAGCCAGTCGATCTGGTTCTTGAAAACCGCGGTCAGCGTGCCGTGCCGCTCGGGACTGCACCACACTTGGCCTTCCGACCACTCCGAGAGCTTGCGCAGTTCAACCACTTTGGGGTGATCGGCGGGAACACTGTCGCACACCGGAAGGTCATGCGGATCGAACACGCGCGTCTCCGCGCCGAAATGCTGCAGGATCCGCTCGGCTTCCTGCACCAGCAGCCGGCTATAAGACGTTTCGCGCAGCGAGCCATAGAGCAGCAGGATGCGCGGTGGATGCGTGCTGACGCGCACCGGTTCCAGCTTGTTCAGGTCCGGGGTATCGAGCACGGCCGGGATAACGTTAGGCAGCGCCATGGTCATTTGACCCTCCGGCCTTGCGCGTCGATGACGGCTTCGCCATCCTCCTTGGTGAAGGCACCTTGCTGTGGCGAGGGCAGGATGTCGAGCACGAGTTCCGATGGCCGGCACAGCCGCACGCCCCGCTCTGTGATGACGAACGGCCGGTTGATCAGGATCGGATGGGCCAGCATCGCTTCGAGCAACTGCTCATCGGTCAGGGCCGGGTCGGACAAGCCCAGTTCGGCGTAGGGCGTACCCTTTTCGCGGATGGCTTCACGAACTGTGAGGCCCGCAAGGCTAATCATCTGTTGCAACGTCTGTCGGTCAGGCGGCGTGCTCGGATATTCGATGACATTCGGCGCGATACCCGCATTGCGGATCATGGCCAGTGTGTTGCGCGATGTGCCGCAGGCGGGGTTGTGATAGATGGTGACGGACATGGTTTCCCGGGTTCAGTTGGTATCTGGTTGCAGGCAGTTGAAAGGATTCCAACCAAGGCGGCAAGAGTGGCGCCCCGGTTCCGGTCAGCGTCAGTCTGCCTGGTGCTCGCCGGAGGCTTCGATGACATTTGGGTGGCCGTGGGGTAACGCACGCGGCTCAAGCAGCCGATGCAGCCCCAGCCCGATGGCCGCGCCGAGACATTGCGCCAGCATGAATCCCGGCACGCTCGCCGGTGCGATGCCCGCAAAGCTGTCGCTGAACATGCGCCCGAACGCGGCTGCGGGATTGGCAAACGAGGTGGATGCGGTGAACCAGTATGCCGAGCCGATATAGGCCGCCACCATGGCAGAGGCGCGCCCGTTCGGGGCGCGCAGAATCACCAAAAGCAGGCCGGCGGTCGCAACGGTTTCAGCAATCCATTGCCCCGGACCGCTGCGGACCTTGGTGGAAAGCTGCAGGATCGTCATGTCAAACATGGCATGGGCGAGCCAAGCCCCCAGCACCGCGCCTACGAGCTGGGCGGCGATGTATGGCAGCAGCGCCGCGCCAGGCAGTTCACCTCGCGCCACCATGACGGCGCTGACGGCTGGATTGAAGTGCGCGCCGCTGATCGGGCCAAAGACTTCAATCAAGATGTACAAGCCACCGACCGTGGCCGCCGTGTTGGCCAGCAGGGCGACGGCGACATTGCCGCCGGCAAGCCGCTCTGCCAGCATTCTCGCCGACAAATTCATCCCAGCTCTTGCTGCGGAAGTCGCTGACGTCGACGCCAGCATTGCCAAGCACCTCGATGGCGAACGGATTGATGCGTCCGCTGGGCGAGCTTCCGGCGCTATAGGCGCGCACATCGCGGCCAAACTGCTTGGCCAGATGGTTCAACATTCCTTCGCTCAGCACACTGCGGGCCGAGTTGTGGGTACACAAAATCAGTACGTTGGTGGTCATGGGGCGCTACGAAATAGTCAGATGCGGAGGGAATGCGTATCACTGTTTCCCGATGTCCTTAACAGCCTTCTGAAGTGCGACGGCGTCCAGCTTCGGAAGCGGCAATGACAGGAACAATTCGATACGGCGCTTGAGCGTAATGGTTGCGTCGTTGATGGCTTGCTGCTTCTGGGCCTCGGTACCCTCACAGGCAGCCGGGTCGGGGACGCCCCAGTGCGCTGTCATCGGCTGGCCTGGCCATACCGGACAAACTTCGCCCGCTGCCTTGTCACACACCGTGAAGACAAAATCGAGTTTCGGCGCCCCGTCTTGTGAGAACTCATCCCAGCTCTTGCTGCGAAAGGTGGTCGTGTCCAGCCCGTGGCGAGCTAGTGCCGCCAGTGCGAGGGGATTGACTACGCCAGTCGGATGACTGCCGGCCGAATAGGCGCGGAAGCTCCCCTTGCCCAGATGGTTCATCAACCCTTCCGACAAAATCGAGCGTGCCGAATTGCCGGTGCAGATGAACAGCACGTTGTAGGTCTTTTCGTTCATGACGGACCCTTAGCAGCAGGAAGGCTTGGCGTTGACCGCAATGCCGATCGGCTTGCCCTTCGGAGCTCGGGGGGCGCAACAGGCCGACTCCTGGCCAGCAGCGTCGACTTTTCGGGATTCGCCGTACACCGGCACATTGCCCAAGGTATGGAAGTGCTCCCACGCGATGCCTTGGGGGTCCGTGACCCAGTACTTCTCGCTTTTCGCATAGCAGCAGGTGGTCTCACCTTCGTCGAGCAACGCCATGTCGGCTGCTTCGGCTCGCTGCTTCAGTTCGGCCAGTTCGGCCGCGTCGTCTGTCTGAAATCCGAGGTGGTCGACGCCAGTCTCCGCGCCACGGGCCGAGATGGCGAAGTTCACGCGGGGATCCTCCAGCATCCACTTCGCATAGTCCACTTTCACGACCGTTGGCTCGGCTGCGAAGAGGGCTGAGTAGTAGCGAATACTGGCAGAGAGATCGGCGACGCTGACGTGAACGTGGAAGCGCTTCATGATTTGGGCTCCAAGGCGACGGAACAGGTGGACACAGGCGAGCACGGATTGCCGCTGCAGCAGTTCTCCGTGAGGTAACCCAGCAATCCGTTCATGGTCTCGAAATGAGCCATGTAAATAATTGAACGACCGTCCTGCCTACTGGATAGCAGCTTGGCGCGGTGCAACTCCTTCAGATGAAAGGAGAGGGAGGACGCCGGCATTGCCATCAACTCGGCAATCCGGCCGGCGGGAAGTCCCGCGGGACCGGCCTGCACCAGCAGCCGGAACACGGACAGGCGTATCGAATGGGCGAGCGCGGCGAGCGCTTCAAGGGCGTGGTCGGTTTCCATTTTTCGAAAATATTCGAATTATAGAATTCTGTAAAGTGTAATTTCTGTGTCCCCTGGCGACTCTCTCTTTCAGCTCGGTTGCTACGGCGAACAAGCGCATATGGCATGGAAGTGAGGGGAATGCGGCATGCCACAATTGCGCCACATACGAAAAGCTAACTTGAACTCACACCTGCTAACGAGCGCCAACGTAAACTCTTGTTTCGCAAAGGCCTTTTTGCTAACCTGTTGTAAATTAAGGGCAATGATTCCGATTCACACGGCAGGGGTCACAGGTTCAATCCCTGTACCACCCACCAGCATTCAGGAAAAGCCAGCCTCGCGCTGTAATGCCGTTCAGTTAAGGTCCTTTCTGAGGAACCGGACGGTGTAGCGCTTAGGCAGG
>NZ_JADGMP010000047.1:0-10980 GCF_015549295.1 Cupriavidus sp. IK-TO18
CGCATCGTCATCGTGATGGTCTCGGGCTTGCGCATCGCGGCCTCCGGTCTCGGACAGACGGAAAGCCGCCAGCATGCCAGCCTTGGCTAGGGGTACGACATTTCTATTTGGCTCAACTACGACATTACTATTTGGGTCAAATTGGTTTCGCATAATAATCGTTATGTTAAATCATAGTTGCGGTCCATCCCGGCACGAAGGTCGTCAGGGTTCGGACTGCCGGCCGGCAAGGTGGCAAACCGCCCTCACCATCACAATATAGCTGCCGGGGCGGCCTAACCGCGCCCTGCCGCCAGCCGTTTCAGCGCGGCATCGATGGCCTCCACGGACGCGTGCAGGCCGGCCGCATGTGCTTCATCCCTGAGCTGGCGCAGGTTTTCGCGAAGCGCCGGGGTGCCGCTACCTTCTTTTTCCTGTCCGGCGCTGACCAGCGCGCGGCCCCTGCGGATCAGGAAGTCGCCCCACGGAAACGGCTCGGGCCGCATGTAATCCTGTAGCGCCGCGAGGTAGCGATCCGCTTCCTGCCAGTGCCGCAACGACACGGAAACGTCGATCGCGGCTTCCAGCAGGTCGACGTGGCAATGGCTCACGCAGCCCTGCGCCAGGATCGCCTCGGCCTGCCGCAAGGCGTGGAGCTGCCGGCCGGGATCGCGCGTGGTGCGTGCCAGGAACCCCAGCACGGTAGGGCCGGAGTAGCGCAGCCCGCTGGCGTGGCTCAGTTGCAGCGCCTCGTCGAGCAATGCCTCGGCTTCCTGCATCTGGCCAAGCGCGCCGAGCGCCAGGCCAAGCCGCGCCAACACCTCGGCCTCGAAGCGCCGCGCGCCCAGCCGGCGCGTCAGCGCCAGGGCCAGCCGCGCGTGCGCTTCGGCGTGCGGCCAGTCGCCGGCCAGCTGCGCGGTCGAGGTCATCACGTCGTAGGCCAGCATCTCGCTGCGCGCATCGCCGATGCGCTGCGCCAGGCGCAGCCCTTCCTCGCAATGGGCCCGCGCCGCATCGAGCTGGTTGAGGAACAGCTCCACCGCGCCCACCATCGGCAGGTTGGCGCATTCGATGCGGACAAAGCCGTGCGTTCGCGCCAGCTCGACGCAACGGACAAAATGCGGATGGGCGGTAATCATGCGGCCTTGCTGGTAGTAGGCATCGCCGAGGCCGCCCAGCGCACGCGCTTCGCCCAGCACCGATCCGGCCGCGCGCGCATGGCCGAGGGCGCGCTGGTGGGCGGCCAGGCACCGGTCCATGTCTCCCATCGGGAAATACAGGTTGCCGCGCAGCGATTCGATCTCGGCCAGCCGCTCCGACTGGCCCAGCTTGGCGGCGGCCTGTTCGGCCTCGCGCAGCGCTGACAGGGCCTCTTCATGGCGGTCGAGCAGGCGCAAGGCAGCCGCCGTGCCCTGCCATGCCCGGGCCTGCTGCGCCGGCACGCTGGCAAGTGGCTGGGCCTGCCGGAACGCCTGCAGGGATTGCGCGGCCAGACCCAGGTCCAGCGCCAGCTCGCCGTGCAGGCAGGCAAGCGCCTGCCTGCAGTCATCGTCGCTGGGCAGCCGCTGCGCGCGCTCGACCAGGCGCAGCGCGCGCTCGCCGCGGAAGTGCGCCGCCTCATGCCGTGCCGCGGCGGCATAGGCCTCGGGCGCGCCGGGATCGCCCGCGGCATCCAGGTGCTCGGCCATCAGTGCGGGGTCCCTGCCCTCGTACCAGGCGGCCGCGCGCCGGTGCAGGTTCTGGCGGCGCGACTTGAGCAGCGATGCGTAGACTGCCTCATGGATCAGCGCGTGCATGAACAGGTAGTCCTCGCCTTCCGGCCGTGTCATGGCGGCCATGACCAGGCGCTCGCACGCATAGGCGGGATCCTGGAGCAGGTGCCGCAGCGCGGCGGGGCTGAAGCGCTGGCCCAGCACGGCAGCGGCCTGCAGCGCCTGCCGGTCGGCGCTGGAGAAGCGGTCCAGCCGCGCCAGCACGATGCTCTGCAGCGTCCCGGGCAGCTCTTCCGTGCCAGCTTCCGCGCCCGCCTCGACGCCGCGCAGCAGTTGGTCGAGGAACAGCGGATTCCCTTCGGCCCGGCGGATGCAGGAAGCGGCGACTGCCGGATCGACCTGCCGGTAGCAGGCGGCCAGTTCGTGCGCTTCGGCATCGTCGAGCGGGCCGAGGTCGATGGTGGTCAGCGGCGCGCCCTGGCTGGTCGCGCGCCAGGCCGCATCGATCGGGTCGTGCTCGGGGCGCACGGTCAGCACCAGGACCAGCGCATGGCCGCGCGTTGCGGCCGCCAGCTGCGCCAGGCAATCGAGCACCGTGCGCTCGGCCCAGTGCACGTCTTCGACCACGATCAGCAGCGCTCGCGCGGCGCTGCGGCGGGTGGCCAGCGTCACCATCAGCCGCTGCGCGCCGCGCTGCCTGCTGGCGGGATCCATCGCGGCCAGCGCGGCGGCGTGCTCGGGGGACTGCGGCAGCTCCAGCATGTCGCGCACGAACATCAGCTCTTGCTCGGCAAGTTGCCAGGCGGCGAGCGTGCCTTCGATGGCAGCCACGTTACTGCCTTTCACGTCGGGACCCGGCGCGGCGCCCGTCAGTCTGTGCGCGAGCATGCGCATGGGATCGCCGCCGCTGCCCGCGCCGAAGTCGAGCACCAGGATCCGGTGCGCCTCCAGGCCGCGTTCGCGCGCCAGCGCGACAAAGCGCCCGGCCAGCCGGCTCTTGCCGATGCCGGCCTCGCCGCGGATCAGTACGACGCGGCCATGGCCCGAGCGCAGGCAGCTGTCGGCCACCCCGGCCAGCTGCGCCAGTTCCGCGTGCCTGCCGACGAAGGCATGCTCGGCCGGCGCCTGCTCCACGCCAAGGAAACGCCGCACGCACCACAGCGGGATCGGCTCGGCTACGCCGGGCAGCACGGCGCGGGCCACGCAATCGGCTACCAGGCGCCCGGGCAGCGCCTGGTAGACCCGGTTGGACACCATCGTGCCGCCAGCCTCGGCGGCCTCCATTGCCTGCAGGGCCACGCCGACCGGGCCGCCGGTCAGCGTCATGTCGCTGTCGCCATAGGCCGCCAGCACCTGCCCGCTTGCCAGGCCGACGCGGGCCTGCAGCCGCGATTCGGCGGCCCCGGCCACCCCGGCAACTCGCGCCAACGCTGCATGCAGCGCCCCGGCGGTGTGCAGCGCGCGCTCGGCGTCGTTGCCGTGCGCCACCGGGACCCCGAACACGATGGTCAGCCGGGTGCCGATCTCATCGGTAATGTGTCCGCCACAGGCGCCCGCCAGGGCGCGGGCCTGCTGGCGCCAGCAGCTCAGCGCCTGGTGCAGTTGCTCGGGCTCCAGCGGGCCGCCGGCGCCCTCCTGCAGGCTTGCCACCAGTACCACCGCGTGGCGCAGTTGCGGCTCGGGTGTCAGCGTGGCCGCGGGTGAAATCGCATCCGGTCCCGCAATTTGCCCGCCGCCGTCGTCACCGCCCAGGCTGCCTGGCGCCGGCTCGCGCCGCGCGCGCAGGATGGCCTGGTACAGCGCATCGGTCTCGGGCTCCGGCGACACACCGAGCTCGCGTTGCAACGCTGCCCGGCACAGCCGGTATTGCTTGAGTGCCAGGGCCTGCCTGCCCTGCCGTTCATAGAGCCGGATCAGCGCCCGGTGCACGCCTTCCTGCAGCGGGTCGAGCGCGAGCAGGCGCGTGGCACTGGCAATCGCAAGGTCTGTCGCGCCGGCCTGTTCGTTGTGCCCAAGCAACTTCGCCAGGGCGCCCAGCGCCACGCCGCGCAGGCGCTCGCGCTCGATCGCCAGCCAGTGGTCGAAGGCCGGCGCCGCGGCATGGAAACCCTCCAGCAAGTCGCCACGGTACAGGTCCGCCGCGCGTGCCAGAGAGGACGGCGTGGCTTCACGGGCACACTGCTCGAACTCGCACACGTCGACCGAGATCTCGCCCAGCATCACGCAGTCGCCTTCCGCCAGGAGCACGTGCTGGCCCTGCGTGCCCGCCTCGTCGAGCGCGCGGCGGGCCGCGCTCAGCGCCTGTCGCAGGCTGCTGCGCGCCTGCTCTGCATTGCTTTCCGCCCAGCACAGCGCGGCAAGCTTGTCGCGCGGCTGGGCCCGGCCATGGGCCAGTGCGAGGTAGGCCAGCACGGCGCGCGCCTTGCGCGCCGTCAGCGGAATCGGCGTGCCGTCGGCGGAGCTGAGCTGGAAACCGCCGAACAGGTCTAGACGGGCGCGGGTCATGGGAAGGAACCTGGCAGGCCCATCCGTTATAGGCGACGGCAATGGACTACGCTGCGGCTCCACGCCGCAAAGACAGGTAGCCGTTACTTTTCGGCCCGCGGCAACTTTCACGCTTCTTTCACGCCGGACCGCCGGGCCCGTTCACGGCCCCTGCCTACTATCAGGACAACCCCCGGGGCCGCGCGGCACTACCGTAGCGCGCAATAGCGGCATCAGCGGGCTGATTATCGAGACAGGGCTGTCTCCATCACACTGGAAGGATTGCGTCATGGCACATACGGATTCGCGGAGTGTATCGGTTTCAAGCACCAACGCCAGCTCGATCGAGCGCTTCGAGGCAGCACTGGAACTGCTGCACGGTTACTACGGCGACCCGCTCACCGTGATCGATCACGCCCTGGCGGAAGACCCCGGCTTCGTGATGGGGCATGCGCTGCGGGCCGGGATGATGATCACCGCAGGCGACGGCACCGTAGCGCCGCTGCTGCGCGAAAGCGTGGAAGCAGGCGAAGCGCTGTCCGCCAGCGCGAACGAGCGCGAGCGCCGGCATATCGCCGCGGCGCGCGCCTGGCTGGATGGCCATTTCACACGCTCGATCCAGCTCTACGGCGACATCGTGATCGACTACCCGCGCGACAGCCTGGCGCTGCAGGTAGCCCATATCGGGGACTTCCTGCTGGGGCAGTCCACCCTGCTGCGCGACCGCATCGCCCAGGTGCTGCCCCACTGGAACACCCGTGTGCCGGGCTTCGGCTATGTGCTCGGCATGCATGCCTTCGGCCTCGAGGAAACGCACCGGTACGAGCAGGCCGAGGAACGCGGCCGCTTCGCGCTGGAACTGAACCCGCGCGATCCCTGGGCGATCCACGCCGTGGCCCACGTGATGGAAATGCAGGGCCGCCAGGACGAAGGCATCGACTGGCTGAGCGGGCGTGCCGGCGACTGGTCGCAGGACAACATGATGGCCGTGCACAACTGGTGGCACCTGGCGCTGTTCCATCTGGAGCTCGGCCACGCCAGGCAGGTGCTGGACATCTACGACGCGCACATCCGCGAGAACCAGTCTTCGGTCGCGCTGGAACTGATCGATGGCTGCGCCATGCTGTGGCGCCTGCACCTGCGCGGCATCGATGTGGGCTCGCGCTGGGACGAGCTGGCCGATACCTGGCAGGCCCGCGGCGCGCAAGGGTACTACGCCTTCAACGACACCCATGCGGCGATGGCCTTCCTGTGCGCCGGGCGCGATGACGCGCTCGCCGCCCTGCTCGCCGGCATGCGCGCCGCGGCGGCCGGAAGCGGCTGCAACGCGATGATGACGCGCGAGGTCGGCCTGCCGGTGACCGAGGCCCTGGTCGCCTTCTCGCGGCGCGACTACGATCGCAGCATCGAGCTGCTGATGCCGGTACGCCAGATCGCGCATCGCTTCGGCGGCAGCCATGCCCAGCGCGACCTGATCAACCTGACCCTGATCGAGTCGGCGCTGCGCGGCGAACGCGCCAACCTGGCCTGCGCGCTGGCGGCCGAACGCATGGAGCTCAAGCCGATGAACCCCAGCCTCAGCAAGCTGGCGCAGCGCGCCTCCGCGCTGCAGCGCGAAGCGGCGGACGGCACGCGGGACGCGGCAGCGGTGAAGGCGGCATAAGGTTGGGACGACGGGTGCGTGGCTCGGCGACAACCGCTATGTTGCCTCGTAAGCCACCATGGCCAAGGCGCGTGCGCCCGCGGCCACCCCCACCGTCTGCGAGGGCGGCTGCGGCTTGAGCAGCGCGCTGCTGGTCAGCACATTGGCGGCACTGACGGTATAGCTGCCAGGAGCCAGGTTGGACAGCGTGGTCGGCTGGGTCACGGTCTGGCGGAACTCGCCGGGCCCCAGTACCGTGATGGCCGCCGACGTCCCGGACGGCAGGCCGGAGATGGAGATCATCAGCGTGCCGGTGCCGCCGTCATTGCCCTCTTCGTCGCCGCCCCCTCCGCAGGCTGCGATGCCAAGGCAGCAGGCGACGAAGAATTGGCAAAGCGAAGATCGAAGTGCTACGGACATGACACGCTCCCTTCCAGGCCCGGGCACAGGCGGTCATCCCATCGCGTTCTGGCGCGATGGGCGTGGAACCTTTTAATTACAGGGCGTGCCAGGTAGCGGCGTCCCGTAACTGGTGATCCCATGACAGGTATCGCCTTGCTTGAGGGGGCCGTCCGCGCTCGCTTCCGGGTCCATGGGAAATTTACCGACCTTGGTGCAGCAGAATCGGAATTCCGTCGCAGGCGCCGGAGAATTCACCACTGCGGGAGAAGCCATGGCGGATCGCTCAGCCGGCATGGCGTGCTCAGGGGCGGGAACGCTTTTCGTCACTTGCGCAGCCTTGGGAGGTGGCGCAGGCGCCGGAACATTTTTCGTTGCCGGGAAGGCCCGGGTGGGTTGCTCAGATTTGGGGAAGCTTTTTGGAGCCGCGGGGACCTTGATGCCTGGATCGACGCTCCGCTCCTGTGCGCCGGGAGAGACGCACTGACTGTTCTCGCAGATTCGCTCCCCTTTGCACTGCATGTCGTATTGGCATCCAGCGGCTCCGGCGTAAGGCGCAACCCCAGCCGCCATGGATATGCCGAGAAGCACGCCTAGCGCTTTCATATCTAGCTCTGGCTCCTTAGCCGTTTTTGGGCGCCCTTCATGCTTGCTCGGAGCCGGCGCTCTTGCGCCAGCCTGAGCCCCCTGGTCCTCAGGGCACCGCTTCTAGTATGGGATGCGCGCGCGCTGAGCGCCACCCTGGCCGGCCGGTCTTGCTGCGCGCCCTTGTGCCAGGCAGGGCTTTGACGAAGAGGACGATCCGCCTATACCAGTATGTACGCTTTTCGCACAGTCCCCCTTGCATCCGGAGTCGGATACGGAAGCACGCCGGGCTGGCGTCAACGGCGCGATCTTCGACCCCTTCGACTTCTCACGCTGCCCTAAACCGGGGAAGCAACATGCCAGACGTAACCTCAGACGGTGTTCGTATCCACTACGAGATCAAGGGCCAGGGTTCAACCGTTCTCTTGTTGGCCGGGCTTGCGGGAGTGGGTGCATCCTGGGGACCGCAGATTGATCTGTTCGCCTCGCATCACCAGGTGATCATCCCGGACCACCGGGGAACCGGTGCATCTGAGCACACCGCCCGCGACATGACGATTCCTCAGCACGCGCGAGACATGGCGCGGATTGTCGAGGCCGTCGGATGCGGACCAGTCCATGTCGTCGGTTCTTCAACCGGCGGCGCCATCGCGCAGCTACTGGCGATCCGTCACCGCGAGTTATTGCGCAGCGCAACCATTGTTTCCTCGATTGCTCGCGCGGATGCGTTCTACCGTCGCCAGTTCGCCATGCGGCAACGCATGCTGAACGATTCCGGCCTGCGCGCCTCGACGGAGGCCAACGCGCTGTTCCTGTTCGATGCGCGATTCATGCGCGAGCACCCGCAGCAGGTGCAGGCATGGGTGGACGCGACAGCGGCCGGCACATTTGAACCAGAGATCGGCTTTGCCCGCATCGAGATGATCGTCGGTCATGACGCCTTCGAGGACCTTCCTTCTATCTCGACACCGACGCTGGTAGTGGTGGGTGAGCGCGACTTCTGCGCCCCGCCCTACTTCTCCGCGGAGATTGCCGCGCGAATCCCCGGCGCCGAGCTTGTCATGCTGGACGGCGGCCACTTCATCTTCCTGGAGCAGCCGCACCTGCTGTACGACACCGTTGCGGGCTTTATCGCCAGGCACGAATGATCGTCGTGCGCACAGGCCACACTGATCCGCTCGGCGCTGGCAGCCCTTGCAAAGGAACGCCCCATGTGGATGAACTGGCTTCTCGTATTCGTGCCGATCGCGATTGCCCTGGAATTCCTCGCGGCCGACCAGCATCTGCTCATTTTTCTGACTTCTGCCGTGGCCATCCTTCCCCTTGCGGGACGGATGGGCCATGCCACCGAGCAGTTGGCAGAGCGGCTGGGCGAGGCCATCGGTGGCTTGCTCAATGCGACATTCGGCAATGCGGCGGAGCTGATCATTGCACTGGTTGCCTTGCGTGCAGGCCTTCATCAGGTCGTGGAAGCCTCCATCGTCGGTTCCATTGTCGGCAACCTGCTGCTGGTGTTTGGCGCCGCGATGCTCGCGGGGGGCATTCGCTATCCCGAGCAACGGTTCAACCCGCGCGGTGCGCGTTCGCAGGCGACCATGCTCATACTGTCGGCGATCGCGCTGGTCCTCCCTGCCAGCTTCGAAGCCGTAGCGGACAGATCAGACGTGCTGTACCGGCTCAGCGTCTGTATTTCCATTGCGCTGCTTGTCATCTACGCGCTGTATCTGTTGTTTTCGTTGGTCACTCATCCTGCGCTGTTCCGCAGTGCACACGAAGCCGGGATGGCGGCGACAGAACGCGAGAAAGACAAGCCACCTGCCAACGCCCCCCGCGCGCTAGCGATACTGGCGGCAGCCACCGTCGGGACGGCGTGGATGAGCGAGATCATGGTGGGCGCTATTGGCCCCATGATGCACGCCTACGCCCTCAGCGAAATTTTTGTCGGCGCGTTCGTCGTGGCAATCCTGGGCAATGCAGCCGAACATGCATCGGCCATTACCGCAGCCATCAGAAATCGCATGGACCTTTCGTTTTCCATTGCGGTGGGATCCAGCGTCCAGGTGGCACTTTTCGTCGCGCCAGTCCTGGTGCTCGTCAGCCATTTTCTCGGTCCGGCTCCGATGGACCTGGCCTTTCGTCCAGCCCTGGTACTCATTGTGGTCCTGTCAGTGCTGGTCACGGCGCAAATGGCAAGCGACGGACGCGCCGACTGGTTCAAGGGCACGCAACTCCTGATGGTCTATTTCGCGCTTGCCCTCACCTTCTTCTTCCTGCCGCGCTAACTCATGGCCGGCCACGGCTGAAGCGCAAGTGACAAGCTCGACAGTTAGCTCGCGAGTCGTCAAGGCACCTGGAGTCTGATTGATCTGCATCAGATCCCCATGGTGACGGATGCCTATGGTGTCATCAAGATCTTGCAATTCCGATATGGATGCGGACTCAAGATCCACTCGACCTCCCGGGAGGGGCACCATGAATAACCAACTTGCCGCCTGGCATACCGACCATATCAACTTCGCCAGCCTGCTCGACCTGTTGGAGAGAGAGGTGAGCGCCTTTTACCAGGAGGAGCAGCCAAACTACGGTTTGATGGAGCTGATCATCGAGTACATGCGCAAGTATGGCGATTGCGTTCACCATCCTCGGGAGGATGTTGCATACGCGCTGCTCGTCGAGCGAGACCCAGGCATGCGCATTGTGATCAGCCGGCTTCTGCAAGAGCATCGTGTGATTGCAGCGGTAGGCGAGGATTTGCTCAACCGGCTTCATGAAGCGGAACGAGATGTCATAACGTCGCGAACGGCGCTGGAAGCCGCTGCCGCCATGTACCTTGCCTACTATCGCAATCATCTCTCCACCGAGGAGAAACAGGTCATGCCCCGTGCCGCACACTTGCTAACCGAAGAAGATTGGGCAGCGGTCGCGGCCATTGAGCCGGCCAGCGTCGATCCATTATTTGGAGAAGATGTACACCAGCGTTTCGCAGCCTTGCGGAGACTGATTGACGGCGAAGCAAGTGTGTATATCCCCTCCCCTGATCATCACGAGCTGGCTTGAAACCACGACCCCGATGCCGCATCCAAGGCGTCGCAAAGAAGGTTGTGCGGTATCCGTCCCTTCCCCCACCCAAGCGCACTGCACCGGCCCCCAACTAACCCTAACTGTCCCGAACAGCAAAATTTTTGTCCCGCCACGTCAAATGGAGGCGCGGCGATTTCACATACTGATAGCAGCGCTTCCCCTCCATCCACCGATTCGGCAAGACAGCACAAGCGAAAGGGAGTGAGAGCGACACGCCGTCCCGCGCGACGCCACTGTAGATCCCCCTTGCGAGTTTCCGTCATGTTCGCCATTGCCTGTTGGTTGATTTTCTCCGTTCTGGTCGGCTTCTTTGCCAACGGGCTGGGGCGCTCCGGCGCGGCCTGGACGACTTTCTCGATGATCTTCAGCCCGTCCCTTGGCTTGCTTCTTGTGGCCATCCTTGACGAGAAGCCGGTGCAGTCTCGCTTCGCAAGAGGCCTGGCTCTGATGCGGCTGCTGGCGGTCCGACCCCAATAGACTCCCTGCCCAGCATTGCCCGCACGCCCGAGCCATGGGTTATATGACATGGCTACCGGCGGAGGCTGCTGGAGTCCTGCGTGGAACGCACTCGCGAGTTCTACCGCCTGCTCGGCGTCAACGCTTGCCCGCGCTTCATTTCCGAAGAACTCCGTCTGGTCGAAGCGTAGCAGGCGTCCGCTCAGCTGACGTGAAGGGGCATGCAGATTGCCGTAGATATGCCGAAGGATATTGTGCGACTGGATAAAGCTGCCGTTATTGATATACGGCGGCTGGTTGGTGCCTAACGGCGAATCCTCGGCATTGTCGGTGATGATCGAATGGCCAGCCGGCACGCTGTCGTCAAAGAAGATGTTGTCAACGTGATATACCGGTTGCCGTAAGGCAGTGGCTGGCGAAGTCGGACTGGCCGAAAGTAAAGTCGATATAGTTGTATCCCTGATATCGAGGTCAATACCGGATACTGGGTGGCACAGACGCTTGCGGCACAGGCGGCGCCGGCGGATCAGGTGGCAGAAGCATAGTCGCTGGCCTGGCGGCCGCTGCGCCATTCTAGGCGTGACCGCCAAAGCAAAAACCCCTCGCAGCACACGCTGTCGAGGGGTTTTGCACAATAAGAGC
>NZ_JADGMP010000048.1:0-10134 GCF_015549295.1 Cupriavidus sp. IK-TO18
CCCAGAACTCGGTTAGGTTTGCAAACCGTCGTATATTGCACCGAAAACAAGACTACCCCCAGTTCGGCGCCCTCGTTTCAGCGATGAGATGAACCAACGATATGGAGTTAGCGAAGGACTTGTGCTGTTTGGCAAGGCCGGCATCGAGTGACGGTGTTTTAGCCATGCGCGAGCCGCTTGCGGTGAAAGTCGCTTGGGCGGTTCTTCGGGGAGGGAGCAGCGGAGACGCTGCTCTCTTACCCGCTTAAGGGCGTATCTTGGTCACTGGCCTACTTGGCTTTCTGATTCGGATTTGCCAGACGCTTCGACGAAGCGTGAAACGCCATTGAAAATGGCCGTGGAGATGATGAACGCACGAGCTGTTTCCCGGCAAAAAAAGTCGGCAGGCCGAAGGCACCACAGCAAGATAGACATTCCGCCTCAACGATGAAGACACGCTCAATATACTGGATGCCGGAGTTGCAGCGGAACAAACGCGGATCTTCGGGGAGGACTTGAAACTATCGCGCCCGATGACGTTTGAACAGTGGGCCGACCGTCCCTGGACCGAAAAACTGCGCGACCGAAAGGCGTCGCTGATTGCCTCGCGGCTCTGACGGCCCATTGCGCGGCCGCCGTCCGGCTATCGAACCGGCCGGCGTGCCCGATGGCCCGTCGTTCAGGCATGCAGCGGGTTCGGCTTCTCCGGATCGATCCCGTACTTGCGAATGGCTTCTGCGACGCGAGTGCCGGGGATGGTCCCCTCATCCGCCAGAGCCTTCAATGCCGCGATCGCGATCCAGTGGCGATCCACCTCGAAGAAGTGGCGCAACGCCGCGCGGGTATCGGAGCGGCCGAAGCCGTCAGTGCCCAGCACGACAAATTTCTGCGGCACATAGGCGCGGATCTGGTCCGCGAGCGCACGGATATAGTCGGTCGCGACAATGACCGGCCCCGGCGCGTCCTGCAGCAGCCGGGTCACGTGCGGAACGCGCGGCGGCGCCTCGGGATGCAGCAGGTTGTGCCGTTCGGCCGCACGGCCGTCGCGTGCCAGTTCCGTCAGGCCCGGCACGCCCCACACATCCGCTGCCACGCCCCAGTCCTGCTGCAGCAATGCGGCTGCGGCGATGACCTCGTTGAAGATGGTGCCGGCGCCCATCAGTTGGACGCGCGGGACGGATCCGGCGGATTCCGCCTTGCTGAAGGCGTACATGCCCTTGAGGATATCCTGCGCGACGGTCGGGCCGGCCGGCATGGCCGGCTGCGCATAGGTCTCGTTCATGATGGTGATGTAGTAGTAGACGTCTTCCTGCTCCTGCACCATGCGGCGCAAGCCGTCCTGCACGATCACAGCGAGCTCGTACGCAAACGACGGGTCATAGCTGATGCAATTCGGCACCGACGATGCCCACAGCAGCGAATGGCCATCCTCGTGCTGCAGGCCTTCGCCGTTGATCGTGGTCCGTCCGGAGATCCCGCCCAGCAGGAAGCCGCGCGCCCGCATATCGGCCGCCGCCCAGGCGAGATCGCCCACGCGCTGGAAGCCGAACATGGAGTAGAAGATATAGAACGGCACCATGGGCTCGCCATGCGTGGAGTACGACGTCGCGGCAGCGATCCAGTCGGCCATGCCCCCCGCTTCATTGATGCCCTCCTGCAGGAATTGGCCGGTCGCCGACTCCTTGTAGGATGTCAGCGTCTCGGCATCCTGCGGGGTGTAGCGCTGGCCGTCCTGGTTCCAGATCCCGATCTGCCGGAACAGTCCTTCCATGCCGAACGTGCGGGACTCGTCTGGTACGATCGGCACGATGCGACGGCCCAGTTCCTTGTCCCGCAGCAGCGTGCCCAGGATGCGGACGAAGGCCATCGTGGTCGACATGCCCCGCCCTTCGGGCGTGGCCCTCAGCAGCGCGTCGAATACCGACAAGGCGGGCGCCGGCAGCGATGCGGCCTTCTGGCGCCGCGCGGGCAGGTAGCCGCCCAGCGCCTCGCGGCGTCCGCGCATGTAGGTGAGCTCTTTCGATCCCTCGGGCAAGCTGATATACGGGACGTCTTCGATCTCCGCATCCGCAACGGGCAACGCATACTTGTCGCGCAGGGCCAGCAGGGCCTCCCGCTGCACCTTCTTCTGCTGGTGGTTGACGTTGGAGGCCTGGCCCTGGTCGCCCATGCCATAGCCCTTGATGGTCTTGGCCAGGATCACGGTCGGCACGTCGCTGCCGCGCGCGGCCTCAGTGAATGCGGCAAAGACCTTCGCCGGATCGTGGCCGCCGCGATCCAGGCTCCAGAGCTCATCGTCGGTGTAGTCGGCCACCAGCGCCTTCAGCTCAGGCGTATTGAAGAAATGCTCGCGCAGGTATGTCCCGGACTTCGAACGGTAAGTCTGGTATTCGCCGTCGACGACCTCCATCATCCGCCGTGCCAGCGCCCCGCTCTTATCGCGTGCGAACAGGTCGTCCCAGCGGCCACCCCAGAGCACCTTGATCACCCGCCAGCCGGCTCCCAGGAAGATGCTTTCCAGTTCCTGCACGATCTTGCCGTTGCCGCGCACCGGTCCGTCCAGACGCTGAAGATTGGCGTTGACGACGAACACAAGGTTGCCCAGGCGCTCCCTGGCCGCCATGCCGATCGCGCCGAGGGACTCGGGCTCGTCCATTTCGCCGTCGCCAAGGAAAACCCATACCTTCCGGTCATCAGTCTTCGCGATGCCGCGCGCCTGCAGGTATTTCATGAAACGGGTCTGGTAGATTGCCATCAACGGGCCGAGCCCCATCGAAACGGTGGGAAACTGCCAGAAATCGGGCATCAGCCACGGGTGGGGGTAGGAGGACAGCCCTTCCCCGCCGACTTCGCGCCGGTAGTTGTCGAGTTGCCTGGCATCCAGCCGGCCCAGCAGGAACGCGCGCGCGTAGATGCCCGGCGACACGTGGCCTTGCACGAAGACAAGGTCGCCGCCGTGATCCGCTGTGGGCGCGCGCCAGAAGTGGTTAAAGCCCACGTCATAGAGCGTGGCCGCGGAGGCAAACGAGGCGATATGCCCGCCGACATTCGAAGTCTTGCCGGCCCGCACCACCATCGCCATGGCATTCCACCGCGTATAGGCGCGGATGCGGCGCTCGATTTCCCGGTCGCCTGGCATGCGTGGTTGCTGGTCGACGGCAATGGTGTTGACGTAAGGCGTGCCGCCCGAGTGCGGCCGCAATTGCCCGCGCAGCCGCGCATGAGCAATCTGCCGCTCGATGAGATAGTGCGCACGTGCCGGCCCGACGTTGCCGAGGACGCCCTCCAGGGCTTCCAGCCATTCGGCTGTCTCCTGCGGGTCGTCGTCCCGTGGATCCATTGTCAATGCGATTTCGTCAAGTTGCGCGGCAGTCATGGCACGTCTCCGTCAAGGTATCCGGTGAGAATCAGTATAGTCAATAACTACGACTTATCAAGTCGTAGTTATTGACTGAGACTTCAGGCAAACCATGGACTGTTCATGTCTTGCACTTGACCAGAGACAGAGCTGAAGCAGCACACGCTCGCCGACCTGGCCCAGCACACCGACGAGAAGGCGCCGGCCGGCTACGGCGTGCAGGTGCTCAGGTGGCTGACGGACCGCGCGGCCACCGGCGCGGGGACAAGCCGGAGCCTACGCACGCAAGGACGCGCAAGAGCGCCTGAGGCGCTTCCGATCCCCTGACCCGGCGCCGCGTTACCGCGGCGGCAAAATACAAAAAGGGCGATCCTGGCGGAGCGCCCCTCTTCATTCCTGCCCGCGCCCTCAGGCTACAACGATACGGCGGGGGTCAGCCATCGCAAGCGCTTCAGCACGATCCGCGCTGGGCGGATAGATCCACTCGGTATTGATGCGCGTCTTCAGCGCCTTGGCGACGCCGCCCGTCATCTTCACCTGGCGATCCCAGCCTTCCGTATAGACCGCGCCCCAGGGACCGAGGTCCAGGCACGTCACGTACTTCGGCTGGCTATACGGAATCGGAGCCGCCCCCACCAAGTCTGCCGCTACATTGTGGCCCGCCGAGCGGCCGAGGTTCATGGCGTGCTGGCAAGACATCATGGCGACGTTGCCATCGTCGTCGGTAGCGGCATAGGCGCAGTCGCCCGTGGCGAACACCGACTCGACGCCCCTGACCTTCAGGTTGCGGTCAACATGCAGCCGGCCGAAGTTGTCGCGCTCCGCGGGAATCTGCGCGGTGAGTTCGCTGGCGCGGGCGCCGGCGGTCCAGATCACCGTGTCTGCCTCGATGCGCTCGCCGTTATCGAGCGTCACGCCGCTGGCGTCGACGGCCGCCACGCCCGATCCAAGCCTCCAGGTCACGCCCAGCTCAGTCAGCGCCTGCGTGATCACCGGGCGCGGACCCGCACCCAGGTCCGGGCCGATCGCGGCATTGCGCTCGACCATGATCACGTTCACGGCAGCATCTTCGCCCAGGACTTCGCGCAAGCGGGCAGGCATTTCGGCAGCCGTCTCAATACCCGTGAAACCGGCACCGGCGATCACTACGGTATTGCGGCCCGCGCTGTCCGGGCGGCTGGCCAGTCGATGGATATGCGCTTCAAGCTCCGCGGCGTCGGCGACCTGGTCGACATTGAACGCGTGCTGCGCCAGCCCTGGAATCTGCGGCCGGAACAGGCGGCTTCCGGCAGCGACGACCAGGCGGTCGTAGCCGATGCGCTGGTGCGAGGCATCGGCACCGACGCCCGCAATGCTCACCGTCTGGTTCCGCACGTCGATGTGCTCGACCTTGCCCTGGATAAACCTCACGCCGACAGCTTTGAAGATCTCCTGCAAAGGCGCCTTCATCCCGTTCGGATTCTGCTCATAGAGGCGCGGCCGGACGTGCAGCTCGGGTTCCGGTGCGACAAGGGCGATTTCCACGTCGGTGCGGCCGACCTGGTCAAGCAGGCGGGCCGAAGCCAGTGCGCTCCACATGCCGGCAAAGCCGGCGCCGATGACAAGAATGCGTTTCGACATCTTTGATGCTCCTGAATCAAACCTCGGTTCATGTGACCGGAGCACCCCGCTCCTGCGCTGCGTCTGGTCATCCCGGCGATCACATCGGCGCCGCCATTAACTACGATTTTATGAATCGTAGTTTAGATGTGCAAGATTTTTTTTTCGGATGCTTGTTTCGGCGCAGTCCACGTCCTCGCTTGCACTTCGATGGACGATCGACTATCGTTACTACGACTATGCAAGTCGTAGTTAAAGCAAACGGAGTTCATGATGAAACCAATCCACTGGATCAGCGCACTTGGCGCCACTGCGATCCTGTCCATCGGCGTGACCGCGTGGGCATCCGCTTCCGACCTGGCCTGGGCGACCAGCTACCCCATGACTGCCGGCCACGACCTGAAAGGCGTATCGGCGCAACCGGGCCACAGCGGTAGCCTTGTCGACATGCTGATCGCCGGCCAGGACCTGAGCGGCGTTTCCGCTACGCCAGGCCGCGCCGGCGAGACCGGCGCGGGGGCTGAGGCCAGCAAGGCTTCGGGGCCGCCCGACAAATCGCTGCCTCAACTCGCTTGAGGCTGTGACTCCCGTGACGAAAACGCATTCCGGACTGGAAGCTGCGGACTGACATCCACGCTCTACCCGCTTCAAGCGCTTTACCAAGGAAACCGACATGAAAGCCCAACGCCTTCTTTTGCCCTTCCTCGCCGCCACCGTGGTGGCATTCTCCGGCGCCGCAGCCGCACATGGGACCGGTGATGCGGTCAAGGAGAACTTCTCCCTGGCCATCCCCAACATCCCCGGCAAGTCGCTTATCGCGCTGGAAGTGGATTACGCGCCGGGCGCCTCGTCCTTGCCTCACTACCACGCCAAGTCGGCATTCATTTATGCCTATGTCGTCTCGGGCAGCATCGCCAGCAAGGTCGGTGACGGACCGGAACGGGTCTACAAGGCGGGCGAAAGCTTCCACGAAGAGCCGGGCTCGCACCATCCCGTCAGCCGCAACGCGAGCAAGTCAAAGCCGGCCAAGCTGCTGGCTGTGTTTATTGTGGACAGCGGCGAAAAGGACCTAACCACTTACGAAAGGAGCGCGAAATGAGACTGGATTACACAAAAGCCGCCCCGGGTGGCGTGAAGGCGTTCGGCAGTGTCTACGGCTACATCATGCAATCCGGACTCGATGATGTCCTGGTGGAGCTGGTCTACCTGCGTGTCAGCCAGATGAACGGCTGCGCCTACTGCCTTGACATGCACACGCGAGACCTGGTGAAGAGGGGCGTGTCGGTCGGCAAGCTCGCGCTCGTGCAGGTCTGGCACGAAGCGGGCGCCCTCTTCAGTGACCGCGAGAAGGCGGCACTGGCGTGGGCCGAGACCGTGACCCGCGTTTCGGAGACACATGTCCCGGACGACGCCTTCCGCGCGGCCTCTGCCGTTTTCAGTGAAAAGGAACTCGCTGACCTGACCATGGCGATCAGCCTGATGAATGCATTCAACCGCCTCGCCATCAGCTTCCGCCGTGCGCCGCAAGCCGAAAACCAGGGCGGCGCATGACCGGGACGTCACGGGCCGTCGCAGGACAGGGCCAGCTCGCTGGCCCTGCTTCGCCGACGCGATTTCGAGACGCCACTTCTACTACCATTTTCAAGCTATTGGCATGCTCTACCCAGTACTGTTCAAATCCTTGGAAGCGGTCCGCTGGCACATGGACAAGGACATCCCCTGGGATAGCTTCGACGCCAGCCTGCTGACGCACGACCAGGCCAAGACCATCCGCATGAATGCGATCACGGAATGGTCCGGCCTGCCGGCGACCGAGATGTTCCTGCGCGACAACCGCCACGATTCCGACTTTTCGGCGTTCATGAGCATCTGGTTCTTCGAGGAGCAGAAGCACTCGCTGGTGCTGATGGAGTACCTGCGCCGCTTCCGCCCGGACCTGGTGCCGACCGAGGAAGAACTGCACGCCGTGCGTTTCGAGTTCGACCCGGCGCCGCCGCTGGAAACGCTGATGCTGCATTTCTGCGGCGAGATCCGCCTGAACCACTGGTACCGCCGCGCCGCCGAATGGCACTCGGAACCGGTGATCAAGCATATCTACCGCACCCTGTCGCAGGATGAAGCCCGCCACGGCGGCGCGTACCTGCGCTACATGAAAAAATACCTGGCGCAATTCGGCGACAACGCGCGCGCCGCGTTCGCCAGGATCGGCGTGCTGATGGCATCGGCGCGCCGCACCGAAAAGCCGCTGCACCCGACCAACCTGCACGTCAACAAGGCGCTGTTCCCCAACGACACCGTGCAGTCGCGCCTGCCCGACCCCGACTGGCTGGAGAAATGGCTGGACGAGCAGATCCGCTTCGACGAAGGCTGGGAGAAGAAGGTCATCGAACGGATCCTGCACA
Organism: Cupriavidus sp. IK-TO18; assembly: GCF_015549295.1. NCBI lineage: Bacteria > Pseudomonadati > Pseudomonadota > Betaproteobacteria > Burkholderiales > Burkholderiaceae > Cupriavidus > Cupriavidus sp. IK-TO18. The sequence goes on from NZ_JADGMP010000048.1 coordinate 7,339, forward strand.
ATATGTCGCTGCTGTTCGAGCGCACCTTTGAATCGGTGCAGGACCTGAACCGCTACCGCAAGGAGCTGGGGAGGCCGCAACAGGATGCGCACGGTGCTGCATTTTCGTATCCGCCTGTCGCAAGCGCGCATGCAGACACATAGCGATACAAGACACCGTGATTCCGACACATCACGCTTAACCGCGTCTCCTAGACTCTGTACAGACCCATTCACGGACACAGGAGCGAAGGATGTCGAAAACCATTGATCTGCATCGTCGACGCTTTCTGGGTACAGTGGGCCTTGACGCCGGCCGCGGCGCCGTTCGGCCTGGGCTAATCGTTCGAAATGTGCAAAATGTAACGGTGACTCCCCGGGAAGCCGCCTTCCAGCAAGGCTTTCCGGTTCGCTATCACCTTGAGAAATTGCTTCTTCTGCAAGCTCTTGAATCACAGGCGTTTTGGAGCCCAAACGTATCAATCAGCTCGAGAAGGACTACCCCGTTTAGGAAGTTGCGTTCGTTATCGGTTAGGCGTTGCGGCGGCCGTGGCGTCTACTGTGGTCCGGCATCGACGTTTTTTCGACAGCTCTTGTTGTTTCAACGCGAGTTCCACGAGGTCCAGATGGTGCTTATGCACTCCCTGTATCGCCCTAAGCCAGATCGCACCCAACGACAAGCCCAAAACCCCCGCGCAGGCGTACAGCATGAAGGTGCCGGCGAAGCTGTTCGATCCGCTGGTAATTTCTCGTCCCAGCCATGGCACTCCGCCCCCCTCCTTCACGACGGCGTAGACCAGGCCCACCTGGGAAATGAATGCGGTCTCCTTTCCGAAAAACTGGGAGATCCGCGTGTCAATCCGACCGATTCTGGTAGTGAGCCAATGGCGGGCGAGCTGAAGCGACTCCCCTGTGTATGACACCAGGGTGGCGACGGCATGCAAATCCTTGGCGAGTGCGCTTTGCGCCGTTGCGCTTGCATCGGCCTTCCAGCGGCGGACCCGCACCAGCAACATGACCGGGTCAACCATGACTCCGATGAGGGTGGCCAACGTCGTCAGAATCACCAGCAGGTTGAGCGCAGTCCATAGCCATCCAGACGACCATCCAAACTTGGTGCCAAGAACGAGGATGACGGCTACCAAAATGCACAGGCCGGCGAATGCGAACAGCCACTTCGTCAGGGCAGCCGCTCGAAGCTCCATCTTGGTTTTCGCGGCTGACTGAACGGGCTCGTATTTGGACACATGGTCCAGAATGGCGATGACGTCTTGGGAGGGCACTGCTGTCTTCCGGTGGTTGAAAAACCGGATGATGGCAGAGAGTGCCGGCTACGCAACTATTTGGCGCGTGTATTTTTAGCTTTGCTTCGTCGCGCCCCAGCGGCGTTCCTTCTTAAGGGCCGGCCGGGGTTCGCAAAATATCCGCCAAATATTTCGCAACGCATTGATTTATAAAGAGAATCTAGCCTTCCCAGCGCCCCACGTAGCTCTCCTTCCCTTGATCAGCAAGCGACCAAATTGCGCCAAGGTGCATAAAAAGCCATATGTCACCAAGAATGAGGCTCAATCGACTCGTCGATTTGTCATCAAAGGTGGGCAAATTCCACTTCCTGGCAAGGTACGGGAGCGATTTTGGAGGACAGGGGGGCCTCGGGGCGCGCCAAGATACGGGGAATCCACTATCACAAGGGGCATCGGCCGCAGGTCGATCCGCGGCCGATGTCGAGATAACCGACATCGCTACCCGACGCGGAAGAACCCCACCGACTGCCCCGCATTGACCGCGCGCTTGAGCCACGACGGCATCTCGCCCTGCCCGTCCCAGGTGAGCCCTTCCGCGTTGCGGTAGCAGACCACCGGCGCCGGTGGTGCGGGCGGTGGAGGCGGCGGCGGCGGCGCGAAGCACCCCGCCGCGTCGAGGTCTTCCAAGGTGAGCCCGTAGTCGTCCATCTGCGCCTGGATCCAGCGGATCGCGTCCGCCCGCTCAGTCTTTGCTGCCGTCACTGCCGTCACTGCTGTCGTTGCCTTCGTCCTGATTGCCAGGCAGCGCCGCCGCCCCCTGCTCGTTGCACAGCTCTTCCCCTTGGTCTTCCTACGCAGTGGCCGCCTAACTTCCGGCCTGCCGAGTTTGCTAGTCAGAATAGGGGCGAACCGGCCGCGCCCGCCAACCTGTCGTTCAGTACAAGAGATCGATTAGGAAACGCTCGGGCTTCTTGCCAACCCACGCGGGTGCCCGACCGCGCCCTGACCAGGTCTGGCCCGTCTTGGGGTTGCGGTACCTCGGAGGCGGCGCGGCCTTCGTCTTGGTCGGAACAGCGCCGGCAGCGGGCTCAACACCGGGCTTGCCCGCAATGTCCTCAATGCTGAGGTCGTACTCCTGCATCAACTGCTGAATCTCCTCCACGACCTTTGGCACTTCCGTGGCTCGCAACTGCTCAAGTTGCGCATTGACAGATGCCAGTTGAGCGAGCAGTGAGGACTGGGACGGGCTTTGAGTTGCGGTAGGCGCTTTTTGCTCCTGTCGCGGGTTCCGGGTTCGCGTCTTCTGAGTCGGCGCTTCCGGGGCAGCCTCCACTCCAGGCAGTGCTATCTGCTTCGGCCCGCGCTTCCGGGTTGGGGTCTCTTGAGTCGTGACTTCCGGAGCGGCAACTTCAGCTAGGATTTTCGGCTTCCGACCGCGCTTCGGGGTCTTCCTCTCTTCCGGCGCAGCTTCCGTAGCGGCGATTTCGGTGAGCGCTTTCGGCTTCCGACCGCGCTTCGGGGCCCGCGTCTCTTCCGGCGCAGCTTCCGGGGCGGCAGTTTCGGTGAGCGCTTTC
>NZ_JADGMP010000049.1:0-27943 GCF_015549295.1 Cupriavidus sp. IK-TO18
AACCCTTGCTGCGTCTGCCTTGCAGCGCCGCGTTGTGTTGCGAGGGGGCGAATATTAAGGGACCCGGAGGTGGCTTGGCAAGGGGTTTCTGAAAACTTCTTCGTGCCGCCATCGCCAGGCACTTAAAATCGGCTGATGCCGGATATGCCCACTTACCTGCCGTCGCGCATGCCCGCGGACGGCAAGCACTTTGCAGACGCCCTCGCGCTCGCCGCGGCGCTGTCGCGCCCGATCGTCTTCGTCGACCTCGAAACCACCGGCGCCGATGCCCAGCGGGACCGGATCACCGAGATCGGCGTCGTCGAGGTCGGCCCGGACGGAATTACCGAATGGGATACCTTGCTGGACCCCGGCATGGGGATCCCGCCGTTTATCCAGCGCATGACCGGCATCTCCGACGAGATGGTGCGTGGCCAGCCGACGTTCGAGTCACTCGCCGAGCCACTTGCCGAGCGCCTGCAGGGCCGGCTTTTCGTAGCCCATAACGCACGCTTCGATTATGGCTTCCTGAAGAACGCATTCCGCCGCGCCGGCGTTACGTTCCGTGCGGATGTGCTGTGCACGGTACGCCTGTCGCGCTCGCTGTACCCGTCGGTGGAACGCCATGGTCTCGATGCGCTGATCGCCCGCTTTGGCCTGACGCCTAAGGGGCGGCACCGCGCCCTGGCCGATGCCGAGCTGCTTTGGCAGTTCTGGCAGAAGATCCACGACACCTATTCGGTCGAGCTGGTCGAGGCCGCGGTGCGCACCCTGGTGCGTCGCGCCAGCCTGCCGGCTGGCCTGGACGAGACCGCGCTGGAAGACGTGCCCGCCGCTCCCGGTGTCTATATCTTCTACGGCGATGACGACGTCCCGCTGTATGTAGGCAAGAGCGTGCACCTGCGCCAGCGCATCGGTGCCCATTTCTCGGGCGACTACCGCTACGGCAAGGATATGCGGCTGGCGCGGCTGGTGCGCCGGGTCGAGTGGCGCGAGACCGGCGGCGAGACCGGCGCGCTGTTGCTCGAGGCCAGGCTGGTCAAGACGATGCAGCCTGTCCACAACCAGCTGCTGCGCAGCAATGCCCGGCTCTACGCATGGGAGCTGCCGCCGCAGTTGCCGGTGCCGCGCCTGCGCACCAGCCGCGACACCGATTTCTGCCGGCATCGCGATCTGTTCGGCGCCTTTGGCAGCCGCGGTGCGGCCGAGGCGCGCCTGCGTGCGCTGGCCGAAGAGCACGGCTTGTGCATGGCCACGCTGTCGCTGGAAAAGACCACGCCGCGAGGCAACCCGTGCTTCGCGCGGCAGGTACACCGCTGCGCCGGCGCCTGCGTCGGCGCCGAGCCGGGCGCCGCGCATCGCGCGCGCCTGGCCACCGCACTGGCGCCGCTGGCACTGGTGCCGTGGCCATTTGACGGTCCGGTGGCATGGCGCGAGGAGCATGCCGGACGCACGTGGTGGCATGTCGCCAACGACTGGTGCTATCTGGGCTGCTCACTCACGCTGGACGAGGCCCGCGCGCTGGCCGTTGCGCCGGCGCACTTCGACCTGGACACCTACCATATCCTCGCCCCGCGCATGGCGCAGTGGATGCCGGAAACGGTCCCGCTGCCGGTAGCGAGCCTGTTCGAGCTGACCCCGCCGGCGAAGCCGCAGGAGCAGGATGTACTGCGGCCGGTGCGTGCTGCCGCGGCGACCGCCCCACGCAGGCCAGCCCGCGCGGCCGGTCAGCAAGCCCTGGATCTGTTCGCGGACTGAACCGCGCCGCCGGCTGCCCGCTGTGTGGGCTGGCGCGCAGACCGTGCTTGTGGGCAGGCGTGCCCTTCCGTTAGTCTCGACGGACCGCCCTTGCCGCCGGGCGCGCCGATGCGGAGTCTCAATGCCTGCCAAACTGTTCCGTCCTGCCGAATCGGCCCGCGGCGCCGCGCGGGTGCGCGCGTGCCTGGCCATCCTCTGGGCCGGAGCCTTCACCGGCGCGTGTGCCAACCTGGGCGGCGGCGCCATGCAGGAAATCTTCGACTCCTGGAAGAACGTCTCGGTCGACGAGGCCAAGCGCCAGTGGGGACCGCCACAGGCGGTTCAGGCGATGCCGTCCGGCACCGCCTATGTCTGGAACGAGACCATCCCGGCAGCCCGCGCGCCAGGCAGCGGCCCCCGCGATGCCGGCATGGAACGCACGCCGGTGCCGGGCCATTGCCAGCGCAAGCTGATCGCGGGCCCGGACGGCATTGTCATCGGCGGCGAATGGAGCGGCGATGCCTGCTGCATCAGCACGCTGGTCGGCCGCTGTGCCGCACTGAAATACCGAGGGCCCGGCTGACCGGCGGCACGGCGCCTTGAAGTCCTTGAAGTACTGCATGACCAGCAGGACCGGGGCCGCCATCAGCTGCGCCTGCCCTCCCGTCGCAGAGCGGAAGCGCCATTCAGGCCGCCGGCCACGCGCCGGTGGCAGCCAGGACCGGCGAGTATTCGCGCAACTGCCAGCGCATCGGCAGCACCGACGGGCGCCGCATCACCTGCTCGACATGCAGCCGCACCAGCCGCTCCGCCCCGGCGAATGTCGCCAGCTCGGCGCCGTCCCAGATCACTTCGGCATGGCCACCGACATGGAGCAGCGCGCCTTCGGCAAAATCGGGCACCACCAGCCCGGCGCGTGGGTTCTGCAGCAAGTTGCCGACGGTATTGAAGAAGTTGTTGCCGTTGAAATCCGGGAAGGTGAGCGTGCCATTGCCGTCCACGCGGATAAAACCCGGCTTGCCGCCGCGGTGCGATACATCGACGCCGCCGGTGTGCGCGCCCTCCTCCGGCGAGGCAGCATGGCTGGTGGCAATGAACAGCGTATCGGCGGCCCGCAGCCACGCTGCCGCGGCGTCGTCCAGCACCGTGCCGTGCCATGCCGGCACGGGAGCTCCCGGTTGTGCCATGGTGCCTTCGCGCAGCTGGATATAACGCGGGCAGTTGCCGAAGCTCTGCTCGACTTCGACCGTGAACCCGCGCTGGTCGCGCGCCACGATGATGCCGTTCATCCGGTTGCGCCGGCGCGTGGACAGCTCGATGCCCAGCAAGCCAACGCTCGCACCGTGCTCCAGGGCCTGTTCCAGCGGATCGCCAGGCAGCGGCAAGGAGTCGATGCGCAAGTGCGTGGCATCGGGGCTATATGCAAACCCCGGCGCACCGGCAAGCACCGATGCCCACGGCAAGCCACCGGCATCGACTGCGCCAACCAGCAGGATCGGCAGCTGGGCATAGAAGTCGCGATGCTGTGCGGGCATTTCGCCGCGGATCACGCGCGCGCCGGCCGCAGCCATGCGCTCGCGCTTGCCGGCGCGCTCCTGCGCGGCCAGTTCCCCGGCGTGGAAAGGCAGGCCGGCATGCGGCCAGACGGGCAGTTCCATGATGGACTCCTTGGCTGATGCAGCCGGCGCTCGCGCGGCGGCGTCCGGTTATCCGGCCTCAGGCAGCCCTGCCGGGCCGGGATACGATCATCGGCACGAAGCCGGGCAGCGCCTCGATGCGGCGCAGCCACGCGTTCAGTGCGGGATACGGCGCCAGGGGCACGTTGCCTTCTTCGGCGCGGGCAATGTAGCTGTAGGCGGCGACGTCGGCGAGCGTGGCATGGCTGGCTGCCAGGAACGGCTGCTCGGCCAGCAGGGATTCCATCAGCACGAACAGGCGCTGCGCGCGGGCGATGGCGTCGTCCAGCGGCACCGGCCGGCCGAACAGCACGCCCAGGCGCGCCGCGGCGGGGCCGAAGGCGATTTCCCCGGCGGCCACCGACAGCCAGCGCTGCACGCGCGCGGCTCCGACCGGGTCGCGCGGCAGCCAGCGGCCATCGTCATAGCGCGTGGCCAGGTAGACCAGGATCGCGTTCGAATCGCCGATCACCGCGCCGTTGTCGTCCAGCACCGGCACCTGCCCGAAGGGATTGAGCCGCAGGAACGGCTCGCGATGCTGTTCGCCGCCGCGCAGGTCGACGTCGACCAGCCGGTACGGCAGTCCCAGCAGCGACAGGAACAGTTCGGCGCGATGGGCGTGGCCCGAGAGCGGCGAGCGATAAAGGACGAGCGGAACGCGGGGCTCGGCGGGATGGCTGGCGGCTTGCATGACACACTCCTCGGGGGTTGGGATACCGGGATTCTGGACGCGAAAGGCGCTGCAATAAATGGGGCGCCTGATATTTGACTACTCCAAAAATCGGAGTAATGTGTGGCGCCATGGACAAGCTTCGAGCCATGCAGACCTTCGTGCGCATCGTCGACGCGGGCAGCCTGACTGCCGCCGCGGCGACTCTGCACACTTCCCTGCCCGCGGTGGTGCGCACACTGGCCGCGCTCGAGTCCGAGCTGCAGGTGCGGCTGCTCAACCGCACCACGCGGCGGCTGTCCCTGACCGGCGAGGGGCGCAGCTACCTGGACAGCTGCCGGCGCATCCTGGCCACCATCGATGAAGTCGAGGCCGGCCTGACCGCCAGCCATGTCGAGCCCAGCGGCCAGCTCACGCTGACCGCGCCGGTGCTGTTCGGGCAGATGTATATCGCGCCGGCAGTCACGCGCTTCGTGCAGCGCTATCCGCGCGTGCGCTGCCGCATGGAATTCACCGACCGCGTGGTGAACCTGCTGGAAGAAGAACTCGACGTCGGCGTACGCATCGGCCCGCTGGCGGATTCGACCCTGGTGGCGCAGCCGGTCGGCCATATCCGGCGCGTGGTGGTGGCCACCCCCGCCTACCTGCGCAAGCATGGCACGCCGCGCCATCCCGACGACCTCGCGCGCGCCAATTGCGTGCGCTTCACCGGCAATGCCGCGCACTGGTGGACGTTCCAGGAAAACGGCAAGCCGTTCCAGGTGCAGGTGACGGGCAACCTCGAATTCAACCAGACCGCGCCGGCCGTGGCCGCTTGCGCGGAAGGCGCCGGCTTCGGCAATTTCCTGTCGTACCAGGTGGCGCAACTGGTGCAGGCGCGCAAGCTGCGCATTGTGCTGGAGACGTTCGAGCAGCCCGCCTGGCCGTTGTCGCTGATCTATCCGCATGCGCGCTTGCTGCCGGCGCGCACGCGCGCCTTTATCGACTGGATGCGCGACGACCTCGGTCCGCGCTTTCGCTGAGACAGCGTTCCCGCGGTGCGCGAGAGCAAGACCAAGACGCAGAGATGCCGATTCCATGCCCCTGGCCAGCGCTCCAACTCCGACGGGCTTCGGCGCCCGCTTGCGCCACCTCATCCGCCGACCCAGCGGCAATGCGCTGCGCGCGGCGGTGCTTGGCGTCAACGACGGCCTCGTCTGCCTGGTGATGGGGCTGGAGGGCGCGGCCGCCACGCGTGAAGCCGTGATCCTGGCAGGGCTCGCCGGCCTGACCGCGGGTGCCTGCTCGATGGCACTGGGCGAATGGCTGTCGGTCACCAACAGCCGCGAGATGAACAACAAGCGGCTGCGCGACATGGCGCAACAGATCGCGCACGATACCGCCCGCGCGCGGCAGCGGCTGGTGGCGGTGCTGTCTGGCAAAGGCATGCCTCCGGCGGATGCGGAACGTGCCGCCGACGAGATCATGCGCGATCCGCGCGCCACGCTCGATATGGTATTCGGCTCGCTCTGATGCTGCCCGCCAGGGTATCCACGACGCGGAGCAACAGGCATGCGTACCTTGCGCGCACGAGTGGCGACCCACCCGTTCGCAGCGACCGGCCACCCGACAAAAGCCTTGACGCCGCGCGGCGCGCACCGGTATTTTTCAAAAGCGAATCTGCATTCGAATACGGAAAATCCCTATGCCAGCGACGTCGTCCGGCCTTCCGGCCACCTCTTCCTTCCCCCGTATCGATACGCCCTCGATCCTGCAGCCGCCGCGGCAGCGGCGCGCGCGCGAGACCGAGCAGGCGCTGCTCGGCGCGGGCCGTGAACTGCTGGCGAAGCGCGATTTCGCCGCGGTTTCGGTGGCCCAGATCGCCGCTGCGTGCCAGGTGTCGGTGGGCGCTTTCTATGGCCGCTTCCGCGACAAGATGGCTTATTTCGAGGCATTGCGCGCGCTGGTGATGGAGGGCGCATGATGGCGGGGTACCTCGGCGTCACAGGCAACGCCCAGGCCTGAATTCGCGCGGTAGTGCAGTCTGGTAATGCAGCGCGCCCATGGCCGCTATGAATTCGGTGGTGCTTGCTTGGCGGCGGCGCACGTCCTCTCTAGAATGCGTCCACGCTGACTGCATCCACGCCCACTGATACCGCACATGGCCACGCTTTTCCTCGTCCGCCACGGACAAGCCTCGTTTGGCGCCGCCAACTACGATTGCCTGTCGGAGACAGGCCGCCAGCAGGCGCGCTGGCTGGGCGAGTATTTCAGCGAGCGCGGCTTGCGCTTCGCACGCGTGGCCGCGGGCAACCTCGTGCGGCAGCAGGACACCGCGCGCGAGATCCTGGCCGCGATGGGCCAGCCGCAAGCGGAAATTGCCACGCATACCGGCCTGAACGAATATGACGGCGAGGCGCTGTACCGCTGCCACACCGGCGGCGCCGACCATCGCGCCCACCAGAACGGCGATTACAACGACTACTGGCGCACTTTCCGCGCCGCCTACCATGCCTGGACCCAGGATGGGCTGACCGACATGACGGAAAGCTGGGCCGATTTCGGCGCGCGCATTGCCGGCGCGCTGACGCAAGCCTGCGAAGGCACCACGCGCGAAGACGCCATCCTCGTGGTCAGCTCCGGCGGCGCCATCGGCCGCGCCACGGCCGACCTGCTCGGCGCCCCCGCGGCCACTGCCATCGAAATGAACCTGCAGTTCCGCAATACAGCGTTCTGCGAAATCATCGTCGGCCGCGGCGTGCAGCGCTTGCTGAGCTTCAACAATATCCCGCACCTGGACCGGCCGGAACGCCGCAGCGCGCTGACCTTCGCCTGAAGGCCACAGGCACCACGCGCAACAATGACAAACCCGCCTGACGGCAGGTTTCTGTTTGGCGTGGAATGCGGCGGCAATCGCTCCGGCAACTGGCGCGGGCACTTTGACATGCCCGCGCCGCCGGTCCTTCTCCCTTTACTACCTTTTCTGCTGCATTCCTGCTCGGGCGCCCGACACGGACGCCAGTGCCTTACAGGCGTTCGACGATGGTCACGTTGGCCAGCCCGCCGCCTTCGCACATGGTCTGCAGGCCGTAGCGCTTGCCGTGCGTATGCAGCGCATGCACCAGCGTCGTCATCAGCTTGGCGCCCGAGCCGCCCAGCGGATGGCCCAGCGCAATCGCGCCGCCATGCACGTTGAGGCGCTCCGGATCGGCGCCCGTTGCCTGCAGCCAGGCCAGCGGCACCGGTGCGAAAGCTTCGTTGACTTCGAACAGGTCGATGTCGTTGATGCTCAGGCCGGCCTTCTTCAGCGCGTGCATGGTCGCCGGCAGCGGCGCTTCGAGCATCACCACCGGGTCGTGGCCGATTACGGTCATATGGTGCACGCGCGCCAGCGGCTTGACGCCGAGCTTCTTCAGGCCAGCCTCGTTGACCACCAGCAGGCCGGCGGCGCCGTCGCAGATCTGGCTCGACGAGGCAGCGGTCACGCGCCCGCCTTCGGCGATCAGCTTGACCGCGCCGATGCTGTCCATCGTGGCGTCATAGCGGATGCCTTCGTCCGCGGTATGCATTTCGCCGTTGGCGCCCTCGGCGGTGCGCACTTCGACCGGCACGATCTCGGCGTTGAAGCGGCCCGCCCTGGTCGCTGCCGCGGCGCGCTGGTGGCTGAGCAGCGCGTAGGCATCGAGCTGCTCGCGCGACAGGTTGTACTTGCGCGCAATCATCTCGGCGCCGGTGAACTGGCTGAACTGCACGCCGGGGTAGCGCGCCTCGACGCCCGGGCTCTTGGGCACGCCGAAGCCGTTCTTGGCCGGCAACTGCGACGACAGGCCCATCGGCACGCGTGTCATGCTTTCCACGCCGGCCGCGATCACGATGTCCATCGCGCCCGACATCACCGCCTGTGCGGCAAAGTGCAGCGCCTGCTGCGACGACCCGCACTGGCGGTCGACCGACGTGCCCGGCACGCTTTCAGGCAGCCGCGACGCGAGGATGGCGTTGCGCGCCACGTTGCCAGCCTGCTCGCCGACCTGGCTGACGCAGCCCATGATGACGTCTTCGACCAGCGCGGGATCGGCGCCGGTGCGCTCGACCAGCGCATCGAGCACCTGCGCGGCGAGGTCGGCCGGATGCCAGCCCGACAGCTTGCCGCCCTTGCGCCCGCCGGCGGTCCGTGCCGCGGCGACGATATATGCCTCTGCCATTTGATCTCCTTGTTCGGTGCCAGCCGCCCCGCGGCCGGCCGGTGCTTGATGCGGGGTGCCGGCGGCTGCCGGCAGGTTGGACCCTATTGTTGTCCCGGGCCGGCCGGCCAGCGTCGTCGGAAGCGACGAAGTTGGCCGGCCGCCTCAGGGCGATGTCAGGGCGATGTCAGGGCCAAGTCAGCGCGGTGTCAGCTGCGCGGGCCGAGCACCGCGAAGATCGCGGTGGCGCGCAGCAGGCAGCGCTCGCCGCTGACCAGCCGGCAGCTGCCGTAGCGCAGCCGCGAGCCGAGCTTGTCGAACTCCACCCGCGCCTCGACCCAGTCGCCCAGGCGCGCCGAGTCCAGGAAGTCCAGGCTCAGGTTGGCGGTGACCGCGCTCTTCTCGCGGCCGGTCTCCAGCGACATCATCATGCCGATGGCGGTATCGGCCAGCGTCGCCAGCATGCCGCCGTGCGGGATGCCGAGGTTGTTGAGATGGCTCTCGTCGATGCGCACCGCCAGCGTACGGCGTTCGCGGTTCAGGTAAAGCTGGCCGAAGTTGGCCATGTAGCCTCCCGGCTGCCGCAGCGGCACGAAGCCCTCGGGCACGGCAGAGCCACTGGAGCTTTCGGCCGCCTGCGGCATCGCCGCCTCGATTCCGGCTTCAGCCATGGCGTCAGGCGAAGTAGCGCGAGGCCGAGCCAAGTTGCTCGCGGCATTCGCGGACCATGCGTGCGAGCAACTCCTCGCAGCTCGGCACGTCGTCGATCAGGCCCACGCACTGGCCGGCGCTGATGATGCCGCCGTCGGTCTCGCCCGCTTTCAGCGCTGCCTTGCCGCGCACACCGGCAACCAGGTGCTTGACGTCTTCGAACTGCGCACCGCCGGGGCGGCGCTCGATGCTCACGACCTCATCCGACACGGCGTTCTTCAGCACCCGTGCGGTGTTGTGCAGCGTGCGGAAGATCAGGTTGGTGTCGCGCTCGCTGGCCTGCACCAGCGCCTGCTTGACGTTGTCGTGGATCGGCGCTTCCTGGGTGGCGCAGAAGCGCGTACCCATGTTCACGCCCTCGGCGCCGAGCACCAGCGCGGCGGCCATGCCGCGGCCGTCGGCGATGCCGCCCGAGGCGATCACCGGCACCGACAGCTTGCGTGCCGCCAGCGGGATCAGCACCATGCCGGGGACATCGTCCTCGCCCGGGTGGCCGGCGCACTCGAAGCCGTCGATCGACACCGCGTCGACGCCCAGGCGCTCGGCCGACTGGGCATGGCGGATCGCCACGCACTTGTGGATCACCTTCATGCCTGCGGCCTTGGCGCGCGCGATGTGTTCCCTGGGGTTGTTGCCGGCGGTCTCCAGCACCTTGACGCCGTTTTCGATGATGACGTCGAGGTAGCGCGCGTATGGCGGCGGGTTGATCGAAGGCAGCAGCGTCAGGTTCACGCCGAATGGCTTGTCGGTCATATCGCGGCAGCGGCGGATTTCCTCGCCCAGCGCCTCGGGGGTCGGCTGCGTCAGCGCGGTGAGGATGCCCAGCCCGCCGGCATTGGAGACGGCAGCGGCCATCTCCGCATAGCCGACCCATTGCATGCCGCCCTGGATGATCGGGTAGCGGATGCCAAGCAGTTCGGTGATTCGAGTCTTCATGATTGTCCTTTTTGCTGTCAGCTAGCGGGCCTTGCCGGCGTTCGGGCCAGTCTACGGCGCGCGCGTGCGCGATGCTTCGTCGGAAGCGACGATTGCGGGCGGCGCATTCTGCACTAGTGTTGGCTGCCCCCGCGCCGTTCCGGGCCCTTGCCGCCCTCCGGCCCGCGGCACCCGCCCCCTTCCCTCAGCAGGAGTCGCCATGACGCAAGCCACGCCTTCGTTCGAAACCCTGCGCTACGCCGTTGAAGACGGTGTCGCCACCATCACGCTGCATCGCCCGGACCAGCTCAACGCCTTCACCGCGCAGATGATGCAGGACCTGATCGCCGCCTTCGACGCCACCGATGCCGACGACAACGTCCGCGCGGTGATCGTCACCGGCTCGGGCCGCGCCTTCTGCGCCGGTGCCGACCTGTCCGGCGGCAGCTCGACCTTCGATTTCGAGAAGCGCTATGGCGCCAGCCCCGACACCGCGCACCGCGACGGCGGCGGCCGCGTGTCGCTGCGCATCTTCCGCAGCCTCAAGCCGGTGATTGCCGCGGTCAACGGCGCCGCGGTCGGCGTGGGCGTGACCATGCAGCTGCCGATGGACATCCGGCTGGCCTCGACCGACGCCAAGTTCGGCTTCGTGTTCGCGCGCCGCGGCATCACGCCCGAGGCCGCATCATCGTGGTTCCTGTCGCGCGTGGTCGGCGTTTCGACGGCGCTGGAATGGTGCTATACGGGGCGGGTGTTCTCGGCGCAGGAGGCGCATGAGCGCGGGCTGGTGCGCTCGCTGCACGCGCCCGAAGACCTGCTGCCGGCAGCGCGGGCGATCGCGCGGGAGATTGCGGACAACGCCGCGCCGGTCTCGGTCGCGATCTCCCGCCAGCTGATCTGGCGCATGGCCGGGGCCAGCCACCCCATGGAGGCGCACAAGCTCGACAGCCGGGCGATCCAGTCGCGCGGGCGCTCCGCCGACGTCAAGGAAGGCGTCAGCGCATTCCTGGAAAAGCGCCTGGCCGCGTTCCCCGACACCGTCTCGCACGACCTGCCGGACTTCTTCGACTGGCGCGGCGAGCCGCCGTTCGCCTGAAGCGCCTGAAGCCGGCGCCACCACGTACCCACCGGAGTCAGCATGAAAGTCAGTCAAGCCGTCGCCAGCCGCAAGTCCGTTCGCGGCTTCCTGGACAAGCCCGTGCCAGCCGACACCATCCGCCGCGTGCTCGACGCCGCGGCGCGCGCGCCGTCGGGCGGCAACCTGCAGCCGTGGCATATCCACGTGATCGGCGGCGAGGCGCTGGAGCGCTTGCGCGGCATCATGCGCGAGCGCATCGCGCACACGCCCAAGGGTGAAGACCGCGAATACAACGTCTATCCGCCCGAACTGGTTGCGCCTTATCGCGACCGGCGCTTCGAGGTGGGCGAGGCGCTCTACCACTACCTTGGCATCCCGCGTGAAGACAAGGCGCGGCGCCTCGCCCAGTTCGCCAGCAACTTCACGTTCTTCGGCGCGCCGCTGGCGCTGTTCTGCACCGTGGACCGGCGCATGGGTCCGCCGCAGTGGTCGGACCTGGGCATGTACCTGCAGACCGTGATGCTGCTGCTGCGCGAGGAAGGGCTCGACAGCTGCGCGCAGGAATGCTGGGCGATGTATCCGGAGACCATCGGCAGCTTCCTGCAGCTGCCGGCCGAGCGCATGCTGTTCACCGGCATGGCGATCGGCTTCGAGGATCCGGAGGCGCCGGCCAACCAGTTGCGCGCGGCGCGCGCACCGCTGGCGGAGTTCGCCGAGTTCATCGGCATCTGAGAACTGGCACCGCGCGCAGTTACGCACGCGGCGCCAGGATCAGAGCAGCCCCAGCTGCCGCGCGATCGCCACCGCCTGGGTGCGGTTGCTGGCGTGCAGCTTGGCGCTGATATTGCGCAGGTGCGTGCGCACCGTGGTCTCGGACACGAACAGGCGCTCGGCCATGGCGACATTGGAAAAGCCTTCCGCCAGCAACTGCAGCACCTTCTGCTCCTTGGGCGTCAGCGGCTCCACCAGCGCCGGCGGTGCGGGGCGGCCGGCCGCCCCGCCAGGCGCTTCGCCGGCTTGCTGGCCGCATGCATGCAGCAGTTTTTCCACGTAGGCGGATGGCAGGCTGGCGCCCTGGCGGGCGCAGGCGTCGGCCACCAGCCGGCGCACGTCGTCACCTTCGTCGGCGAAAATCCGCACGAAGCCCTCGGCTGCCCCGAAGCGCAACGCCTCGCCCATCACCACCAGCGCATGCGCGCCGTCGCCGCTGCGCTGGCACGCCTGTGCCAGCAGGATGCGCAGCTTGAGCGCGCGGCGCATCAGCTGGTTGCTGGTGGCGGCCGCCAGTTCGCGCTCGATCGCGTCGCGTACCTGCGCCCCCGGGCGGGCATGCACGTCCAGCCGCAGCCTGCCGACAAAAATGTCCTCGACGTCGCTGGCAAACGAGCTGACGCCCGGACGCGTGCGCCACAGCGCCGGGTCGGCGGCGCGCTCGATCGCCTCCTGCGCGGCGTGCACGTTGCCCTGGCGCAGCGCCAGCCGCGCGCGCTCCAGCATCGCCGCCATCACCAGCCGGGTCAGGCCGCGGTGGTGGCCGAGCGCCTCCAGCTGCGCCAGCCATTCATGGGCCTGGTCGGTCTCGCCACGCTCGAAGGCGATGCGGGCCAGCACGGTATGGCCGGTGATGATCTGGTCCGGCAGGCCGAGGTCGCGCGACAGCGGCAGATACACGGTAAGCAGCCGGCTGGCGCGGTCGGTATCGCCGCTCTCGTACAGCCCTTCGGCCAACAAAATGCCGGCCATGGCGTTGCCGTTGGTCGGGCCGAAGCGGTTCGGCAGCATCGTGCGCGCGGCGATGCGGAAGCGCCCGAGCGCCTGCTGCAGCCGTCCCTGGCGCAGGTCGATCAGGCCTTCGACCGATTCGGAGAAGATCTTGTTGAAGTTGCTGTCCGAGCCGCGCACGGCCTGGCGCGCGATCTGGAGCAGCCGGCGCGCCTCGGGATAGTCGCCGATGACCGCGGCCAGCCGCGCCATCGACGTACCCAGGATCGCATCCGGGAAGGCGTAGCCCATCGGCAGCGGCGGCACCTCGTTGCGGGCGAAGGCACGCGCGTCGTCGAAGCGGTCCATCATGTTGAGCAGCACGTGGCGCAGCGCGCGGATATGCGCGAGCAGGTCGCCGGCCGCGCCTTCGGTCGGGATCGCCTGCAGCAGCGCGATCGCGTCGGCCGGGCCGCGCGTGAATGACACCGCCCACGCATGCGCGATCTGCAGCTTGGGCCAGCGGGCCAGCTGTTCGGCCGGTACCGCCTCCAGCCAGCGCGTCAGCAGCCGCATGCGGCCCTGCCCCAGCAGGTCATCGACGGCGCTGTCCAGCAATTCCAGCGCATGGCCCAGCGCGCCGGCCGCGAGTGCGTGCTCGATGGCGGGCACCGGGCGGCCCTGAGACTCGTACCAGCGCGAGGCAGCCAGGTGCAATGGCGGCACGGCGTCGGGCATCGACTGCGCCAGCTGGCCGCGCAGGAAGCCGGAAAACAGGCTGTGATAGCGGTACCACTGCTCCGCTGCCGCGCCGGTGCCGCGCTCGCCGTAGCGCTCGCTCTCCAGCGGCAGCAGGAACAGGTTGGCGCGCTCCAGCCAGGCCAGGATTTCGTCGCTGCTGCCGGCGCCGCCCCCGGATGGCGGAGCGGCCTGGCAGACCGCGTCGCACAGCGGGCCGCAGAGCTGGTCGAGGATCGAGGTCCGCAACAGGAAGTCCCGCACCGCATCGGGCAGGTGCAGGAAGACGTCTTCGACCAGATAGTCGGCAATTGCCGCGTTGGAGCCGGAAAAGCCGGCAATGAACCCCTCGGGCTGGCTGCGCCGCTCCATCGCCACCGAAGCCAGCCACAATGCCGTGGCCCAGCCTTCGGTGCGCCGGTGCAGCGCGCTGATCGCGGCTGGCTGCAATTTGAGCCCACGGGCCTCGCGCAGGAAGGATTCGGTCTCGCTGGCGCTGAAGCGCAGTTGCGCGGGCTCGATCTCGAGCAGCTCGCCGCGCGCGCGCAGCCGGCCCAGGCCGCTCTCCGGCACCCAGCGCGTACCGATTACGACACGGCAGCCCGGCGGCAGGCTTTCGACCATCTGCCACACCAGGCCGCTGACGGCGGCGTTCTGGATCGATTCGAAGTCGTCGAGGAACAGCGTGAAGGCGCCGCTGTGGCTGCCCAGCCGGTCGATCAGCGCGAGCGCCTGCTCGCCGGGATCCTGCATCAGCCCGGAGCGGGGCGGCTGGGCCGCTGCGCCGAGCGCCTGCGCGATGGCGGCCTCGACCGAGCCCAGGAAGCGGGTGGCATCGTTGTCGGAGCGGTCAAGGGTGAGCCAGGCGGTGCGCCCGCCCGCGGCTTCCAGGCGCGCACGGCACTGGAGCATGGCGGTGGTCTTGCCAAAGCCCGCGGGCGCGCGCACCAGCACGAGCTTGACGAAATCCGCGGCGCACACGGCGTCGCAGATCGACGCGCGCTCGACCTGGAACGGCGTCAGCAGCGGTGGACGCAGCTTGGCGGCCAGCGCAGCGGCGCCGGTGGCGGACGGCATGCGCCGTCCGGTCTCCTCGATACTTGCCATTGGCGATTTGTCGTCTTCCGCGCCGCAGCGCCCTTGCGGCAATGCGAAGGGCAATGCGAAGCGATGCGCCCGCCCGCGCAGCAGCGCGGGCGGGCGTGACTGTGATGGAACACGGAATTATGGCGTAAACGCGCGCGGCCGCGCGCCGCCGAGGGTTCGGGGTCTCTTCAGGCGGCCTTCCGGCTGGATTAAGGGGCTCCCGGACCGCAGCGCCGCTGCGCTCGCCGGGCACAAGCCGGATGCCGGCGCCGCCTTCACACCAGCTTGTTGCCGTGGCCGGTCCAGTAGCGGTCGCGCAGCAGCCGCTTGAGCAGCTTGCCGGTCGGCAGGCGCGGCAGCTCGGACTCGAAATCGACCGAGCGCGGGCATTTGATGGTGGACAGGTTGGCGCGGCAGAACGCGATCAGCTCGGCTGCCAGTTCCGGCCCGGCCTGCGCCATGTCGGCCGGCTGCACCACAGCCTTGACCTCTTCGCCAAAATCCTCGTTAGGTACCCCGATCACCGCCACGTCAAGCACCTTGGGGTGCGTCATCAGCAGGTTCTCGGCTTCCTGCGGGTAGATGTTGACACCGCCGGAGATGATCATATTGGCCTTGCGGTCGGTCAGGAACAGGTAACCGTCGGCATCGGCATAGCCGACATCGCCGATGGTGCTCCAGTCCGGATGCCGGGGATGGCGCGATTCGGCCGTCTTGGCCGGGTCGTTGTGGTATTCGAAGGCGCGGCCTTCGGCAAAATAGATGGTGCCGGGCTCGCCGGGCGGTTGCAGTTCGCCGTCGGGGCCGCAGATGCGCAGCTTGCCGACCATGGCCCGGCCGACGGTGCCCTTGCGCTGCAGCCATTCCTGGGTGCTGACCACGGTCACGCCGTTGCCTTCGGTGCCGGCGTAATACTCCCAGATCACCGGCCCCCACCACGCGATCATCGCCTCCTTGACCTGCACCGGGCATGGCGCCGCGGCATGGATCGCCACGCGCAGCGACGACACGTCATAGGCCCGGCGCTGTGCCTCGGGCAGTTTGAGCATCCGCGAGAACATCGTCGGCACCAGCTGCGTATGCGTGATGCGGTGCTGCTGCACCAGTTGCAGGTATTTCTCCGCGTCGAAATGCTCCATCACCGCCGCGGTGCCCCCCAGCGCTTGCACCGACATGTTGTAGCGCAGCGGCGCGGCATGGTATAGCGGCGCCGGCGACAGGTAACGGGTCTCGGCATCGAAGCCATAGAGCCGCTGGCACAGGCTGGTCAACGTGGTGGCATCCTCGATGCGCGGGCTGCCCGGCGGCGCGAATACGCCTTTGGGCCGGCCCGTGGTGCCCGACGAATAGAGCATGTCGCCGCCAGTCACCTCGTCCGCGACGCGCGTCGTCGGGCAGCTTGCCAGGGCCGGTTCATAGGCGTCGTAGCCGGGCACCGTGCCGTCCAGCATCAGCCGGCGCTTCAGCGCCGGCGTCTGCGCCACCAGCGCGGCCGCGATCTCCGCCTGGGCGTGCGTGGTCACCAGCACCTGCGCGGCGCTGTCGTTGACGATGTAGGCGGCATCGGCCGCGTTCAGCTTGGTGCTCAGGCAGATATAGACGATGCCGCTGCGTTGCGCGCCCCAGCATAGCTCGAACATGCGCGGATGGTTCTCCAGCATGAACGCCACACGGTCGCCAGGGCGCAGGCCCAGCGTGCGGAACAGGTGCGCCACCTGGTTCGAGCGCTCGTCCAGCTCGCGGTACGTGACGACTGCGCCGCTGCTGCCCATGATGACGGCCGGCTTCTCCGGCGTGCGCTGCGCGTGGATGGACGGATGCATGGCGTTGGGCTCCTCGACAGGGGTTCGCTGGATTGGGATGGTGATCCCGCATTCTGTGAACGACCCGCCGGTTCAACCATCGTCGGAAGCGACGAAGCGTGGCGCCGGCATTTTGATGCGGCGCCGCATGAAACGAGCAAGTGCGGGCGTTGAGCGGCGCCTGCGCACCTTCGTCCGATGCGACGATGCGCCGCCCGTCGGCGTGCCCGGATCATGCTGACGCAAACTATCGCAGCCACGCCATCCCCCATTCCCGAAGGAGCCGAGGTGGATTTCAAGTTCAGCGAAGAACAATCGATGCTGCGCGACACGCTCGCGCGTTACCTGGCCGACCACTACGCTTTTGAAGCGCGCCGCGCCGCGGTCCAGTCCGCAACGGGCTGGCGGCCCGATTGCTGGCGTGCGTTCGCGCGCGACCTCGGCATCCTGGGCGCGGGCTTTGCCGAGTCGGTCGGCGGGCTGGGCGGCGGCGCTGCCGAGCACATGATCGTGATGGAACAGTTCGGCCGCCACCTGGTGCTCGAACCTTATCTCGGCACCGTGGTGCTGGCTGGCGGCGCGCTGGCGCAAGGCAGCCCGGAACTGGCGGCGCAGTGGCTGCCCGCCATCATCGGTGGCGAGGTCACCGCGGCCTGGGCGCATGCCGAGCCCGCCAGCCGCTATTGCCGGCATGACGTGCAAGCCAGCGCCACGCGCGCTGGCGACGGCTACAAGCTGAGCGGACACAAGCACGCCGTGGTGGGCGCGCCTTCCGCGTCGCACCTGGTGGTCAGCGCCCGCACCGCTGGGGCGCGCCGCGACCGCGAGGGCATCAGCCTGTTCTGGATCGCACGCGACACGCCCGGCGTGACCCTGCGCGAATATCCCACCTTCGACGGCATGCGCGCGGCCGAGGTGCTGCTCGATAACGTACAGGTGCCGGCCAGCCAGCGCATCGGCGCAGAAGGCGAGGCCTTAGCGCTGATCGAGCGGCTGTGCGACCACGCCCTGGTCGCGCTGGCCGCGGAAGCCAACGGCGCGATGGCGCGCATGCTGGCCGACACCATCGACTACGCACGCCAGCGCAAGCAGTTCGGCGTGCCGATCGGCACGTTCCAGGTGCTGCAGCACCGCATGGCCGACATGTATATGCAGCTGGAGCAATCCGTGGCACTGACGCAGGTCGCGGCGATGCAGGCCGACGGCGCGCAGGCGGACTTTGCGCAGGCGGCGTGCGCGGCCAAGGTCCAGGCCGGCCAGGCCGGGGCCTTCGTCGGCCAGGGCGCCGTGCAGATCCACGGCGGCATGGGGGTCACGGAGGAGCTGGCGGTGGGCCACTATTTCAAGCGCGTCACGGCGATCGACCTGCAGTTCGGCTCGGCCGAGCACCACCTGCGCCGCTACGCCGACCTGCTCTATCCCGTCGCGGCCTGAACCGCCAACCCCTGACGACTACCCCAGCGAGGCCCGTCGATGCATCTCGATTTTTCCCCGCAAGACCAGCAATTCCGTGAAGACGTGCGCGCCTGGATCACCGAGGCGTATGACGACGAACTGCGCGCGATGATGGCGCAGTCCAAGAACGGCTATCTCGACAAGGCCGGCCAGGTGCGCTGGCAAAAGGCACTGCATGCGCGCGGCTGGGCCGCGCCCAACTGGCCGCAGGAATATGGCGGCCCGGGCTGGACGCCGACGCAGCGCTTTATCTTCCAGTCCGAGCTGGCCACGGCCGGCTGCCCGCCGGTATCGCCGATGGGGCTGAAGATGGTGGCGCCGGTGCTCATGAAATACGGCACGCCGGCGCAAAAGGCGCGCTTCCTGCCGCCGATCCTGGCATCGGACGTGTGGTGGTGCCAGGGTTATTCAGAGCCCAATTCCGGCTCTGACCTCGCGTCCTTGCAGCTGCGCGCCGATCCCGGCACCGACAGCGACGGCGAGCACTACATCCTCAACGGCTCCAAGATCTGGACGACGCATGCGCAGTGGGCCGACTGGATGTTCTGCCTGGTCCGCACCAGCCGCGAGTCGAAGCGGCAGGAAGGGATCTCGTTCCTGCTGCTCGACATGCATACCCCCGGCATCACGGTGTCACCTCTGCCGACGCTGGACGGCCCGGTGGCCGGGCAACAGGAAGTGAACCAGGTCTTCTTCGAGAACGTGCGCGTACCGGCGGAGAATCGCATCGGCGACGAAGGCAAGGGCTGGACCTATGCCAAGTACCTGCTGGAGTTCGAACGCGGCGGCACCTACAGCCCGATGCTGCGCAAGCAACTGGCCAAGGTGGCGCAGATCGCCGCCGAGCAGACCGCCGACGATGGCGGGCGGCTGCTCGACGACCCCTCCTTCCGGCGCAAGCTGGCCACGCTGCACGTGCGCACCGCCGCGCTGGAGGCGGTCGAACTGCGCGTGTTTTCGGGCGTGGAATCGGGCACGTCGATCGGGGCCGCGTCGAGCATGCTGAAGCTCACCGGCACGGAGACGTTGCAGGCCGTCAGCGAGCTGGCGGTCGAGGCCGCCGGTCCCGCGGCATTGCCGTTCGTGCAGGACACCTGGGCCGGAATCCAGGGCCGCGAGGCCGCGCTGCGCGTGGGGCCGGACTATGCGGCCGTGCTGGCGCCGCGCTACTTCAACTACCGCAAGGCGTCGATCTACGGCGGATCAAACGAGATCCAGCGCAATATCATCGCCAAGCTAGTGCTGGGGCTTTGACGTGGCGTGCCGGCAGGTTGGTCCTGCCGGCTGGGCCTCAGACAAATTCCTTCAGGAACGCCAGCCTGGCGTCAGCCGATACCTGGGCGTGAACTGCCGCCTGCAGCGTCTGCGACGGCAGCCAGGGATACGGCAAGGCAGCCTGCAAGGCCGCCAGCATGGCCGCGCCGGCATCCGGCACCACGTCCATCCGCGCGATATGGATGTGCAGGCTGCCGATGCGGTACGTCCCATCTTGCTGCCGCGCAAAGCCCCAGCGGTAGACGCCCTTCCCCGCGCGCAAGGTATGCGCCGCCTTCTCGCGCATCAGCACCAGCCACGGCACCGTCAGCGTGGCTCCCGCCTCCGCCAGCGACAGGTCGCCGACGTAGTAGGTCCGGCAGCGGTCGAAGGTCTGCGCGAAGTCAGTCACCAGCGTCGCCGCGATCGCCGCGGCGCCTTCGGTCTTTGCCGGGAAGCTGATGGTGTCGGTGTCGATCGAGAAGGTCAGCGTCGCATCTTGCGCGAACGCCTCGTGGATCAGCGCGGGACGGTTGTTGTCCTTGGCCTCGACATAGCTGGCCAGCAGCGCTTGCGCTTCGGGTAGGGAGATCGGGTTCATACAGGCAACGCGTTGGCGTAAAAAGTGAGGCCGGGCAGCACGGCAGGCCGCGCGGCGAGTTTGGTAGAATTTGGCACAAAGCTTGCATTACAAGCTAATTGAACAATCCGCCGATGGCTACGACTCCTGCAAACAAGACCCTGACAATCACGCATCCGGCTTGCCTGATCGATGGCTCGGACCGCGAGTTCCGGCACCTCGTCAATGGCCTGCTGCCGTTTGCCGCGCGGCTGCTGTCGGTGCGGGACGGCTTTGGCAACCTGGTCGGGCTGACCGGCGTGCAATATTCGCTGATCCGCTCGATCGCCCACCTGTCGCAGCAGGGCGAGGTGACGGTGAACCAGCTGGCCGACCACCTGCACCTGAGCGGGCCGTTCATCACCATCGAGACCGGCAAGCTGAAGAAGCTCGGCCTGATCGACAAGAAGGCGCACCCCGACGACAAGCGCAAGATGCGCCTGACCATCACCACGGCGGGCAACAAGCTGCTCAATGAACTGCTGCCGGTGCAGCAGCAGATCAATGACGTGCTGTTCGACGGCGTCACGCGCACCGAATTCAAGGTGCTGTGCTCGGTGGTCGATCGCCTTGTCGCCAACGGCGACCGTGCCGCGCTCGACCTTGAGCACCTGCAGGCGCGCCGCCTGAAAGGCTAGGGACATGCCCCTGTCAATGCGCGGCCCATTGCACCGTGCCGACATCGATGCCCTCCTGATGCATCTCCCATAGCGGGCTGAGCTCGCGCAGCTTCGACACCGTGGCGCTGACCTGGCGGATGACTTCGTCGACTTCGGCCCCGGTGGTGTAGCGGCCCAGCGTGAAGCGGATCGAGCTGTGCGCCAGCTCGTCGCTGCGGCCCAGCGCACGCAGCACGAACGACGGTTCCAGCGAGGCCGAGGTACAGGCCGATCCCGAAGACACCGCCACGTCCTTGATGCCCATGATCAGCGACTCGCCTTCGACGTAGTTGAAGCTGATATTCAGGTTGTGCGGGATGCGGTGTTCCAGGCTGCCGTTGACGTAGACCTCGTCCAGCCGCGACAGGCCCGCCAGCAGCCGGTCGCGCAGCGCACCGACACGGCGTCCTTCCTCTTCCAGTTCCAGCCGCGCCAGCCGGAACGCCTCGCCCATGCCCACGATCTGGTGCGTCGGCAAGGTACCGGAACGCATGCCGCGCTCATGGCCGCCGCCGTGGATCTGCGCCTCCAGCCGGATGCGCGGCTTGCGGCGCACGTACAGCGCGCCGATGCCCTTGGGCCCGTAGACCTTGTGCGCGGTCACGGTCAGCAGGTCGATCTTCAGCGCCGCCAGGTCGATGGGGATCTTGCCGGCGGCCTGCACCGCATCGCAGTGGAACACGATGCCAGCAGCGCGGCAGATCTCGCCGATCCGCGCGACCGGCTGGATCACGCCGATCTCGTTGTTGACCATCATCACCGACACCAGGATGGTGTCCGGCCGCAGCGCCGCGCTCAGCACATCGAGATCGACCAGGCCGTCCGTTCCCACATCGAGATACGTCACCTCGAAGCCTTGCCGCTCCAGTTCGCGGCAGGTATCGAGCACGGCCTTGTGCTCGGTCTTGACCGTGACGATGTGATTGCCCTTGCCGCGGTAGAAATGCGCCGCGCCCTTGATCGCGAGGTTGTTGCCTTCGGTGGCGCCGGAGGTCCAGACGATCTCGCGCGGGTCGGCATTGAGCAGCGCCGCGACGTGCGCGCGCGCGGTTTCCACCGCCGCTTCCGACTGCCAGCCATAGCTGTGGCTGCGCGATGCCGGGTTGCCGAACTGCTGGTGAAGGAACGGCACCATCTTGTCGACGACGCGGAGGTCCACCGGCGTCGTCGCGCTGTAGTCCATGTAGATGGGAAGGTTGTCTTGCTGGTTTTGCATGGGGCGCATTCCTGGCTGCGGAGGGAGTACGACCGGGGGAGAAAGTGAAACCGCGCGAACCGCGCGAACCCGCTGGTCAGGGAAAGTGCGGCCGAGTCTAGCACCGGGCCGCGCGCCCGGGGGCGGGCCGCCATGCTGCCGATAGGGTTGCTCCGTGCTGTCGCACGCGCCATCCGCAACGCCCCAACCCCCAATTCCACTTCCCGAAAACCTTTGTGCCACAAGGCTTTCCGGCATTCACGCGGCGGCGCAGCGTGCGCGCCAGGCTCCTCGCCTAGGGTTTCCACCAACTTGAATACCGCAGTTTGTTAGCATTCAATGAAACCTAAGTTACAAAGCTAATTAAGAAAACAAACCGCGGCAGCCACAGCGGTTGCCCAAACATGCGTAGGAGTCGTGATGGCTGAGTCATCTGTCGATCAGGGCGTCGTAACGGACGCCGATGCGCAGCGCCGCTTTCGCAACGCGCTGGCCATGTTCGCCACCGGCGTCGCCGTGATCACCGCGCCGCGCGCCGGCGAGGTCCCGGTCGGCATCACGGTGGCGTCGTTCAACTCGGTATCGCTGGATCCGCCGCTGGTGCTGTTCTCGGTCGATCGCCGCTGCCTGAGCCTGGCTGACCTGCGCAGCGCGCCGCGCTACGCGGTCAACGTGCTGGCCGAGGCGCAGCAGGATCTCTCGAACCGCTTTGCCCGCGCCAGCTCGGGCAAGTGGGATGGCATCGACTTCGGCAACGTCAGCGACAGCCATGTGCTCTTGCCAGACACGCTGGCGACGTTCGAGTGCGAGCCCTATGCGATGCATGACGGCGGCGACCACGTGATCTTTATCGGTCGGGTGGTCCGCCATCAGGCCCGGCATGACGGCCGGCCGCTGATCTTCTTTGGCGGCAAGTACCGGGCGCTGGAATACAGCCCCACCGCGGCCTGAACCCAACAACACAAGCAGTCAGCTACAGGAGAACGACATGATCAAGACCGGCACCCAGCACATCGCCATGCTGCGCGATGGGCGCGAAGTGTACCTCGATGGCAAGCGCGTCACCGACGTCACGGCGCACCCCGCCTTCCGCAACTCGATCCGCAGCTATGCCAATCTCTACGACTTCCAGGCGCGTCCAGAGAATGCCGACAAGATGACTTTCCGGCCCGAAGGCAGCGACCGGCGCGTCAGCCGCATCTGGGAGCTGCCCACCAGCTACAACGAACTGGTCGAGCGCCGCGAGATGCTGGAAGCCTGGACCGCGCTGCACTACGGCTTCATGGGCCGCTCGCCCGATCATGTCGCGTCGTGCATCTCCGGCATGTACATGGGCATCGACGTGCTCGAGCAGGCCGACCCGGCGCGCGCCGGCGCCTTGCGCGACTACTACCGCTACGCCCGCGACAACGACCTGTTCCTCACCTATGTGATCGTCAACCCGCAGGCCAACCAGGCCAAGGCGGCGCACGAGCAGGAAGACAAGTACCTGGCGGTGGGCATCGTCGACCAGGACGCGGAAGGCATTACCGTGCGCGGCGCCAAGATGCTCGCCACCAGCGGCATCATGGCCAACGAAGTGTTCTGCAGCTGCATCCAGCCGCTGCGCGAGGGCGACGAGATGTATGCGCTGTCCTTCGCGGTGCCGATGAACAGCAAGGGCCTGAAGGTGATGTCGCGCAAGTCGTACGAGGCCAGCGCCACCTCGGTCTTCGACAACCCGCTGGCGAGCCGCTTCGACGAGAACGATGCGGTGCTCTACTTCGACGACGTCAAGGTGCCCTGGGAACGGATCTTCGTCGCGGGCGACGTCGCCATGTGCGCGAAGCAGTTCCATGCCACGCCGGCGCACGTCTACCAGAACTACCAGTGCCAGGTGAGGCTGATGGTCAAGCTGCGCTTCCTGGTCGGCCTGGCGCACCGCATCACCGAGATCAACGGCACTGCCGGCTTCCCGCAGGTCAAGGAGCTTCTGGGCCAGCTCGCCGCCGAGGCAGGCATGGTCGAGGCCTGGGTCTATGGAATGGAAGCGAAGGGCCAGGTCAACCAGAACGGCTACTTCATTCCCGACCGCGGCATGCTGTACGGCTCGCAGGTGGTGACGCAGCAGCTCTACGCCAAGGTCCTCAATACGCTGCGCGAGCTGGCCGGCGGCGGCATGATCATGCTGCCCTCCAGCATCGAGGATTTCGCCAATCCCACGCTGGCCGACATCATCGCCAAGACGCAGAAATCGCCGGTGTGCAGCCCGGAGGAGCGCGTCAAGTTCTTCAAGCTCGCCTGGGACGCGGTCGGCTCCGAGTTTGCCTCGCGCCACAACCAGTACGAAATGTTCTACGCCGGCGCCACCTTCGTCACCAAGGGCCATGCCTACCGCACCTACGACTGGAAGCGCGCGTCGGGCCTGGTCGACAGCATGCTCGGCAGCTATTCCCTGCAGGACGAACTGGCCCGGCTGCCGCAGGCCGCCTGACCCGCTCCCCTCCCGTTCCCCACCCTTGCCTCGATAACGGAGATCAGCATGGCGATCAACAAACTTCACGACGAGTTCCATACCCTGGACCTGGCCTCCGGCTGGGAAGTGCCCGAAGGCTACCCCGCCGGCATCCAGCAGAAGATCCTGTCCGGCGCGCTGGACGAAAGCGGCCGCCGCGGCAGCCGTACCCGCCTGCTGCGCTTCGACGCGGGCATCTTCACCAGGGCGCCGTTCGTCCACGAGTACTGGGAGGAGGTGTACCTGCTCAGCGGCGACCTGACCGTCGGCAACGATGCCAACGGCGACGGCGGCGAAGCCTTCGCGCCCAATACCTACGCCTGCCGCCCTCCCGGCGCGTTCCACGGCCCGTTCCGGTCCAACGGCGGCTGCATGCTACTGGAAATCCACTACTACGACCCGGCCTGATCATGGAAGCGACCGTAGCCACCGCCAGGCGCCAGCTTGCCGACGGCAGCGCCAATGCGCTGTCCCTGCTGGCCTCCTGTGTCGAACGCATCTGCAATCCCGGCGGCGAAGGCGCGCGCGTCTTCCCGCACGGCGTCAGCATGGCCGCCCGCAAGCAGGCGCAGGCCAGCGACATGCTGCGCGAACAGGGCGTGGCCGGTGCCCTTGCGGGGGTGCCGGTGTCGGTGAAGGACCTGTTCGACGTGCAGGGCGATGTGACCCGCGCCGGCGCGAAGGTACTGCCGGAACGCGCCGCCAGCGCCGATGCCCCGGCCATTGCGCGGCTGCGCGCCGCGGGCGCGGTCTTCGTCGGCCGGACCAACATGACCGAGTTCGCCTATTCCGGCGTCGGCATCAACCCGCACTACGGTACGCCGCGCAACCCGTTCGACCGGCAGGCCGGGCGCATTCCGGGCGGCTCGTCGTCCGGCGCTGCGGTCTCGGTAACCGACGGCATGGCGCTGGCCGCGATTGGGTCGGACACTGGCGGCTCGTGCCGCATCCCGGCAGCGCTGTGCGGGATCGTCGGATTCAAGCCCAGCGCGAGCCGGGTGCCGCTGCAAGGCGCGGTGCCGCTGTCGCCCAGCTACGACTCGGTCGGCTGCCTGGCCAATACCGTGGCGTGCTGCGCCGCCGTCGACGCGGTAATGGCCGGCGCAGCGCCGCCCGCGGCGCCGGCCAGCCTGGCCGGACTGCGCCTGGCCGTGCCCGGCGGGATGGTGCTGGATGCCATCGACTATGCGGTAGCGCAGGCGTTCAGCGACGCCCTGCGCCGGCTTTCCGCCGCCGGCGCGCTACTGCACGACGTGGACTTCGACACCTGGGGCCAGCTCGGCGACCTCGGCCACGGCGGCGGGCTGGTGGCCGCCGAGGCCAGCGCCTGGCACGGCAAGCTGATGGCGGCGCACGCCGACCGCTACGACCCGCGCGTGCTGTCGCGCATCCGGCTGGCCGACG
The DNA here is from genome assembly GCF_015549295.1 of Cupriavidus sp. IK-TO18. NCBI lineage: Bacteria > Pseudomonadati > Pseudomonadota > Betaproteobacteria > Burkholderiales > Burkholderiaceae > Cupriavidus > Cupriavidus sp. IK-TO18. The sequence goes on from NZ_JADGMP010000049.1 coordinate 25,334, forward strand.
GGCAGCTCGCCGCCGACTACCTGCGCATGCGCGACCGCCGCGCCGCGCTGTGCCGGCAGGCGGATGCCGAACTGGCGGGCTTCGATGCCGTGGTGCTGCCAACCGTGCCGATCCTGGCGCCGCGCATCGCCGACCTCGATGACGACGACGCCTTTTTCGCCACCAACCGCCTGCTGCTGCGCAACCCCGCCATCGCCAACATGCTCGACCTTTGCGCGCTGTCGGTCCCTTGCCATCGCCCTGGCGAAGCGCCGGTGGGCCTGATGCTGTTCGGCCGGCACGGCGCCGACCGCAGGCTGCTGGCGATCGGCATGGCCGTGGAAGCGGCGCTGCGGCAGTGCCACAGGTAGCCGCAGCCTGAGCAGTACTCACTATTCCTACAAAACCCAAGGAGACAACATGCCTGATATCCGCATCGGCGCGGCCGCGCTCGCCTGCGCCGCCCTCATCTCGGGAACCGCCGTGGCGGCCGATCCCGCCCCCGTCAGCGATGGCGTCGTCAAGATCGGCGTGCTCACCGACATGTCGTCCATCTTTTCCGATATCGGCGGCAAGGGCTCGGTGATCGCCGCGCAGATGGCTGTCGACGACTTCGGCGGCAAGGTGCTCGGCGCACCCGTGCAGGTGGTCAGCGCCGACCACCAGAACAAGACCGACGTGGCCGCCACGCTTGCGCGCGGCTGGTTTGACAACCAGAAGGTCGATGTCATCCAGGACGCGCTGCCGTCGTCGGTGGCGCTGGCCGTTTCCAACCTGGGCAAGCTCAAGCACAAGATCGTCATTGCCAGTGGTGCCGGCACCACGCGGCTGAGCAACGAGGACTGCTCGCCCTATACGATCCAGTACTCGTACGACACCTACGCCTTCGCCGCCAACACGGTCAAGGCACTGACCCGCCGCGGCGACAACAGCTGGTACTTCCTGACTGTCGACTACGCCCTGGGTGCGTCGCTGGAGAAGGATGGCACCGAGGCGCTGTCGAGTGTCGGCGGCACGCTCAAGGGCAAGGCGAAGCATCCGATCAACTCCGCCGACCTGTCGTCGTACCTGCTGCAGGGGCAGGCGTCCGGCGCCAGCGTGATCGGGCTGGCCAACGCCGGCGCCGATACCGTCAACGCGATCAAGACCGCTGCGGACTTCGGCATCAACGGCAGCAAGCAGCGGCTGGCGGGCCTGCACATGTTCATCAGCGACATCCACAGCCTGGGGCTGCAGGCCGCGCAAGGCATGACGCTGACGACTTCGTTCTATTGGGACCGCGACGACGCCACGCGCGCGTGGTCGCAGCGCTTCTTCGCCAAGACCGGCAGGATGCCGACACTGGTCCATGCCGGCGTGTATTCGTCGACCATGCACTACCTGAAGGCGATCCAGGCCGCGCGCACCGACGAAAGCGACGCGGTACTGGCCAAAATGCGCGCCACGCCGGTCAATGACTTCTTCGCGACCAACGGCACCATTCGCGCCGATGGCCTGATGGTGCATGACATGTACCTGGTCGAGGTCAAGCGGCCACAGGAATCGAAGCGCCCGTGGGACTACTACAAGATCAAGAGCGTGATCCCCGCCAGCGAAGCGTTCCGGCCGCTCAGCGCCAGCGCCTGTCCGCTGGTCAAGAAGTAAGCCAACCCGTCCATGCGGCCGGCGCTGACGCTGGCCGCCCCTCCCCCGCACAGAGAGCCCCCGAACATGAAGACCCTTACCTTTGATATCGACAGCCGCCAGGGCAAGTCGCAACGCGCCGTCGCCATTCGCCAGCTGGTGGTGGCGGGATGGACCGGCCGCGACGTCGAGGCCATGGAAGCCCATATCCGCGAACTGGAAGAACTTGGCGTCAAGCGCCCGCCCTACACGCCCGTGTTCTATCGCGTCGCCGCAGAACGGCTGGGCGCCGCGCCGGAGATCCAGGTCAGCGGCGAAGCCAGCAGCGGCGAAGCGGAATTCCTGCTCGTGAACGACGGCGGCGAGATCCTGGTGGGCATCGCCTCGGACCACACCGACCGCGAGGCCGAGATCTATGGCATCACTGTGTCCAAGCAGATGTGCGAGAAGCCCTGTGCGCAGACCCTGTGGAAGCTGGCTGAAGTGGAAGGCCACTGGGACCGGCTGGTGCTGCGCTCTTACGCCACCATCGACGGCGAACGCGTGCTGTACCAGCAAGGCGCGGTGACGGCGATGCGCTCGCCGGCTGACCTGCTCGACCGCTTTGCCGGGCATGGCGGCAGCTTTGGCGAGGGCTCGGCGATGCTGTGCGGCACGCTGCCGGCCATCGGCGGCATCCGCCCGGCGCAGCGTTTCGAGATCGAGCTGGAAGACCCGGTGCTGGGCCGCACGCTGCGCCACGCGTACGCGATCGCGACGCTGCCGGTGGAGGGCTAAGCATGGCGCGCTATCTCTTTCGCCACGGCAACGTGGCAGCCAACGATAAGGAGGCACGGCCATGCCGCATGATGACCTGATCCTGGCGACCCGCGATCTCGGCAAGTCGTTCCGCGGCTTTACCGCGGTCAACGGCGTCAACCTGCAAGTCCGGCGCGGCTCGATCCATGCATTGATCGGCCCTAATGGCGCAGGCAAGACCACTTGCTTCAACCTGCTCACCAAGTTCCT